>NZ_JAFMPV010000034.1:0-53992 GCF_049132105.1 Pseudomonas sp. NFX15
TGGAACCACCTGATCCCATCCCGAACTCAGCAGTGAAACGATGCATCGCCGATGGTAGTGTGGGGTTTCCCCATGTGAGAGTAGGTCATCGTCAAGATTAAATTCCGAAACCCCAATTGCGAAAGCAATTGGGGTTTTGTCGTTTCAGGGGTACTGAAAAGCCCGAATACGTCAGCGGAATGGGGGTAGGGGATTTGTAATCAGATTTCTCGCGAGTCACGGACGGCAAGCGAGGAGCTTGCCATGGTGTATTACTTCGACGTATTCCTGGCTTTTACTTCAGGACTGTCCAGGTAGCGGGTAATGACCTCGACCCCTCGATTGAGGTGATGTTCGAGCAGCTTAACGGAGCGTTCGACGTCCCGTTCTTCGGCGGCCCGCAATAATTCGCGGTGGTCTTCCTGGGACAGTTTGCCCAAGCCCATGGCTTCCAGGTTGAAACGCAGGAAGCGCTCTTCTTCGTTCAAGCCGTCCTCAACCAGTTTCAACAACCGGCGATTGGGCGCCCGGCTGTACAGCGCCATGTGGAACAGGCGGTTGAGCCGGCCGATTTCGCTGTAATCGCTTTGCTTTTCCAGTTCGTCGATGTAACGGGCGGCCTGTTCGATGTCTTCGCCCAGCAGCAGGGGTATCGAAAGACGCAGGGCTTCGGATTCGAGCAGGATGCGCAACGCGTAGGTTTCCACGGCGTCGCCCTGGACCAGTGGCGCAACCAAGGCGCCTTTGTGGGCTGTGACGCTGAGCAGCGATTGTGCTTCGAGTTGTCGCAAGGCTTCGCGCACGGGCATGCGGCTGACGCCGAACAGGTCGGCGAGGTCTTGCTGGCGCAGGGCTGCGCCGCAGGGAATGCGCCCGTCGAGGATGGCCGCGCGCAGTGTTTCTTCGATCACCGAGCGTGCCAGATGGGCGGGAATTGGCCCATTGACCTGGATACTGCTGAGAGGGTTGGGCTTTTGTGTCACTAAACGCACCCTGAATGATAAAAAATTTGGATCCAAATGACACTAGTGACTGCCAGACGGCTTGTCAAACCAGCGGACGAGTGCCTATCCAGTAGTTTAGCCCGCCACCAATGATCTCATCGTGCCATTGTTTTTTTCTGGTCCAACCCTCACCATTCGGACAACTCCCTCCTGCCTCTCCAGGATGCCTCGCATTGGCGGCAAGTTTAACGATCCCGCGGATTTTACGCCTGTTGTTCAGTGCCCTGTTGCTGGCTGGCGTGATGGCCGGCAGCTTGAGTGCCGATTGGGATTTTTCCCTCATCAGCCGGCGGGCGCAGGCATTGTACGGACCTTTGGGAGAGGGTCAGCAACGCATTAACGATTGGCAATTTTTGTTGACCAGCCAGAAGCCGATCGGCGAGCTGGAACAACTCAACGTGGTCAATCGTTTCTTCAATAAACAGCTTCGATACGTCGAAGACATCGATCTGTGGCATGAAGTCGACTACTGGGAAACGCCAATCGAAGCCCTCTGGAAGGGTGCCGGTGACTGTGAAGACTACGCTATTGCGAAGTACTTCAGCTTGCGTCATCTCGGCGTGGCCAGCGAGAAGCTACGCATCACTTACGTCAAGGCACTGACTCAGAACCGGGCGCATATGGTGCTGACCTATTACTCGAGTCCGGAAGCCGAGCCACTGGTGCTCGACAGTCTGATTGACGCAATCAGGCCGGCCAGCCAACGAAAGGATTTGCTGCCGGTCTACTCTTTCAATGCAGAAGGGATGTGGTTGCCGGGTGCCAATGGCAACAAGAAGGTCGGCGATACCAAACGCCTGTCACGCTGGCAGGATGTGTTGAAGAAAATGCAGGCCGAAGGTTTCCCGGTCGAGACGACTAACTAGGAGCACACGCTCAGATGTCTTTGTTCAAACAGCTGTTGATTGCTATCTGTCTGTTCCTGGTGGTCGCCTTCACCGGCAGCTTCATGGTCAGCCTGGAGAGCTCGCGTACCCAGTACGTCAACCAGTTGCGCTCCCACGCCCAGGACGCTGCGACGGCGCTGGCGCTGTCCCTGACCCCGAATATCGACGACCCGGCGATGGTCGAGTTGCTGGTCAGCTCGATTTTCGACAGCGGTTACTACGCGAGCATCCGTGTAGTCGACCTGAAGACTGACCAGACCCTGGTTGAGCGCACGGGCATTCCGGCGGTGAACAACGTTCCCGATTGGTTCGTCAAACTCATCGGCCTGGAGCCTGCTGGCGGCGATGCGATCGTCAGCCGTGGCTGGGAGCAGGCGGCCCGGGTCGAGGTGGTCAGCCACCCGATGTTCGCGCTGGCCAAGCTATGGCAAAGCGCGCTGGGCAGCCTGGGCTGGTTGCTGCTGTGTGGCGCGGTCAGTGCGGTGCTTGGCGCGCTGTTGCTGCGTCAGCAACTGCGACCGCTGGACTACATGGTCAAGCAATCCCACGCCATTGCCCGCCGGGAATTCCTCAGCCTGCCGGAACTGCCGCGCACCCCCGAACTTCGCCGCGTCGTGCAGGCGATGAACCAGATGGTCGAGAAGCTCAAGGCGCTGTTCCAAGAGCAGGCCGAGCGCAGTGAAAAATTGCGGGTCGAGTCCTATCAGGATTCACTGACCGGGTTGGCCAATCGGCGTTATTTCGAGATGCAGCTCAATGCGCGGGTGAGCAATCCGGAGCAGGCCAGCTCCGGTTATCTGCTGCTGTTGAGGGTCAAGGACCTGGCCGGGCTCAACCAGCGTCTTGGCGGTCAGCGCACCGATGAAGTGCTCAAGGCCGTGGGCGAGCAACTGTCCCGCGAGTGCGCCAAGTATCCGGAAACCCAGAATCTGGTGACCCGCATTCGTGGCGGCGAATTCGCCGTATTGGCGCCGGGGCTGGTGCGCGAAGAAGCGCTGCAACTGGCGCAGAACCTCGACAGCGCCTTGGCCAGTCTGCACGCCACGGGTGCCACTGACGTGGCCGCTGTGGCGTCGATTGGTCTGGCGCCTTTTGCCCATGGCGACTCACCACAGTCCGTGCTCAGCCTCGGCGATCAGGCGCTCGCGCAGGCCGAAAGCCAAGGCGAGCAGAACTGGGCCTGTCTCGAGCACAGCCTCTCGGCCAGTGTCGGCGACGATCACCATGCCTGGCATCGCATGCTCGATCAGGCGCTGACACAGCGGCGTTTCGAGCTGTATTTCCAACCGGTCGTGGCCGCCCAGGACACGCAACTGGTGCTGCATTACAAAGTACTGTCGCGACTGCTCGACGAACAGGGCAAGACCATTCCCGCCGGGCGGTTCCTGCCCTGGTTGGAACGCTTTGGCTGGACGGCGCGTCTGGATCGGCTGATGCTCGAACAGGTGTTGGAGCAAATGGGCGGGCATGAAGAGTCGCTGGCATTGAATCTGTCGTCGGCTACCCTGGCCGATGCGCAGGCACAGAACAAAATCTTTGAGATTTTGCGTGCGCATTCCGACCTCGGCCCGCGCCTGACCCTGGAGATCGGCGAAGAGCAACTGCCTGACCAAGCGGTGCTTGAGCAGTTGACCCGGCGTCTGCGCGAACTCGGGTTCTCCCTGAGCCTGCAACGTTTCGGTGGCCGCTTCAGCATGATCGGCAACCTGGCACGGCTTGGGCTGGCCTACTTGAAGATCGATGGCAGTTACATTCGCTCGATCGATCTGGAGAGTGACAAGCGCCTGTTCATCGAAGCAATCCAGCGCGCGGCGCACAGCATTGATTTGCCGCTGATTGCCGAGCGGGTCGAGACGCAAGGCGAGTTGTCGGTGATTCGCGAGATGGGGCTGTACGGGGTACAGGGCCAGTTGTTTGGTGAGCCCAAGCCTTGGCAGTAACGCTTTAGTGTTGCGTTGTCAGTGAAACCGTCTTCGCGGGCAAGTTCCCACAGGACTCTGGGTGGACACGGGATGGGGATAGGGCACGGATTCACTGTAGGAGCTGGCTTGCCAGCGAAGACGGCCTGCAAGCCAACAAAGATGTTGCATGTACCGGCCCCTTCGCGGGCAAGCCCGCTCCTACAGTGTTCAGATCAACCCGGTTTCATCATCATCGATCAACTGGCTCAAGCCACCCAAGGCTTCACGGGCCTGGTTACGGTCCATGAGCTTGGCCTGGGCCGCTGTCGGCAGGTCAGTCACGCGGATCACGCCTTTTTGGGTCAACACCTGAATCAAGTCATCGAGTACCCGGATCATTTCCAGGTCACTTTGCTTGAGTTGTTTGAGGCTATTCTCCACCGCCGCGTTGGCAAACCAGGCCTGGATCTCATGGTTGTCGGCCGGTAGCGTTTCCGTGGCCTCGGCATAGGCGGCGGGTTCCACGCGAACCAACAGGCCTTGCGCATCGCGTTGCACGTAAAACATTGAGCATCCCTCGGAATTGAACCAGCGTCATGCTGACAACAGCATAGGTCAACGGCACGCCAGTATGTGGCGCGGCGACGAAATCGTCACCGGGCAGTGGGCGCAAACGTGACGGCCGCTCCATAAGGGGCGGCCGTTTTTTTCCGTCAGCTGTTGTTGTGATCGATTTTGATGGTCGGGTCGCTACCGGCAATCAGGTTGTGCAGGTTGGCGCTCGACCAGTTATTGCCTTCCAGCTTGATCGTCACGTCCGGCGTCGCGGCTGCGGCGTTGCCCGAGTTGAATTGGCCGGTCGAGCTGACTTGCAACGACGACACGCCATCGACCGTGGTGATCTTCAGGAAGTTGTCGATGGTGCTGCCGCTTTCACCCTGCAACAGATCGCGCAGGTCGATGCGGTCGCCTTCGCTGGCCTTGAAGTCCTTGATCACGTCGCTGCCGGTATCGCCTGCTTTCCAGACGAAGGTATCGCCACCGGAACCACCGATCAGGATGTCGTTTCCCTGGCCGCCGATCAGCGTGTCGTTGCCGGTGCCGCCGAGCAGGATGTCATTGCCCTTACCGCCGTCGAGGCTGTCATTGCCACCCGAGCCGAACAGGATGTCATTGCCTGCGCCACCCAGCAGGCTGTCATCGCCGTCATGGGCACCGGACACATCGAACGCGGTGTAGTGCTCGGTGATGTATTGGTGCACATTGCTGGTGGTGACTTTGCTGACGTCCACGCCGGTTTGCTGCGCCACGAAGGCTTGCATGGCCTGGTAACCCTCGCCGGCAATGCCGTTGAAGCTCACCAGGTCGCCGAAGAGGATGTCGTTGCCGTCGCCACCGCTGACGGTGTCGTTGCCCGGCATCGTCGCTTCGGTGTGGCCGATGATCGAGTTGGCCAGGTCCTTCGGATCGATGTTGGTTTGTGGCGACTTGTCCGAGTCGTAGGGCTTCAGGTCGCTGAGCGTGACGTCTTTGTTCAGGCCAATAGCCTCGACATTCGACAGGTTGCTCAGCAGGGTGAAGCTGCTGCCGGAGTTGCTGGTGGTCGTCGAATCAGTGCTGTTACCGCTGCCGGCCAGGTTCGACAGCTCATAGGTACCGTCCCCCTGGGCATGAATGGTGCCCAGATTGTCGCTGCTCCAGTAGTTGCCAAACCAGGAAGATTTGTACGTCTGCAGTGTGACCGAGCCGTCGCTGTCGATGGACAGTTTGTGAGTGCTGTCCAACGTGGCGTTGTAGGTTTGCCCCAGTTTGTAATTGTTGGTGGTGATGACGTCGTCGAGCTTCACGCCGCCGAACAAAGTCGGGTTGGTCTGCTCACCGCTCTGGTAGTAGGTCGGTTTGCCGTCGGTGATGAAGTACGTGAGGTTCTTCGCCCCTGTGTTAGCCAGGGCGTCAGCGCTCTGGAACCAGTTGGCCGTGGTTTTGAACACGTCCTCGTAGTTGGTGCCGCCACCGGAAGCCATCGAGTCGAGCACCGCTTTGAGCAGGATCAAGGCATTCGGATCGTTCAGGTTGACCGACACCGACTTGTTGACCTGGTTATCGAAGTCCGCGAGGAAGATGTTAACGGTCCCAGAATTGCTGCCCATGCTCTGCTTGAGGGTATTGAATACTGTCGTCAGCGAGTCCTTGGCCGCACTGATCGACGAACTGCTCATGCTGCCGGAGCTGTCGACCATGAACGCGATGTTGTAGTTGGTGCCCGGCACCACGGTCAGGCCACCGATGTCGGCGACGATGATGTCGTTGCCGGCGGTGCCGACGACCGTGTCATTGCCTGCGGTGGCAGTGATTGAGTTGTAGCCTGCCGAGTTGATCGTGATCGGAATCTGGGTCGTGCTGGTGGCCGAATCACCTTGGCTCTCGGTCGAGATCGCCGTCACTGTCAGCGTGTTGGTGCCGGTTGCGTACGGTGCCGGGGTGTAGCTCAACTTGCTCACGTCCCACCCGCTGAGGTTGGCGACGCCGTTACCGACTGTGCCGGTAAAGGTATGCGTGCCATCGGTCAGGGTCGCACCCACCGGAATGCCGCCAATCGAGGTGATGCTCTGGGTTTCCGAGCCATCGGTGTCCACCGACGTGACCTTCAAGCCCAACGCGATGCTGCTGTTCTCGGCCACCTGAGTCGTGGTGGCGGACACGATCGGTGCATCCGCGACGGCGGTCACACTGATATCCAGCGTGGTGCTCGAACCGGTATTGGTGGTGTAAGTCACCGTCGGAACCTTGCCGCTCCAGTTGTCGGCAGGAGTAAAGCTGTAGTCACCGTTGGCGCCCAGCGTCAGCTTGCCGACGTTGGCGAGGCTGGCAGTGATACCGGCGTTGTACTCGATGCCATTGATGGTGAACTTGGTCACGCTGAGAACGTTATCCACATCGCGATCGTTGGTCAGCACGTTACCGGTGGCTATCTTGTCCTCGAGAGTGATTTTGCTGTCAGCGGCCAGCACACTCGGGTCATCGACCGGCGTGACACTGATGTTCAGGGTCGAGGTGTCGTTAGGTCCCAAACCGTCCGTGACGGTGTAGGTGACGGTCGGCACCGTGCCGTTGTAGTTGTTGGCCGGGTTAAAGGTGTAGGCGCCATTGGCGGCGATCACCAGGGTGCCGACGTTGGTGATGGTCGCTGTGCTGCCGGCCTGGTACTGGGTGCCGTTAACCGTGAAGTTGACCACGCTGACCGGGCCATCGACGCTGCTCGTACCGGTGAGGACGCTGCCGGTGAGGGCGGTGTCTTCCAGGGTCGATACCGTTTCGCTGGCGTCGGTGAAATTGTCGTTAACCGGCGATACGTTGATGGTCAGGGTCGAGGTGTCGTTTGGTCCCGAACCGTCGGTGACGGTGTAGGTGACCGTCGGTACGGTGCCGTAGTAGTTGGCGGCCGGGGTGAAGGTGTAGGCGCCGTTTGCTGCGATCACCAGAGTGCCGACGTTGGTGATGGTTGCAGTCTGGCCGGCAGTGAACATGCCGCTCACGCCCTCAATGCTGAAGCTGACCACACTGACCGGACCGTCAACGCTGCTCGTACCGGTGAGGACGCTGCCGATGAGGGCAGAGTCTTCCGGGGTGGAGACCGTTTCGCTGGCATCGGTGAAGTTGTCGTTAACCGGCGTCACGCTGATGTTCAGCGTCGAGGTGTCGTTCGGGCCCGAACCGTCGGTGACGGTGTAAGTCACTGTCGGCACGGTGCCGTTGTAGTTGGCGGCCGGGGTGAAGGTGTAAGCGCCGTTGGCGCCGATCACCAGGGTGCCGACGTTGGCGATGGTCGCGGTCTGGCCGGCGTTGAACGTGCCGGTCACACCCTCGATGCTGAAGCTGATCACGCTGACCGGGCCATCAACGCTCGAGGTGCCAGTAAGGACGCTGCCGGTGAGGGCGGTGTCTTCCAGGGTCGATACCGTTTCGCTGGCGTCGGTGAAATTGTCGTTAACCGGCGTTACGTTGATGGTCAGGGTCGAGGTGTCGTTTGGTCCCGAACCGTCGGTGACGGTGTAGGTGACCGTCGGCACGGTGCCGTTGTAGTTGGCGGCCGGGGTGAAGGTGTAGGCGCCGTTGGCGCCGATCACCAGGGTGCCGACGTTGGCGATGGTTGCGGTCTGGCCGGCAGTGAACATGCCGCTCACGCCCTCAATGCTGAAGCTGACCACACTGACCGGACCGTCGACGCTCGAGGTGCCGGTCAGGACGCTGCCGGTTAAGACGGTGTCTTCCGCGGTGGTCACGTTTTCGCTGAGGTCGGTGAAGTTGTCGTTAACCGGTGTGACGCTGATGTTCAGGGTCGAGGTGTCGTTCGGTCCCGAACCGTCGGTGACGGTGTAGGTGACCGTTGGCACCGTGCCGTTGTAGTTAGCAGCTGGAGTGAAGGTGTAGGCGCCGTTGGCGCCGATCACCAGGCTGCCGACGTTGGCGATGGTTGCAGTCTGGCCGGCATTGAACGTGCCGGTCACACCCGCGATGCTGAAGCTGATCACGCTGACCGGGCCATCAACGCTCGAAGTGCCAGTAAGGACGCTGCCGGTGAGGGCGGTGTCTTCCAGGGTCGATACCGTTTCGCTGGCGTCGGTGAAGTTGTCGTTCTCCGGCGTCACGCTGACGTTCAGCGTACTGCTCGAGCCGGTGTTGGTGGTGTAGGTCACCTGTGGAACGTTGCCATTCCAGTCGGCAGCCGGCTTGAAGGTGTAGTCGCCATTGCTGGCAATGATCAGCGTACCGACACCACTGATGGTTGCGGTCTGGCCTGCCGTGAAACTGCCGCTGATCCCGTTCACGCTGAACGTTGCAACGCTCAGGACATTATCGACATCGTGGTCGTTGGTCAGCACGTTGCCGACGGCGTTGTGGTCTTCTTCGACGGTGATCCGGTCCGCCTGCAGCACGCTGGCGTCATCGACGGGAGCAACGTGCACCACCAGTGGCAGCGAAGTGCTCGCGCTTGGGGCATCGCCGTCTTTGGCGGTGGCCGTAACGGTCAGGGGAATGTCGCCATTGAAGTTCGTCGGCGGTGTCAGTTTGAGCGTGGCCAGGTTCCAACCCGTAATGTCCACTGACGTCGAGCCGTCGGCAGCATTGAAGGTATGGCTGCCATCGGTGAGTGTGGCACCCGCCGGCAAGCCGCTCAGCGTGAGCGTGAGCGTTTCTGAACCATCGACGTCATTGGTATGGGCCTGGATGGTGGATAACAGGATCGCATTATCTTCGAGGCCCGAGTTGAGCACCTGAGTGACATTGATGTTGTCCAGCACGCCGCCCAGGCTGTTGCTGTCCCCGGCGCGGAACTCGAGTCTCTGGTTGCCATCGGCAGTGACCGGAACGTCGAAGCTGTAGTGCTGCATGCCAGTGGTCGCGGTGTTCAGCGTGCCAATGAGCTTGCCGCCCCAGTACAGGTTGATCAGCGAATTATCGATGCCGGCACGCGGCGCATAGTCGAACGACACGTTATAGGTGGTGCCGGACTTCGCATTGATCGTGGTGTAGAGGTTGGCCGCATCCCCGGTATTACGCTCAAGCTCGATGACCTGGTTATCGCCGCCGGCACCGTAGGTGCTGGCCTTGCCGATTTCGACCATGCCACCTGTGTTGTCCGTGTGCCAGACGCCATTGCCGAGCTTGCTGACGTCGACGTCGCCATACGAACCCACAGCGACTTCCTGCAAGTCGGTCGCGGCAACCGTGCCGCCACCGGTCAGCGACAGGCTCGGGGTATCGGTTACTGGTGCGACGACGATGGTGCCGGTCGCCGACGACGCGGAAGACATGCCCCCGTTGTCGGTCGCGCTGTAGGTGAAGTGAGTGGTACCGCTCCAGTCGCCGGTGGGTTTGAAGTAAACCGTTGCGCCGTTGGCGGTAACGGTGATCGCGCTGCTGGTGCTCAACGCAATGGTTCCGGCCGCATCTGCGTAAAAACTGCCATTGGCCGGCAGGCTGGTCAGGGTGAAGTGGTTGACGCTGCCGTCAATATCACCGCCGCCGAGCTGTACGGCGATCAAATGATCTTCATCGCCTCTGGCCGAGGTGGCGTTAACGGTCGGAGCGTCGTTGACCGGGTTGACCGTAATGTCCAGCGTGCTGGTGGAGTGGGTGTTGGTGGTGTAGCTGATCTGCGCAACGTTGCCGTTCCAGTTTGCCGCCGGGGTGAAGCTGTAATCGCCGTTGGTGGCGATCGTCACAGTACCGACGCCAGCGATCGTCGCGACTTGGCCCGCGGTAAAGGAACCTGGGACGCCTTGTACGCTGAATGTCGCGACACTCAGAACGTTATCGACATCGCTGTCATTGCCAAGCACGTTGCCGGTTGCAACGTGGTCTTCATCGACCGTCTTGGTATCCGCGACCAGGACGCTCGGGTCATCGACCGGGGTGACGCTGATGTTCAGCGTCGAGGTGACATTGCTGCCGGAACCGTCAGTGACGGTATAGGTGACGGTCGGCACGGTGCCGTTGTAGTTGGTGTCCGGGGTGAAGGTGTAGGCGCCGTTGGTGCCGATGACCAGGGTGCCGACGTTGGCGATGGTTGCTGTCTGGCCAGCGGTGAAGGAGCCGGTCACACCGTCAATGCTGAAGCTCACCACACTGACCGGACCGTCGACGCTTGAGGTGCCGGTGAGGACGCTGCCGCTCACGGCGGTGTCTTCGGCGGTGCTCACACTTTCACTGAGGTCGGTGAAGGTGTCGTCGACCGGCGTCACGCTGATGTTCAGCGTCGAGGTGACGTCGCTGCCCGAGCCGTCGGTGACGGTGTAGGTCACGGTCGGCACGGCACCGTTGTAGTTGGCATCCGGCGTGAAGGTGTAGGCGCCGTTGGTACCGATCACCAGAGTGCCGACGTTGGCGATGGTTGCTGTCTGGCCAGCGGTGAAGGAGCCGGTCACACCGTCAATGCTGAAGCTGACCACACTGACGGGACCGTCGACGCTTGAGGTCCCGGTCAGGACGCTGCCGGTTAAGACGGTGTCTTCCGCGGTGGTCACGTTTTCGCTGAGGTCGGTGAAGCTGTCATCGACCGGCGTCACGCTGATGTTCAGCGTCGAAGTAACGTCGCTGCCCGAGCCGTCGGTGACGGTATAACTGATCGTCGGCACGGAGCCGTTGTAATTGGCGTCGGGGGTAAAGGTGTAAGCGCCGTTGGCGCCGATCACCAAGGTACCGACGTTGGCGATGGTCGCTGTTTGGCCGGCGGTGAACGAGCCAGTCACACCATCGATGCTGAAACTGACCACGCTGACCGGACCGTCGACGCTCGAGGTACCGGTGAGGACGCTGCCGCTGATGGCGGTGTCTTCCGCGGTGGTCACGTTTTCGCTGAGGTCGGTGAAGCTATCGTCGACCGGCGTCACGCTGATGTTCAGCGTCGAAGTGACGTCGCTGCCCGAGCCGTCGGTGACGGTATAACTGATCGTCGGCACGGAGCCGTTATAGTTGGCGTCCGGCGTGAAGGTGTAGGCGCCATTGGTACCGATCACCAGGGTGCCGACGTTGGCGATGGTTGCGGTCTGGCCAGCAGTGAACGAGCCAGTTACACCGTCAATGCTGAAGCTGACCACACTGACCGGCCCATCGACGCTCGAGGTGCCCGTCAACACGCTGCCAGTCACCGGAGCGTCTTCCAGCGTAGAGACCGTTTCACTGGCATCGATAAAGCTGTCGTCGACCGGGGTGACGCTGATATTCAACGTCGAAGTGACGTCGCTGCCCGAGCCGTCGGTCACGGTGTAGGTCACGGTCGGTACTGCACCGTTGTAATTGGCGTCGGGGGTAAAGGTGTACGCACCGTTGGTGCCGATGACCAGGGTACCGACATTGGCGATGGTCGCCGTGCTGCCCGCCTGGTATTGAGTGCCGTCCACCGTGAAATTAACCACACTGACCGGACCGTCGACGCTTGAGGTCCCGGTGAGGACGCTGCCGCTCACGGCGGTGTCTTCCGCAGTGGTCACGTTTTCGCTGAGGTCGATGAAGCTATCGTCGACCGGCGTCACGCTGATGTTCAGGGTCGAAGTGACGTCGCTGCCCGAGCCGTCAGTGACGGTGTAGGTCACGGTCGGCACGGCGCCGTTGTAGTTGGCATCCGGCGTGAAGGTGTAGGCGCCGTTGGTGCCGATGACCAGGGTACCGACATTGGCGATGGTTGCGGTCTGGCCAGCGTTGAATGTGCCAGTCACGCCGTCGATGCTGAAACTGACCACACTGACCGGACCGTCGACGCTCGAGGTGCCCGTCAACACGCTGCCAGTCACTGGGGCGTCTTCCAGCGTAGAGACCGTTTCACTGGCATCGGTAAAGCTGTCATCGACTGGAGTGACGCTGATGTTCAGCGTCGAAGTGACGTCGCTGCCCGAGCCGTCGGTCACGGTGTAGGTCACGGTCGGTACTGCACCGTTGTAATTGGCGTCTGGCGTGAAGGTGTAGGCGCCGTTGGCGCCGATCACCAGGGTGCCGACATTGGCGATGGTCGCTGTCTGGCCAGCAGTGAACGAGCCAGTTACACCATCGATTCTGAAGCTGACCACACTGACCGGACCGTCGACGCTTGAGGTCCCGGTGAGGACGCTGCCGCTCACGGCGGTGTCTTCCGCGGTGGTCACGTTTTCGCTGAGGTCGATGAAGCTATCGTCGACCGGCGTCACGCTGATGTTCAGCGTCGAAGTGACGTCGCTGCCGGAACCGTCGGTGACGGTGTAGGTCACGGTCGGTACTGCACCGTTGTAATTGGCGTCCGGCGTGAAGGTGTACGCGCCGTTGGTGCCGATGACCAGGGTACCGACGTTGGCGATGGTTGCGGTGCTGCCGGCCTGATACTGGGTGCCGTCCACCATGAAGTTGACCACGCTGACCGGACCGTCGACGCTCGAGGTACCGATGAGGACGCTGCCGCTCACGGCGGTGTCTTCAGCGGTGCTCACACTTTCACTGAGGTCGGTAAAGCTGTCGTCAACCGGCGTAACGCTGATGTTCAAGGTCGAGGAGGAGCCATCAGTCACGGTGTAGGTGACGGTCGGCACTGCACCGTTGTAGTTGGCATCCGGGGTAAAGGTGTAAGCGCCGTTAGCGCTGATCACCAGGGTGCCGACATTGGCAATGGTCGCAGTCTGGCCGGCGGTGAAGGTGCCGTTGACGCCGTCAATGGTGAACGTCACCACGTTCAGCGCGTTGTCGATGTCGCTGTCATTGCTCAGCACATTGCCGGTCGCAGTGCTGTCTTCAGCAATGGTTTGCGTGTCGGCAGTCAAAACGCTCGGATCATCGACCGCCGTTACGGTGAGATCCAGGGTGCTGCTGGCGCCAGTGTTGGTGGTGTAGGTAATTTGCGGTACAGCACCGTTGTAATTGGCGTCTGGCGTAAAGGTGTAGTTGCCATTGGCACCGATGGTCAGCGAACCGACGCCGACGATGGTCGCTGTCTGGCCTGCGGTGAAACTGCCGGCTACGCCGGCGATGGTGAAGCCGGTGACGCTGAGCAGCGTGTCGGCATCGCTATCGTTGTTCAGGACATTGCCCGTGGCGACGGTGTCTTCGGTCAGCGTGGCCGTATCCGCGGCCAGGACGCTCGTAGCGTTGACGTTCGTGGTGTTCTGGTTTCCAGTCTGGAACGTAGCGGGGGCAGCAGTGGAACCCGGACCGTTGGTTGGAAAGCCGATGGTCGGGTCAACGCGACCGGCCGTGGCGTCGAGCATCACGAAACTGTGACCGCCCCCGGCAGCACCGCCCGTACCGGCGGCAGCCGGGCCGGCAGCGGTGGCTTCAAGGTCTTTGGTCGGGTCGGCGCCGGCGGCAATGGCTTGCTGCAGCTCTTCAACGGACGGCGCGGCCTGCGCGGTGGCGGCTGCCAGGTCAGTGCTGGTGTCCGGAGCATCCGCGCTCCACTGGGTGTCACGGCCCAGATCGACGGTGCGGCCATCGGCCAGTTCCAGGGACACGGCACCGGAAAGGCCAGTGTCGACCTGATCGCCGGCAAACAGCTTGTCGCCTTCAACGAGTACGCGGCGGACGCCCTCTGGGGACACCACGAAAACCTGACCGACAATGCTTTTGACGATGGCCACAACACTGCTCATTGAAGACTCTCCGGGGTGTCACGTTCATTTGACTTCCATAGACCTGATGGCGTTTGCGCCGACCAGCTGGACGTACATTGCAAAATAGATGCGCAAATTTGACGCGTCGAATCGTCAATATTTTGGCTAGAATTTTTCGCTATTAACTTTATGCCAAACTATTGACCTTCTGGGGGCCATCCTAAACAATCGTCCCAGTAATGTCACATTGATATTTGCGCTGTGACCTGTCCTCGGCATGTGATCCCGTTGCGCTTTTTTAACTTTCCGACATGCGGTCAATTCGCTTGCCATCTTTCGACGCGGCGCGCTGTTCAGCCGTGATTCAAGACAAGAAGTTCTGGGAAATTCCTACAATGCGTTCGCCTTTGTTCATGGCTCTACCTTTCGCCCTCGCCGCGTCTTTCGTCCAGGCGCAATCCTTACCAGAAGCCATGCAACAAGCGCTGGATGTCCATCCGGAAGTCCAGGCAGGCGTTAACAGTCGATTAGCTGCCGATTATCAGTTAAAGGCTGCCAAAGGTGGATACCTGCCCAAGGTCGACCTGCTCGGTGGTTATGGTCGTGAAGGCACCGACAGCGTGACGACACGCGAGGGCGGCAACAATCACTGGGAAACCCTGAACCGTGGTGAATCGAGTGTGCGCCTGACGCAAATGGTCTTTGACGGTTTTGCGACGTCCAGCGAAGTCGGGCGTCAACAAGCCACCGTCAACTCCCGCGCCTATTCGCTGCTCAGCACCTCCGAGCGCACCGGGCTGACCGTGGCTCAGGTGTATCTCGACGTGCTGACCCGTCGCGAATTCGTGCGCTTGGCCGAGGAAAATCTCAAGAGCCACCAACGCATCTACGACCAGATCCAGTTGCGCACCCAGCGCGGCGTCGGCAGCGGCGCCGACCTCGATCAGGCGGAAGCGCGGATGGCCCAGGCGCGCAACAACCTGATCACCGAGCAGACCAACCTGGCCGACGCCGAAACCAACTACCTCTCCGCAGTTGGCCAGATGCCCGATCAATTGGAGCGTCCGCCAAGCTTCCTGGCGATGCTGCCCGCCAGCCTTAATGAAGCCCGTGCGCAGATGCTGGAGAACAGCCCGATCCTGCGCTCGGCCGAATCCGATATCGCCGCTGCCGAGAAACAGTACGATACCGCCAAGTCGACGTTCTACCCACGCTTCGATGCCGAGTTGGGCCGCACCGCCGACAACGACATCGATGGCCAGAACGGTCACAACAATGAATGGCAAGCCATGCTGCGCATGCGCTTCAACCTGTATTCGGGCGGCAGCAACAAGGCCGACCTGGAATCCAAGTCTTACCTGTCGAACCAGGCGCTGGACATCCGCAACAACGCCCTGCGTCAATTGAATGAAGAGCTGGGCCTGGCCTGGAACGCCCTCAACAACGCCAACGCGCAGGTGCCAATCGCCCAGCAATACGTCGATCACAGCGCCGCCGTGCGTACCGCTTACCAGCGCCAGTTCACCCTCGGCGAGCGTTCCCTGCTCGATCTGCTCGACAGTGAAAACGAGCTGTTCACCTCTTCGCGCCGTCTGGTGGAGATCAAGAACATTCAGTTATTTACTCAGTACCGAATCAAGGCGACCATGGGCGAGTTGCTCAGGAGCCAGGGAGTGGTCGCACCTTTGGCATCCGTTGTGCAAAACGACGTGAAGCCCAAGGTCCAATTGCCCGGTATGAATTGAGCAGGACCTTCGTTGTTCAATTGTTAGCCAAGAGTGCCGAGCGTGGAATCAGAAGTCAGTCGGGTTCATCTCATTCATGATCCGCGCGCGTTGCATGACGATCCGCTGCTGGATGGTCTGCTCGCTCTTTGCATGCTGCACCAGAAGCCCGCCAGCGCGGCCATGCTCACCACCGGCCTGCCGTTGCCGGAGCAGCGCCTGAGTGTCGAGTTGCTGCCCCGTGCGGCCGCTCGCGCCGGGCTACAAGGCCGGGTGCTGCAACGCAAGCTGGAGGATATTCCGGCGATTGCGATGCCGGCATTGCTGTTGCTCAAGGACGGTCGCAGTGCCGTCCTGCTCGGCTGGCAAGGTGAGGACCAGGTACGGGTGCTGCTCAGCGAAAGCGATGGTGGCGAGTCCCTGGTCAGCCGCGAGCTGCTGGCCGACGACTACACCGGCAAGGTCTTTTTCGCCCAGCCGCAGCATAAGTTCGACGTCAATCACGGCACGCTGATACCGCGTGCGCGTTCGTGGTTTCGCGACACCCTCAAGCGTTCGCGCTGGTTGTACGCCGATGCCATCGCCGCCAGTTTCCTGATCAACATCATCGCCATGGCTGCGCCGTT
This sequence comes from Pseudomonas sp. NFX15, assembly GCF_049132105.1. Lineage (NCBI taxonomy): Bacteria > Pseudomonadati > Pseudomonadota > Gammaproteobacteria > Pseudomonadales > Pseudomonadaceae > Pseudomonas > Pseudomonas sp. NFX15. Next base: position 16,195 of record NZ_JAFMPV010000034.1, read on the forward strand.
ATTCGTGATGAACGTCTACGACCGCGTCGTGCCGAACCAGGCTGAAGCGACGCTGTGGGTGCTGGCACTCGGCATCACGGGCGCCTACCTCTTCGACCTGATCCTGAAAAGCCTGCGCAGCCTGTGTCTGGATCTGGCCGGCAAGAAAACCGACCTGATCATCTCGGCTACGCTGTTCGAGCGCATTGTCGGCATGTCCATGAAATACCGGCCCGCGCGGGTCGGCAGCTTTGCCCAGAACATCCACGAGTTTCAGAGCCTGCGCGACTTCCTCGCCTCGCTGACCCTCACCAGCCTGATCGACCTGCCGTTCACCATCCTGATTTTCATCGTCATCGCGATCCTCGGCGGGCACCTGGTCTGGATTCCGGTGCTGGCCTTCCCGATTGCCCTGGCTATCGGCTATGCCTTGCAGAAACCCTTGGTGGCAACCATGGAGCGGACCATGGCGCTGGGGGCCGAGCGCCAGTCGAGCCTGATCGAAACCCTGGCCGGCCTCGATGCGGTGAAGGTCAACAACGCCGAAAGCGAGCGCCAGTATCAGTGGGAGCAGACCATCGGCACCCTCAGTCGCCTTGAGCTGCGGGTGAAAATGCTCTCCGGTCTGGCGATGAACATCACCTTGCTGATCCAGCAACTGGCCGGGGTGATCATGATCGTCTTCGGCGTCTACCAGATCATCGACGGCCACCTGAGCATGGGCGGCCTGATTGCCTGCTACATGCTCAGTGGCCGTGCGCTCAGCCCGCTGGCGTCGCTGTCCGGGTTGCTGACCCGTTACCAGCAGGCGCGGGTGACCATGACCTCGGTCGATCAGATGATGGAGCTGCCGCAGGAGCGCAATTTCGAAGAGCGCCCGCTCAGCCGCAAAGTGCTGCAGGGCGCCATTGAATGCCGCCAGCTCAACTTCACCTACCCCGGGCAACAGAACCTGGCGTTGCAGAACATCAACCTGACGATTCGTCCCGGCGAGAAAATCGGCATCATTGGCCGAAGCGGCTCGGGCAAGAGCTCGCTGGCGAAACTGCTGGTGGGCCTGTATCAGCCGGATGACGGCGCGTTGCTGGTCGATGGCGTGGATATTCGCCAGATCGACGTCAGCGAGTTGCGCTACAACATCGGCTACGTGCCCCAGGACATTCAGTTGCTCGCCGGCACCCTGCGCGACAACTTGGTGTCCGGTGCACGGTACGTCGAAGACGAGCTGGTGCTGCAAGCCGCCGAACTGGCCGGCGTCCACGAATATGCGCGCCTGCACCCGCAGGGCTACGAACTGCAAGTCGGCGAGCGCGGGCAGAACCTCTCCGGTGGTCAACGGCAAAACGTCGCCCTGGCTCGTGCACTGCTGCTCAACCCGCCCATCCTGTTGCTCGACGAACCGACCAGCGCCATGGACAACACCGGCGAAGAACGCCTCAAGCAGCGCCTGGCCGCGGTGGTCGAGAACAAGACCGTGGTGCTGGTGACGCACCGGGCATCGCTGTTGTCGCTGGTGGATCGGCTGATTGTGATCGACCGCGGGCAAATACTCGCCGACGGCCCGAAAGCCGCGGTGATGGAAGCGTTGAAGAAGGGGCAGATCAGTGTTGCTTAAGTCGGGTAAGGATTCGATCCGTCGCTACTTCAAAGGCTCTGCTTCGCTCGAGGGTCAGCCGCTGCCGGAGGTCAACAAGGCCCTGATCGAGGATGCGCCGCGGGTAGTACGGCTGACGATCTGGGCAATCATCGCGTTTTTTGTGTTCCTGATGTCCTGGGCCAATTTCGCTGTCATCGACGAAGTCACCAAGGGCGATGGTAAAGCGATTCCCTCGTCGAAGATTCAGAAAATCCAGAACCTTGAAGGGGGTATCGTCTCTGAAATGTTCGTCAAGGAAGGCCAGATTGTCGAGGCCGGCGCGCCGCTGATCCGCCTGGACGACACCCGATTTGCGTCGAACGTCGGTGAAACCGAGGCCGATCGGATGTCGATGGTGCTGCGGGTGGAGCGCCTGAGCGCCGAGGTCGATGACCGCCCGCTGAACTTCCCCGAGGATGTGCTCAAGGCCGTGCCGGGTCAGGCCAAGAGCGAAGAGTCGTTGTATATCAGCCGCCGCCAGCAACTGCACGACGAGATTGGTGGTTTGCAGGAGCAGTTGATCCAGCGCCAGCAAGAGCTGCGCGAATTCACCTCGAAACAGGCGCAGTATCGCCAGCAGTTGGGCTTCCAGCGCCAGGAAATCAGCATGTCGGAGCCGTTGGTGGCCCAGGGTGCGGTATCGCCGGTGGAAGTCCTGCGCCTCAAGCGTGCCGAAGCCGAGACCCGTGGCCAGCTCGATGCCACCACGCTGGCGATTCCGCGAGCTGAGTCGGCGATCAAGGAAGTGCAACGCAAGATCGACGAGACTCGCGGCAAGTTCCGCAGCGAAGCCCTGACCCAGCTCAACGAAGCGCGCACCGACCTGAACAAGGCTCAGGCCACCGGCAAGGCCCTGGAAGACCGGGTCAGCCGTACGCTGGTGACGTCGCCGGTACGCGGGATCGTCAACAAGTTGCTGGTCAATACCATCGGCGGGGTTATCCAGCCGGGCAGCGACCTGGTGGAAATCGTGCCGCTGGACGACACTTTGCTGGTCGAGGCTAAGATCCGCCCGCAGGACATCGCGTTCCTGCATCCGGGGCAGGAAGCGACGGTGAAATTCACCGCCTATGACTACACCATCTACGGTGGGTTGAAGGCCAAGCTGGAACAGATCGGCGCCGACACCATCACCGACGATGACAAGAAGACCACTTACTACATCATCAAGCTGCGCACCGACCGTAGCCACTTGGGCACCGACGAAAAGCCGTTGCTGATCATTCCGGGGATGGTGGCTTCGGTGGACATCATCACGGGCAAGAAGACCGTGCTCAGCTATTTGCTCAAGCCGATTATCAGGGCGCGGGCCGAGGCGTTGCACGAGCGCTAGAAACTCCTCGAGGCTGATTGCCTCTTCGCGAGCAGGCTCGCTCCTACAGTGGAACGGTGTTGAAACGCGATTTTTGCGTTTCCCATTCCCCCGTAGGAGTGAGCCTGCTCGCGATCGCGTCCGCCAAAACCCCACACCACTGTCAGAAAGTGACAAATAACGTCAGGCCCTCGGTTCCGAAATCCTCATCGTTTCCAACATCGTCGAGGACGGCCAGAACATCGGCCTGGGTTTCAGCCTGATCGCCAGCAGCCTGGTTGCGCCGACCATGGCCCACGCCGAAGGTGAAATCCGCATCGCCGAACAGTTCGGCATCGTCTACCTGCTGCTCAACGTGGTGCGCGATCAGAACCTGATCGAAAAGTACGGCAAGCAGGAAGGCATCGACATCAAGGTCGACTGGACCCAGCTCTCGGGCGGTGCGGCGGTCAAGGATGCGCTGCTGTCCGGCTCGATCGATATTGCCGGTGCCGGTGTCGGTCCGCTGCTGACGATCTGGGACCGCACCCACGGCAAGCAGAACGTCAAGGCCGTGGCTTCCTTGGGCAACTTTCCCTACTACCTGGTGAGCAATAACCCGAAGGTAAAGACCATCGCCGACTTCACCGGGAAGGACCGAATTGCGGTACCTGCGGTGGGCGTGTCGGTGCAGTCGCGCTTCCTGCAATACGCGGCGGCCAAACAGTGGGGTGACAAGGACTTCAATCGCCTCGACAAGTACACCATCGCCGTTCCTCACCCTGCCACGGCGGCGTTGATCGCTGGCGGCACCGAGTTGACCGGGCACTTTTCCAACCCGCCATTCCAGGATCAGACGCTGGAAAACCCCAATGTGCACGTAGTGCTCAACACCTATGAGCCATTTATCATCCCCGCGTGAAGCGTTCGAAACGGTTTTACAGCCGCTGACCCGCGTGCCGCTGGAACGTGAATTACCCCTTGGCCAACGCCTGTGGCAACAGGGTTGGCTGCGTAAAAGCCTGATCCTGATGCTGCTCGCCGTGCTGTGGGAAGCTTTTTGCAAACCGCTCACGCGCTGTACGACGGCCTGCTCAGTGTTCAACCCGTTGCCAGCGATTGCGCTGTTGCCACTGGCGTTGCTCTGGTTCGGTTTGGGGCAGAACAGCCTGCGTTTCGTACTGTTCATCCTGATTCCGGCGGCACTGCCGTCAATCCTCGCCGGGCTGAAAATTGACTGGGCGTTTGCCTGGCGGACGCTGATTGCTGCTGAGTTGGTGTTTGGCGACCAGCGGCAAGGGCGGGTTGGGCTGGTACATCTTTCAGAATCGCAATGAGCTGTACACGGACAAGGTGTTTGCCGGGTTGGCGGTGGTGATTCTGATTGGGTTGCTGGTGGAGAATCTGGTGTTTGATTCGTTGGAGCGGGTGACGGTCAGGCGGTGGGGGATGGTACGGTAGGGGCCGTGAACTCCCCTACATTGAAGCGATTTGACAACGATAAACGTAGGTCATCAAAGGTTCCTTATTTCTTGCGCACCCCCATAGCATCTTCGTAACTGGGCGGTGCTGGTGCTAATTGAGCCTGGTAAATGGGGAGCGATGCTTCCATTTTCACGATTTGAGGGGCTGCTGGTTTCGAGTCGGAGGTTGACTGGGATGGCGCTGGTGGCGGTTCATGACTGGTGGTGTTACCGGATTGGCGAGGAGCGTTCGATGTGGGTCTCGTGGTAGGTCGGCTTGGCACAGTGGATGCTAAGTGATAGGTCGGGGTGGAATGATTATACGGTGTGGTACGCCCGATTCCCTCGTTAGGAGGATACAGGCCCTTGGGTTTGACTCTCGGTGCTTTCACTAAAACTTCTCCAGCGATATTGCTCATCGCCGCCAGATCCACGTGTTCAACACTCATTCTCCTGCCTGTACTTACCGTTGCCTGGAGTGCCCGCGTGCGATTTGGCCCGGTGACATCGCTGCCGCCAAAAATGAATTTGAATACGTTTCCAGCCAGTTTCTTAAACCAGGGTTCTACCCATGGAACATGCCCCGTCGGATCCACCCGATTCACCGGATCCCCCACGCAATACATATACGCATTCAACCCACCCCCACCAAACGGACTCCAGCTGTCCGGACTGTGAAAGCGCATCAATCGCGGGTTGTAGGCGCGATAGCCGTTACCCAGTAAATACCAACCGATATCCGCCTCACGCATCTGGCCATTGAACCCCAGTCGTGTCTCGACTTTCTGCTGCGCGGACTGCTCGCCGTAGGCTGAGTAGGCGATGGTTTTGGTCTGGCCATCGACGATTTCGCCAATGATGGATTGGTTGCGGTCAGCCGCCAGTAGTACTACCCGCGGTTTGCTGCGGCGGATGGGTACATCGGGTTTGGCTTGGCTCATACCGGGCGCTTCGTGGAAGTGGACAGGCCTTGAGTTTTACTCGCTTGAGCCAGGCTTGAGAACTATCAGAACTGATAGTGGTTTGAGAGGGTTCTATGTTGAACACAAAGTCTATGTCCGCCGAAGATCCACTGTGGGAGCGGGCTTGCCCGCGAATGGGCCGGTACAGTCAAAGCATCATTCGGAGGATGTTTGCTAGCATTGCATCTGGCTCAACAACAATACGTCGAGGGCGCGGTGGATTTCGTCACCGTCCTCACCGTGCAAGGCGCGTTGCTGGCGACGCAGGAGCAGTGGGTCGACAGTTCGACCGGCGTGTCGCTGGCGGCCGTCGGGTTGTACAAGGCGTTGGGGGGCGGGTGGCAGTCGGTGTATCCACTGGCGCAGACGGCGCAGCGTTGAAGTAGCCACCGCCGACCATCGCTCCGTTGACGAGCCAGCATCGACGTTGCTCGGCTGGAAGCGCTAAAGTGAAGCGCACACAATCCGGCTGTTCACTGAACGTTGCAAGGGGAAGCAATGGAGGCGCGCAGAGAAACGCCGATAGGCGACATTCAGGGGCCGCACGCCAATCCCGGTTTTGCCAGGGGGGCGCAACCGCTGGTCCGCTGGGCGCGGGAGCACTGGCTGGTGCCGATTCTGGTATTGGCCGCGCTGGTGCGTTTTTACGACCTGACCGCTGCCGCGATTTGGGGCGACGAAGGTTCCAGCCTGTTGCTGGCCAATTATTCAATACCCGACATCTGGGTGCACGCTGCCTACGACGTACACCCGCCGTTGTACTTCATGCTGTTGCACGGCTGGATCGCGATGTTTGGCGACGGCATCTTCTCCATCCGCTGTCTGAGCGCCTTGCCCGGCATTGCCACGGTCGGGTTGGGTATGTGGCTGGTCGATCGGCTCGCCACCCGCCGCGCCGCGATATTGGCCGGCTTCCTCTTGGCGCTGCTGCCGACGGCCGTGCGCTATAGCCAGGAAGTGCGCATGTATTCGCTGCTGGGGCTGTGGCTGCTGGGGGCAACCCTGGCGCTCGTGTACTGGATCCGCAAGCCGCAGCGCCGGCGCTACCTGGTGATCTACGTCGTGCTGATGAGTGCGGCGTTCTACACGCATTACTTCACCGCCCTTTGCGTGATCTGCCATTGGTTGTACCTGGGGATCATCCGCTTCCAACCGGGTCATCGTCTGCGGCATATCCAGCGGGCAGACTGGTGGCTGGCCAACGTGGCGGTCGTGGCGTTGTATCTGCCGTGGTTGCCGGGGTTTGTTGACTTGCTAAGGCACGTGGATCAGCTCAAGGCCAATGGCGATGTCGGCTGGGAGTTGCCCGTCAGCCTGGAGTCCTTGCCGTCGATGATTTGGTCGTTGCTAACCCAGGACGACGGGGAAACCCTGCCCAAACTGTTATTCGTCGCCATGCCGCTGACCCTGCCGTTGCTGGCGTGGTGGGCGCTGAAACGCGATCGCAGTGTGTTTCGCGGCAGCGTATTGCTCACGGTCTACACCTTTGTCCCGATGCTGCTGGTGTTCGCGGTGTCGTTTATTTCTCCGATCTTCATCGAGCGTTATCTCACCGCCTATGCCCTGGGCCTGCCATTGCTGGCGGCGTTGGCGGTCGACCGCTTGTATAACGGCTCGCGAGTGCTGGCGGTGACGGTGCTGGTGCTATTTGTCGGCGTGGAGCTGTCAGGTTTGAAAAACAACGCGTCGGTGGACGTCCATGATCAGGTCAATGTCCTGGTGGAAGACGTCAACCAGCATTTTCAGCCGGGGGACCGGATCGTCACCAGCGACATGCTCTGGTACCTCAGCTACGTCTACTACAACCGCACCGAAACCCAGCCCCTGCTGTACACCCCGCCACGGGCCGATGGCAGCTCGAGCCGGCCGAACGACTATGGTTTCGGCACGTTGACGACGCCCGGGGTCTACCTCGATCATTTGAGCGATCTGCCCAAGGGCACGGGGCGAATCTGGCTGATCGGCACCGCCGATGTGCCGGATGAGTTTGCTCCGTTGCCAGCGCAATGGCATATCGGCCGGCAGATGAAGGCCGGTGGTGTGCTCGCCCGGTTGTACGTGGCCGGTATTAACGGGCAATGAAAGAGTGCGGCGTGGGCTTCAGGATTTCGCGGACAAGTCCGCCATGCCCTTGAGCAACTCGATCGGCAGGGGGAAGACGATGGTCGAGCTCTTGTCCCCGGCAATCGAGTTAAGGGTCTGCATGTAGCGCAACTGCATGGCCCCCGGTTGGCGGCCGAGCATTTCGGCGGCCTGCATGAGCTTTTCCGAGGCCTGTAGCTCACCTTCGGCGTGGATCACCTTGGCCCGCCGTTCCCGCTCGGCTTCGGCCTGCTTGGCGATGGCGCGGATCATCGACTCATTGAGATCCACGTGCTTGATCTCGACATTGGCAACCTTGATGCCCCAGGCGTCGGTCTGCGCATCGAGCACTTGCTGGATGTCGATGTTCAGCCGCTCCCGTTCGGCCAGCAGTTCGTCCAGTTCGTGCTTACCCAGCACCGCTCGCAACGTGGTTTGCGCCAACTGGCTGGTGGCGGCCAGGAAATCCTCGACCTGGATGATTGCACGCTGCGGATCGAGCACCCGGAAGTACAACACCGCATTGACCTTCACCGACACGTTGTCGCGGGTGATCACGTCTTGCGACGGAACGTCCAGCACCACGGTGCGCAAATCGACCCGAACCATTTGCTGGACCACCGGAATCAGCAGGATCAGGCCAGGCCCTTTGACCTGCCAGAAGCGCCCGAGCTGAAACACCACCCCGCGCTCATACTCGCGCAGGATGCGGAACGTCGACCCCGCCAAGGCAATCAGCAGCAACAGCAGCGCAACAAGACCCACTTGCACACCCATGATTATTCTCCACCGGGCGCCGCGTCAGCCGCGGCCACTTGCAGCAACAAGCCCTGACGCCCCACCACCCGCACCCGTTGTCCGGGTTGCAGCGGTGTCGCGCTGAGCACTTGCCATTGTTCTCCTTGCAGATGCACCCAGCCGCCACAGGCGTCGCCGGCTTGTAATGCGGTCACCGCCGTCACGCTGCCGAGCAGCCCGGCATCACCACTGACGTTGTGGCGTGGTCGGGTTTTCAGGGCGTGGATCACCAGGTAGACCAGCAGCAGTACGCTGACCAGTCCGAGGCCGATCATCAACGGCACCGGCACCTCGGTATTGCCGAGGATCACCGCGCCGATCACGAACATCACGATACCGCCCAAGCCGATCACGCCGTAGTTGGGCAGGGCCGCCTCGGCGATCAGGAATGCGATGCCGAAGGTGATCAGCCAGATTCCCATGGGGTTCGGCACCAGCAGCACAACCGTGTCGGCGGCGCTCGCCGATCCGCTCAATGCCAACAGCAACGCAATGGCACAGCAACACCTGTTCACTTGACCCTCCGCGAGTGTCGGGGACTGGTTCTGAATACAGTTTAGTTGAGCGTGGGCCTGGATGAATTTTGCTCAGCCTGGGCGGGCGCCCGATGGGCGGATTTCCCGCCGGGGCGCGTTGGCGGGCCTAGACTTTTACTACGCAAGCAATGCGTTAATCATCGTCGCCAGCGCTCAGGGCGAACACCGAGGTGCATCATGCGTATGGCAAGAACCGTGCAGCGAAGCCTGGAGAAGGCTCAATGCGAATACGACATCGTCAGCCACCCACACTCGGCCAGCAGCCTGGAAACGGCGCGGGTCGCCGGCATTCCTGCCGAACGGATGGCCAAATCGGTGATCCTTGACGATCATCACGGGCATTACCTGATGGCCGTGTTGCCCGCCAGTCGTCACCTTGATCTGAGCAAAGTCCGCAGCAGCGGCGAGTGGCAGGTTTCCCGCGAGAGCCACCTGGCGCACCTGTTCGACGATTGCGAACGCGGTGCTGTGCCGGCGCTGGGTGAATCCTATGGGTTGGAGGTGGTCATCGACCCACTGCTGACCCGGCAGAAAGACATCTATCTGGAGGCCGGCAACCACGTCAACCTGCTGCGCATGGACATGCCGCAGTTCCTGAAAATGCTGCCGCATGCCGAGGTGCGGGAGTTGAGTCATTGAGTTTGCGCTGTCTTCGCTGCCGTCATCGCGAGCAGGCTCGCTCCCATAGGGAGAATGAGTTTTCCTGTGGGAGCGAGCCTGCTCGCGAATAACCACGCAACGGTTCCTTAATTTGACATCAGGAGTTCACTATGGAAAACCCGACCCACAGCCTTCCCTCCCTGTTCAAGCAACTCGGCCTGGCGGACGACGCCGAAAGCATCGACAAATTCATCGCCACTCATTCACCGCTCAAGCCCGATCTGCATCTGGCGGACGCATTTTTCTGGAGCCCGTGCCAGGCGGATCTTTTGCGCGGCGAGATTCTTGATGACGCGGATTGGGCGGAGGTGGTGGATCAGCTGGATGTGCTGTTGAGGAAGGGGCGGGGGGTGTGAAATCGGACCGGCAACCGGTTTCCCGATTGCTGGGGAATGAGGGTAAACGTGAGCGCAGCGAAGTCTACGAACGAGCGAAGCGACGCTGAAGTGTTTCAAAACTTGACGACAAATCCCCTCCAATGCGATATTGATAGTTAGCAAACTAACAGTGTTGATCTCGTGCCCAATCCCCTCGACCTTCTCCAGATGAACATCAGCAGCGCCATGGTGGTGGCCGCCAGGCATTGGCGTAAAATTTGCCAGACCACCTTGGCCAACTATGGCATCTCCGAAGCCTGCGCCGTTCCGCTATTGATGATAGGGCGCCTGGGCGAGGGCGTGCGTCAGGTAACGGTGGCGCAGGCGGCGGGGATGGAGAGCCCATCGCTGGTGCGCCTTTTGGATCAGCTGTGCCAGGGCGGCTACGTGTGCCGTACCGAAGATGCCCAGGACCGCCGCGCCAAATGCCTGAGCCTGACCGCAACCGGTCGTGAGCTGGTGCAAGCGGTGGAAATCGAGCTGGTGCGCTTGCGCCACGAAGTCCTGGAAGGCATTGACCAGAGTGATCTGGAAGCTACGCTGCGGGTACTGAGAGCTTTTGAAGCGGCCACGCCGCCATCGGTGGCCCACCCTTGAACGGATTTTTTGCAGGCATGCCCCCGGCGCGGGACTGGTTCTATGGGGTCCGCACTTTCGCCGCATCGATGATCGCGCTGTACATCGCCTTGCTGATGCAGATGCCGCGCCCGTACTGGGCGATGGCCACGGTGTACATCGTTTCCAACCCGTTTCTGGGCCCCACCACGTCCAAGGCGTTGTACCGGGCGATCGGCACTTTTGTGGGTGCCGCGGCGGCGGTGTTGTTCGTGCCGATGTTCGTGCAGAGCCCGTGGGTGCTGGTGGTGGTGATTGCGTTGTGGACCGGCACGCTGTTGTTCCTGTCCTTGCATTTGCGCACGGCCAACAACTACGCCTTGATGCTCGCTGGCTACACCTTGCCGTTGATTGCCTTGCCGGTGGTGAACAACCCGCTGGGGGTATGGGACGTGGCCGAAGCGCGCACCGAGGAAATCTTCCTCGGCATCGCCGTGGCGGCGGTGGTCGGCGCGATGTTCTGGCCACGGCGCCTGGCGCCGGTGTTCAACGATTCGGTCAGCAAGTGGTTCGCCGATGCATCGACCTACAGCCTGCGTTTTCTCAGCCGCAACGTGCAGCCTGAAGAAGTCAGTGGGTTGCGCGGCTCGATGGTCGCGACGTTCAACAGCCTGGAGTTGATGATCGGCCAGTTGCCCCACGAAGGCTCCCGCCCGCAGACCGTGCGCAACACCAAGGAACTGCGCGGGCGAATGATTCATCTGTTGCCGGTCATCGACGCCCTCGACGACGCCCTCTACGCCTTGGAACGACGTACGCCGGAGCTTGTGGAGAAGTTCGCACCGTTGCTGGCCGCCACCACCGAATGGCTTGAACACAAGGACGCCGATCTCGAGCGCTGGCAGGCGCTCAAGGATCGACTTGAAGCGTTGCAACCCACACCCGAAGCGCTGGATGACCGCAAGCAACTGCTGTTCTCCAACGCCATTTACCGTCTCGGCGAGTGGATCGATTTGTGGCAGGACTGCCGCAGCCTGCAACACGCCATCCAGTGCGAAAGCCAGGACAGCTGGCGTGCGGTCTATCGCCACTGGCGCCTGGGACGGCTGACGCCGTTTCTGGATCGCGGCCTGATGCTCTATTCCGCCGCGTCCACCGTTTTGGCGATTATTGTGGCGTCAGTGTTGTGGATTCTGCTCGGATGGACCGATGGCGGCAGCGCAGTGATCCTGGCGGCGGTGGCGTGCAGCTTTTTCGCCTCGATGGACGATCCGGCGCCACAGATCTACCGGTTCTTTTTCTGGACGGCGATGTCGGTGCTGCTCGCCAGCCTCTACCTGTTTCTGGTGCTGCCTAACCTGCATGATTTTCCGATGCTGGTGCTGGCGTTTGCCGTGCCATTCATTTGCATCGGCACGCTAACGGTCAAGCCGCAGTTTTACCTGGGCATGCTGCTGACGCTGGTCAACACCTCGTCCTTCATCAGCATTCAGGGCGCTTACGACGCGGACTTTCTCAGCTTCGCCAATTCCAACCTGGCCGGCCCCATGGGCTTGCTGTTCGCGTTCATCTGGACCCTGATCGCCCGACCGTTCGGTGCCGAACTGGCGGCCAAGCGCCTGACCCGTTTCAGTTGGCGTGACATTGTCAGCCTCTCCGAGCCGGCCACCCTCTCTGAGCATCGATTGTTGGGCATCAAGATGCTCGACCGGTTGATGCAGCATCTGCCGCGCCTGGCCATGACCGGTCAGGATTCCGGCGTGGCCCTGCGCGAAGTGCGGGTGGCATTGAACCTGCTCGATCTGCTCGCCTACACACCGCGTATCCTCGGGTTGCCGCAAGTGCTGCTGCGTCAGGTCGTGACAGAAGTGGGCGAGTATTTCCAGGCGTGTCTCAAGGCTGGTGAACGCTTGCCGGCGCCGAGTCCGCTGCTGATGACCCTCGACCGCACGCGCCGTGCCCTCAGCGGTGCCGGTGATGATCAAACCCGTCGGCATCTGCTGCATGCCCTCAGTGGCTTGCGCCTGGCGCTGCTGCCGGGCGTCGAATTCGTCGGTTCCGCCGAGTCCGAAGAGCCGCTTCCCCATGGCATTGATGGAGCACCTTTATGATCGGTGATGTGGATCTGAGCGGCGTGTTCCTGCCCACGCTGCTGGTGCTGATGGGCATTACGTATGTGTTGTACCTGTTGGTGCACGGGGTGCTGACGCGCCTGCACTTTTACCGTCTGGTCTGGCACCGGGCATTGTTCAACGTGGCTCTCTACGCCTTGCTGCTTGGCGCCGTGGATTCACTCAGTCGATACCTGATGACATGAAAAAACCGTTTCTAACCCTGGGTCGCGTATTGCTGACCCTGTTGATCGTGAGCTTCGCCGTTGTCGTGGTCTGGCGCATGGTGATGTACTACATGTTCGCGCCCTGGACCCGCGACGGGCACATCCGCGCCGACATCGTGCAAATCGCGCCGGACGTCTCCGGGCTGATCCAGCAGGTGGAAGTGCGCGACAACCAACTGGTCAAGCGCGGCCAGGTGCTGTTCAGCATCGATCAGGACCGCTTCAAACTGGCGTTGCGCCAGGCCAAGGCTGCCGTCGCCGATCGCGAAGAAACCCTGGCCCAGGCCCAGCGCGAAGCCAAGCGCAACAAAGGTTTGGGCAATCTGGTGCCGGGCGAGCAGCTCGAAGAAAGCCAGTCGAAAGTCGCTCGCGCCCAAGTGGCGTTGATGGAAGCCCAGGTCGCGGTGGACAGCGCGCAACTCAACCTCGACCGCTCAGTGGTTCGCAGCCCGGTGGACGGCTACGTCAACGACCGTGCGCCACGGGCCCAGGAGTTCGTCAGCGCCGGGCGGCCGGTGCTGTCGGTGGTCGACAGCAATTCGTTCCACATCGACGGCTATTTTGAAGAGACCAAGCTGAACGGCATTCACATCGGCCAGAGCGTCGATATCCGGGTGATTGGCGACAACGCGCGCTTGCGCGGGCATGTGGAAAGCATCGTCGCCGGCATCGAGGACCGCGACCGTACCAGCGGCAACAACCTGCTGCCCAACGTCAACCCGGCGTTCAGTTGGGTGCGGCTGGCGCAGCGAATCCCGGTGCGGATCGCCTTCGATGACGTGCCGGCGGATTTCCGCATGATTGCCGGGCGCACAGCCACCGTTTCGATCATCGACGACAACAAACGGGAGCTCGAGCAATGAGCAAGGCCTCGGGTTTGGCGGTCGCCGGCTTAGGCTTGCTGCTGTCGGCGTGTCAGGTGGTCGGCCCGGATTATCATTTGCCCAAGGAGGCGGCGGTCCAGCGACCAGATTTGCAGGGCGACCTTGCGGTAGCGGGTAAACCGGTGGTTTCCGATCCGGTGCCTGCCGATTGGTGGCGCCTGTACAAGGACCCGCGACTCGACCAATTGGTGCAGCAGGCCATGGCCTCCAACACCGACTTGCGCGTGGCGGCGGCCAGCCTGTCGCGGTCTCGCGCCCAAGTCGATGAAGCCCAGGCGGCCGGCGGTTGGAGCGGCGGCGTGAAAATGGGTGCCCAGCGCTTGCAGGAGGCCGGCCAGGCGTTCCTGATTCCGGAAAAGGTCCCGGTGGCCAACATCGGTGATATCGGCATTTCCGCGTCGTACCAGTTCGACCTGTTTGGCACCTTGCAACGCGGCATCGAAGCGGCCAAGGCCAATGCCGATGCCACTCAAGCCGCCGCCGATACCGCACGCATCACCGTCGTCGCCGACGTGGTGCGCGCCTACACCCAAGTGTGCGCCGCCAATGAGGAGCGGGAAATTGCCCAGCACTCCCTCGACCTGCAGAGCCAGAGCACCACGCTGATCCAGCGCCTGCGCGATGCCGGGCGAGGCGACGAAACCCAGGTCACCCGTTCGCAAACCCAATTCAAATCCCTGCGCGCCGATATGCCGCGCTACGAAGCTGCACGCCAGGCGGGGTTGTATCGCCTGTCGATGTTGCTGGCCAAGCCGGTGGATCAACTGCCGGCCGGCACCGCCACTTGCGACGAATTGCCCAAAATCGCCCAACTGGTCCCGGTGGGCGATGGCGCCGCATTGCTCAAGCGTCGCCCCGATGTGCGTCAGGCCGAGCGCCGACTGGCAGCCGCGACCGCTGGCATCGGCGTGGCCACGGGTGAGCTGTACCCGAACATCAGCATTGGCGCGACCATCGGCACCGTCGGTATTCTCGACGACCTCGGCGACCCTTCCACCAACCGCTGGGGCTTCGGTCCGTCACTGACCTGGAATGTGCCGACCAACGGCGCCCGGGCCCGCATCCGCGAAGCCGAAGCGGTGACCCAGGGCACGCTCGCGCATTTCGATGGCGTGGTGCTCAACGCCATTCGCGAAACCCAGACCGGCCTGGCTCAGTACACGGCACAGCTGCAACGCCGCGATGCGCTGGCCGATGCCGAACAATCGGCGAAACTGGCGGCCGACCAGACTCACCGCTTCTTCCAGGCCGGTCGCGCCTCGTTCCTGGCCGACCTGCAAGCCACCCGCACCTACATCGACGTCACCGCGCAACTGGCGGCGGCGAACACCCAGGTTGCCGCCAGCCAGATCGATTTGTTCCTTGCCTTGGGCGGCGGTTGGGAAAGCGGACGAACGCAAGCGTCGAACGCCAGCAAACCCTGAGGCCGTTGCTATGCTTTGAAGTGTTGGAGGGGCGCCCCGTGAAAAGCGCCCTTTCTTCGCACAAAGCTCGCGCAGGTCTGGGGGAAACCAATAATGAAAAACCCTTATGCTCTCGGCTTCTGGTGCGCCCTCGTAGCATTAGTGCTGCTGTCGGCCACCTATTTCTACGGCATCATGCTGGCCCACCAGATCGACAAGGCGTTGGCGTTCCTTGACAGCGCGGTCGCGCTGATTGCGGTGATATCGGTCGCCGTGGTGGCCTGGGCTTCGGTCCAGAATCAACGCATCAAGAAAAGACAACTCGAACAAGGCAAGACCCTGGTGCTGATCTGGGACACCAAGGTTGCCTTGCGCCGCGTCGAAACGGTGTTCGACCGGTATTTCTGGGGCAGCTACTGGCAACCGGGGCGCACGTTCCAGGAAGTCATGGGCGAACTGACCGGCACGCCGCTGGAAAAAAGCCTCGAGACCCTGAAAAAACAATGCCTGGAGCTGGACCGACAAGTGGCCGACGACGGGCATCACTGGCTCAGTAACGCCCGCGAATTGGCCGATGTCGCCACCGCCATGGCCCGCGAGCGCTATCAACTGGACTTCTGCGATCCGCGCGCGGATGTGACGGGCGGGGCGGTGATCAATCGCGATTTCGAAGTGCTGGTGTACACCTGGACGGCGCGGCTCAAGAGTTTTGATCATCAGCTGGATGAGATCGAGGTCCAGTATTCCTGATCTTTTGTTGGCTGTTCTGCCGCCATCGCTGGCAAGCCAGCTCCTACAAGGATCACCTCATACCTGTAGGAGCTGGCTTGCCAGCGATAGCGCCAGAACATCCACCGAAATGCTCAACCCTATATGGGCCCCCCAAGACACTCTTTCACCTTTAATCATTGGGCCGTTCGTCGTGCCCGGTGCTAATCTCCAATGCACTTTCAGCACAGTCGAGCCGCAACCCGCCACGGGTTCAGGGAAGACGACCGCACTTTCAACAACGGACATTGAACGGGTCATACATGAATAAATCAGCAGGCGTGCTACTGGGAATTGTTGTCGCAATCGGTGCTGTCAGCGCAGGTGGGGCCTGGTTCACCGGTACCAAGATCGAAGGCGTGCTCAACAACTCGATTGCCGATGCGAACAAAGAGATCCAGGCTGCCATGGTCGGCTCCAACGGCACCGCGTCGCTGGAACTGGTCTCGCTGGAGCGTCATGTCTTCAGCAGCACCGCGCACTATCGCCTCAAGGGCGAAGGCGAGATGTTCGGCGAAACGCCCATCGAGCTGCTGTTCGTCGATCACATCGAACACGGCCCGTTGCCGTTCTCGCGACTGATGTCGCTCAAGCTGTTGCCGGTCATGGCCACCAGTCACTACGAACTGGAGCGGACCCCGCTCACCGAAAAATGGTTCGTCGCCGCCAAGGACAAATCGCCGCTGACCGGTGTGGTCAACATCGGCTACGACAACGCGGCCAATGGCACGATCGAGTTGCAGTCGCTGGAAATGGCGCTGGATGACAAGTCGAGCATGAAATTCTCCGGCCTGAACATGAACGTCGATGCCAGCGCCATGGCGCAGAAGGTCAAGGCTGACGGCTACATGGACAGCCTTAAAGTGACCACAGTCTCCGAGGACCAGGCACCGGTGCAGGTTGAACTGAGCGGCCTGACCCTGGCCAGCAACCTGACAAAAAGCACCTACGGTTTCTACACCGGCGAAAACGTCCTTGAGCTGGCCAGCGGTAAGTCGACCTTCGGCGTCAAGCAGTCGGTGCTGGACTTCAAGAAGTTCGAAATGAAAAACCTGACGGAAGAGAAGGGCACCAGCGCTTCCGGGCGTGCCGATTACAGGGTCGCTGACGTGTCCCTGAACGGCAAGACCATCGGTTCCGGTGCGCTGGCCATGAGCGTGAAGAACCTCGACATCCCGGCGACCCTGTCGTTGATGCAGGTCTACCAGACCAAACTGCAACCCTACGAACGGGCTGCCGCCGAAGCGACGGCCGCCGGGCAACCGGCGCCGGAACTGAAACTCACCGAAGCCGAAGAGGCGCTACTCAAGTCCAGCCTCGAAAAACTGCTGGCAGCCGGCCCGCAAGTGGCGCTGGAAAACCTGTCGTTCAACACCGTCAATGGCGAGAGCCATGCCAACCTGGTGCTCGACCTGACCAAGCCACAAGCCATCGATCTGCCGACCGATCAATTGGTCAGGCAGCTGATTGCGCTGCTGGACTTCAACCTGCAAGTATCCAAGCCGATGCTGATCGATCTGCTCAGCGTGCAGTCGCAAATCGACGGCCAGACCGACGCCAAGCTGATTGCCGATCAGGCCAACGCCACCGCCGACATGTTCAGCAGCATGGCCGTCGGCAGCCAACTGGCCACCGTGGATGGCAACAACATCGTCAGCAAATTGCATTACGCCAACAATCAGGTGGATTTCAATGGCCAGAAAATGACCGTCGAAGAATTTGCCGGTTTTGTCATGAGCAAGTTCGCGGCCCCGGCCTCCGAGCAGCAGTAACACACGTCCTGCCAGACAACGCCCGGTTTCTTCTTGACGCAGACGCCGGGCGTTTTGCTGTGTGCTTTTATCCGCGGACCAGGCGCCATGCCTCATCCAGCGGCAGCGGCTGCTTCATCCGCTCGGCAAGCATCGCCATCGCCCGCTCTTCGTCGCAAGCTACGGCAGCCACTACCACACCCTTCTTGCCGAACAGGCCAATAAACGGCGGATGGTACGGGTCCCCTTTGAATTCGACCTCATCCCAATGTTCGGCGTGGCCGAGGTAGTCGTAGTTCTTGCCGAAATGCCAGGTCCAGAAGAACGGCACGTCGAGATAATGTTCGTCGCCACCGAGCATGTTCGCCGCCGCGATCCGCGCCTGTTGCTGGGCCAGGCGCCAATGTTCGATGCGCCGGGGCTGGCCATTGAGCGCGAAGGTGGCGATGTCGCCGGCCGCCCAAAGCCCCTCGGTCACGCGCATCCCGCCATCGACACGCAGTGAATGGTCTTTCTCCTGGGGCAAGTCAGCAAACGGCTCGGTGGCCGGCGTCACGCCGATGCCCACCAGCACCAGATCGGCCGGCAAGCGCTGGCCGTTGTCCAGGAGGACGGCTTCGACCTTGTCTGAACCTTCAATGCGCGCTGCCGAGCCTTGAGTGTGATAGACCACGCCGTGGGCCACATGCCGCGCGAGGATCGCTTTACCCACGGTGTCACCGAATTGTTTGGCGAAGGGCACCTCGTGGCGCGCGAGCACGGTGACCTCCAAACCATACTCGCGCAGGGCGGACGCGGACTCCATGGCAATAAAGCTGTCGCCGATGATGACTGCCCGTTGACCCGGTCGGGCGCTGTTCAATATTTGCTCCGCGTGCGCTTTTGAACGCAGCACGAACACTTGCGGCAAATCCGCTCCAGGCAACTGCAACGGCTTGGGGATGCCGCCGGTGGCCAGTAATGCCGCGTCGTATTGCAGTGATTGCCCGTCGGCCAGATGCAGCGTCTTGTTCGGTGCATCCAGGCTCGCCACCCGTGCGTGGCGCCGTTCGATCCGCTGTTCGCGGTAAAAATCCTCTTCGCGCAACGCCGGGACGTCCTGCGGCGCGGTTTCCCCGGCGATCACGAATTTGCTCAGCACGGTGCGGTCGTAACCGGCACCCGCCTCATGGTCGAGCAGCAGCACCCGGCCGCCGAAGCCTTTTTCCCGCAATGCCGCGGCGGCCGCTGTCCCGGCGGCGCCGGCACCGACAATCACAAAGGTTTGCGGATCGTCCGCTGGTGGCGTGTGGGCGTCCGGCAGTGGCTCGCTGTCGATCCAGACTTCGCCCTCGCGAACTTCAAGCGGGTAGCGCTTGAGACTGTCCAGGGCGGGCGGCTCACAGAGGCCGCCATCCTCGATACGAAACTGCGCCTTGTGCCACGGGCAGGTCAACCGGCCATTGCACATCGCTCCGTCAGCCAGCGGTGCTCCGGCGTGCGGGCATTGCCCTTGATAGGCGCGCAATTGATCGCCGACCCGCAGCAGGATGATCTTGCTGTCCTCGACGTCCACCTCCAGGCCTCGGTCCTGGGGTACATCGGCGAAACGGGCAACGCGATGCATCGTCATGATCGCTCTCCAGGCAGGTATTTCTCGTTCGAGTCTGCGGCTGATGGTGAGGTTCAGCCAAATCCCACTGCCACGGCGCGAACGGTCCGGCTATAGTTTGCACGCCGACGACGGCCCAACACGCACAAGGTGCTCCGGTATGACCCGATTGACCTCATTGAACCCTTGGCTCGCCGCCTTGGCAGTTGCCCTTTGCGTGCAATTCCCGGCGCAGGCACAGGAACGCTTTACCCTGAATATTCCCGGTGTCTCCGATGACCGTCTGTTCACGTCGGCCGCGGCCAGCGACTCCGCGGGCTGCGGCGGCCACAACATTTCTCCGGCGCTGAACTGGAACACCGGCCCGGTCGCCACCCAAAGCTATGCCATCGTCATGCACGATCCGGACGGCCAGAAAGGCCAGGGCGTCGATCATTGGGTGCATTACGGCATCAAGGCCAGCACCCACCAGCTCCCGGCCGGCGCCGGCACCAAACCCGGCCTCGAGGGCCTGGGCGGTACCAACACCAAGAAAACCACCGGTTACGTCGGCCCTTGCCCACCGGTTGGCGACAGCGCGCATCACTACATCATCCAGATCTACGCCCTGGACCTGGCCCCGGACGCCTTGCCCGCCGGCCTGACCCGTGCGCAACTGCTGGAAAAAATCAAAGGCCACGTCCTCAGAAACAGCAGCGTGGTACGGCGCTATCACCGCTGAAGGCTGATCGCCTCAGCACCCTAACAGCAAGCTGCAGTGCGCCGCCTTCGGGGATTTGGCATCCACCCCCGAAAGCGCGCACTATCAGTTCATAGTCGATGCGTTGGAGGATGCCGTGACAAAAAAAATCGACCGCATCGCCCAAATGCTCAACTGCCCACAAAAGGGTGAGGAACTGCGGCGAGCAATTACCGAGAGCCGCAAGGATTTTCTGCTGAACCAGCCGGAAGAAGACATTGTTGAAGACGACGACCTTGAAGAAGAGTTCTTCGAGGAGGACGAGGACGATGATGAGTACGACGAGTTTGACTGGACGACAGAATGAAAAAAAACCGCTTCGGCGGTTTTTTTGTTTATTGCCTGGCCGGTGCGTAGGATCGAATGAATGATTTTTAACGAATTTTGGTAGTCCATTTCCGAGATTGTTCGGAACCACTGTTCAAACGGTAGTTTGGTTAAAGTTTGTAGTTACCATGGGGCATCGCTTCCTGGGAGCCACCAATGAAGGCCGAGAAAACCATTGCCACCTATCGTCGTTTGAGGACCTTGCCTCTATGGCGGCTTCTAGCATCGGACCACGGTCCTCTGGTCTTGGGGTTGCTTCAGACTCTTCTCTATGAGAACGACCGTAGTCTGCCGGCCTCTATCTTTCACGAGCGTATTGAACGAGAGCTCGAAGAGCTACGGGCGCGAGGTGAAAAGCTGGCGACAGCACAGATCTATGTTGCGGGATGGCTGGCGGACGGGTACCTCGAGAGACGTTTTCCTCCGGGTGCTTCAGAGGAAGAGTACGAGCTGACTACGGCTGCTGTAGAGGCAGTTCGTTTTGTTTCAAACATTGAGCAGCCTTACTCGGCGGCAACAGAGAGCCGTTTGGCGTTGGTTATTCAGGCGCTCGTTCATTTGGCCGAGGATACCGATCAGGATAAACATCGCCGTATCGATCGCTTATTAACTGAGCAGGCTCGTATCAGCAAAGAAATAGAAGCCATTCAGGATGGGACGATCCGAGTGCTTGCCGATGCATCAGCGGTGGAGCGAGCACGCGAAATTATCGCATTAGCTGATGGCCTGACAGGAGACTTTCGCCGCGTCCGCGATCAATTCGACCAGCTCAATCGAGGGTTGAGGGAGCGGATCATGGACAACGATGGCAATCGAGGAGACACACTTGGCGATCTTTTCGCCGGGATAGACCTGATCGGTGAAAGTGAGGCGGGTAGAACATTTTCTGCGTTTTGGCGATTACTCACGGATCCCGAACAGGCGGCCACTCTAGACCAAGCGTTGGATAGCGTGATGTCGAGGGAGTTTGTATCCCTTCTGGACGGCAAAGACCGGCGTTTTTTGCTTCGTATGACGCGTAATCTGCTGGAACAGGGAGGAGCGGTCCACGAGGTTCTGCAAACCTTTGCTCGCAGCCTTCGGCATTTCGTACAAAGTCGTGAGTACCTTGAGCAGCGACGCCTGAACCAACTGCTCAAAGAGGCTCAACGTGCAGCATTGGCATTGAAGGATGAGGTCAAGGCCACAGAAGCATTGAACTACAGCCTGGATTTGACCAGCGCCAAAATCTGGTCCTATTCCCAATGGGGACTCTACGACCCCTCTCTACAGGCTTTACCGGATCAAATGCATGAAGGCGAGGCCCCACCCATCGATTTGGAGTCTGTGGGAAATCTGGTAGCCCAGTCGGAGATCGATTTTCGCACCCTAAAAGCTAATGTTCGTGAGGTACTCACCCTCAGAGCTCAGGCAACCATTGCAGAGGTCCTTGAGCTGTTTCCTGCTGAACAGGGGCTTGGAAGTGTAATCGGACTACTGGCACTCGGCAGCCGTCACGGTTTCAGGGGCCAAAGCCACGAAATGGTGAACTGGCTGGGGGGTGACAATCGCGCACGTGGGGCTCGCATACCCACTCTCATATTCACAAGGGAGCGAATTGATGAACTGGTCTGAACACTTCCCTCCAGGATTGCCGGATTCTGAGCCGGAAAGCGAGCCCCCGAAGCCAGTTGAACACGAAAACGCAAATGTATTGTTCGTTAACGACAGTGGTGAATTACCGCTTGATACTCGACGTGCATTAGTACAACTGCTTGCGGGGCCTTCTTTGGATGGAAGACGGCACTCAAAGCTCTGGCCGGTGCTGATTCGTGATGAGGCGGTGATTCGCCGTCGCCTTGCAGATTTGTTTCTGGAACTGGTCATTGATGTTGATCTGGAAGTGGCCTTTACCCGCCAGGCAGACACCGGAGACCTGGAGGTCCCCAGACTACTTCGCCGTGCCCATTTAACCTTCATTGACTCCATTCTGCTGCTACATCTACGGCACTTGCTGACTCAAGCTGAGGCCCGAGGAGAGCGGGCTGTTGTCTCGGTTGAAGAAATCGTCGAGTTTCTTCATTTGTATGAGCGGGCCGGAAGTACTGATCGTGCGGGATTTACCAAGCGGATATACGCTTCCATTGAGAAAATCAAAAAACACAGCATTTTGCAGAAAATCCGCCACGGCGCGGATCGATTCGAAATTTCTCCCACTCTGAAGCTACTTTTTTCAGCAGAGGAAATACAGCTTCTTACTAGCCTGTATCAGCGAATGGCTGCGGGCGAGTTGTCCAGGGATCAGGACAACTTTACTCAAGACCAAGGAGTAAACGAATGATTTCAGTTCCTCAAACAGGCCTGTTGTTTGAACGAGAGCAGTTCCGTATGTCGCGGTTGCAGGTCTTCAACTGGGGCACATTTTCCGGTATCCACGACGTTCCTATCGCAGATCGTGGTTTTCTCTTTGTCGGTCGTTCTGGTGCAGGAAAATCGACATTGCTAGATGCGTTTTCCGCTTTGTTGGTTCCGCCTCAGTGGGTGGATTTCAACGCGGCCGCGCGCGAGGCGGAGAAGACCGGTCGGGACCGTAATCTGGTCAGCTACGTGCGGGGTGCCTGGGCTGAGCAAAAAGATGGCGAATCCGGCGAAATCGCTACTCGCTATCTGCGCACGGGAACGACTTGGTCGGCTTTGGCGCTCACTTACCGCAATGAACTTGGCCAGAAGGTCGTGCTCGTTCGACTTTTCTGGATACGTGGCAATGCCAACGGTTTAACTGACGTCAGCCTTCAGTACCTGATTTTCGAGAGAGATTTCGAACTACGTGAGCTGGACGCGTTTGCACAATGGAATTTTGACGTCCGTAAGCTGAATCAAGCATTCCCCGAGGCCTTCAGCCAAAACAAATTTCGGGCTTACTGCGAACGCTTTTGCCGAATTCTTGGAATAGAGAGCGAAATGGCGCTTCGATTGCTTCATAAAACGCAATCGGCCAAAAATCTGGGAGATCTCAATACGTTCCTCCGTGATTTCATGCTCGACAAACCCCCGACCTTTGAGGTGGCCGACCGGTTGGTGAGTGAGTTCGCAGAGCTTAACGGTGCGCATCAGGCGGTGGTCACTGCTCGTGAGCAGGTCCAGACTCTTGTTCCGGCGCGCGACATGCATGAAGGGATGCAAACACTGCAGCTTGAGCGTAGTGGTCTTCAAGAGTTGCAGGCGGGAATCGACAGCTATCGAGAAACGCTGCGCATTGACCTGTTAGAGAAACATATCGCGGAACTACTC
This sequence comes from Pseudomonas sp. NFX15, assembly GCF_049132105.1. NCBI lineage: Bacteria > Pseudomonadati > Pseudomonadota > Gammaproteobacteria > Pseudomonadales > Pseudomonadaceae > Pseudomonas > Pseudomonas sp. NFX15. The sequence goes on from NZ_JAFMPV010000034.1 coordinate 39,605, forward strand.
ATTCAATCTGAAGGGCAGCAAGGAGAGCGGGACCGTCGTAAAGCAATTCTCAGTAACCATACAACCGGGTTACATGATCTGGAGCGTCAGCACCGAGAAATGGGTGGGGACCAGATCGAGCAATGGAAGACCGAAATTGCAACACTCGCAGAGCAGCGAGCCGAACGATTGCGTAAGCGTGAACAGGCCAACGAGGCTTGTAAAAAACTTGGCTGGAGCTTACGGGAGACGCCTCAGGGATTCGCTGAGCAGGTAGGTGAGGCGCGGGAAGAAATTGAGCAATGGGAAAGTGGAAGCAATGATTGCCTGGGGCAGCAGGTCCGGCTTACCAGCGAAAAGCAGCAGGCAGAAACCGCATTCACGTCCACTGTGAAAGAGGTTGAGGCGTTAAGGCGCCAACCGTCCAACATCCCGGCGGAAATGTTGGAGCTGCGTAATGAGATTGCCTCATCCATCGGCCTGGCGGATACCGCATTGCCTTTCGTCGGGGAGCTGATTGAAGTCAAAGCCGATGCGGGGTCATGGCAGGGAGCGATAGAACGGGTTTTGCGCGGTTTCGCACTGTCACTGCTAGTGGACGAGCGACACTATGCTGCATTGTCGACTCACCTGAACAACACGCAGCTTGGGAAACGCCTGGTTTATTACCGCACAGGGCGGGTGGAGTCGTTTCAATCCAAGCCCATCAGCAATGACTCTCTTGTCCTCAAGCTGAACGTCAAGGACGGGACTCAGGCGAACTGGCTGAAAAACGAATTGCAGCAACGATTCAACTACAGTTGCGTTGACTCCGTGCAGATGTTCCGAAACGCGGAGCGAGCCCTCACAATGGAAGGGCAAATCAAGCATAGTAAAACCCGACACGAAAAGGATGATCGCCGTAAAGTCGATGACCGTCGCAATTGGGTATTGGGCTTCAATAACCGCGACAAACTGGAGCTATTCGAACAACAGGCACGGCAGTTAGCCGACCACTCTGCCGAGCTCAGCCGTAAACTCATAGTGCTTGTTGATCACGATAAGGCGCAGCGAGCTCGCGCTATGCATTGGCAGACGCTGGTGAACTTACGTTGGCAAGAGATTGATGCCGCTGCGGTTCTTGACCGAATCTCGACATTGGAACGACAAATCAGGGATGTTCAGTCTGGGAATTTTGCTCTGCAACAAATCGGCGAGCAAATTGAATCGTTGAGAAAGCAAATTGACAAGGCCAGCGAGTCGCTACGTGAAATCGAGGTTGCTGAAGCATCTACCAGCGTGCTGATTGCCACTCAGCAGAAAAAACTTCAGGACCTTCAAGTCGATGACTCTTTAGTTGCACTGACGCCCGATCAACAGCGAGGTCTTGCAGAGCGTTACTCCAATCTGCCAGACACTGTCCGGCTTGAAAATCTCGATCGCCTGACCACTCTTCTTGAAAGAAAAATGCGTGATGAGATCGGGGATTTCAGTTTAAAAATTAGTCAGCTCGCCAACGGTGTTGAGCAACACTTTGCCGAGTTCAAGCGCAGGTGGCCTCTCGATGCGGGGGATCTGGACACTAGCTTGCTGAGTGCAGCAGATTTTTTCGCAAAACTGATTCGATTGGAAACCGATGGCCTGCCCGCGTATGAGCAGCATTTCTTTGATCTGCTGCGCAATCAAAGTCACCAGAATCTTGCGGCACTCTCTACGTATCTGAATGACGCCAGAAAGGCGATTCTGGAGCGTATGGAATTGGTGAACGAAAGTCTCAATCAAGTGCCATTCAACCAGAGCGCCAGCCAGAAAACGTATCTTCACATCGACGCCAATGATCGACAGTTGCCCGCTGTACGGGAGTTTAAGCAAGACATCCTGGAAGCCATGCGTCACGCCTGGTCGGATGATCGTGAGTTTGCTGAATCGCGATTTATGACGTTACGTCGACTCGTCGACAAACTTTCCAGCCAGGCGCCTGAGCAGAAACGATGGCGTGATGCGGTGCTGGACGTACGTCAACACGTTGAATTCATCGGTCGTGAAATGGATGAAGAAGGCACCGAGATCGAAATCTATCGAAGTGGTGCTGGTAAATCGGGTGGACAACGACAGAAACTCGCCACGACCTGTCTGGCCGCCGCTCTTAGATACCAATTGGGTGGTAACGAACACGGTGTTCCGATGTATGCGCCGGTTGTCCTCGACGAGGCTTTCGATAAGGCGGACAACGAGTTCACAACGCTGGCAATGAACATATTTACCAATTTCGGTTTTCAAATGATTGTGGCGACCCCCCTAAAGTCAGTGATGACGTTGGAGCCCTTTATTGGAGGCGCTTGCTTTGTGGACATCAGTGACCGCCGAACCTCAGGTGTCTTGTTGATCGAGTACGATGACGACCGTCGCAGGCTCAAGTTGCCGGAGCATGCCAGGGAGGCGGAAAACGTTGAAGACACCTAAGGAAGTGCACACGCAGCTGACGAGAAAATTTCAGGATAAGCATCGCGAATGGTTACAGGTGCATGTTGCGCAAGAACTTCACCCCTCTTTTTGGCCCTTGGAGATCAATCTGGGTGTCCCGACGGAGCAGGAAGCGTTGCGCCAACCTGATGGCGTTCTCAGCTGGGTACATGCCTGGCAAAATTGGAAGGGTGCAGGCGTTTTAGTTTGGGGCGAGCGCCGTTGGCGATCCCTGGGAACCCAGCGCGTTCCGGAAAGGCTGCTATTGGAGGGGCCTGCAGACGTCGCTGTTTGGGTCGGTGAAAGCGCACGATGGGCAAGAGCCCTGGACCGTTATGCGGCATTAGTCGAACGATGGCCCGTATTGGACGGGGTGGTTGCTCGGTATTTCAATGTGCTGGCTGACTACAGTGATGTGGATTTCACCCGCCTCATCGAAATGTTGACCTGGATTAGCGAACATCCCGACTCAAACCTCTTCCCCCGACAATTGCCCATCGCTGGTGTCGACAGCAAATGGCTGGATGGTCGTAAAGCCCTGGTGGCCGAACTTCTGGCTCACTTACAAAGTGATCCACAGGGCAGTCGTGATTTCTTTCAGCGGTGTGGGCTCAGGCCATTACCCCAACTAATGCGCCTGAGGGTCCTGGATCCTCTGCTCCGGCGTCAATTAGGTGGACTAGGCGATATTAGTGCGCCTTTGGAACAGATATCGGCCTTGAGTTTGTCCGTGACCCGAGTGTTCATCGTCGAGAACCTCCAGACGGGATTGGCCTTCGATGAACTCCCCGGAGCCATCGTTATCATGCGGCTAGGCTACGCCGTCGACGTTCTTGGGCAACTTCCCTGGCTCGCCAACAAAAAGTGTTTCTACTGGGGCGATTTGGATACACATGGCTTCGCTATTTTGAGTCGAGCGCGAAGCTATCTTCCAGAGTTGCAAACCCTGATGATGGATGAGCACACATTGCTTTCCCATCAGTCCCTTTGGGGAGAAGAAAAGGATCCTCACTCCGCAATGAGATTGCCCAACCTCTCGGCTTCGGAGCAGCTTCTTTACGAGAGCCTCAAGCAAAACAGGATTGGGCAGAATGTGCGACTGGAGCAGGAGCGAATAAGTTGGGATTTTGCCTGGAACGCGATACTAAATATTTCGATCGCTGGTTGAAGATGTTTTTCAGTCTTGATGAGATGAGCGTGTAGCCGCTTAAAATCCATTTTTAACGCCTTGTTACTCAGGCGTGGGAGCCATCAGGTTGGTTTTTTGTGGCTACTCAGGCGCTTCTCCAGGTGTTCTAGCTCTGTAAGCTCTTTAACGTCTGTCTCTCGCGCTTCAGCGCTTTTGCGTTTTTGATCGAACGTTTCATAACGTTCGTGGGCGACGTTTTTCATCTGCTCATGGCTGACGCTACCCGCCGTGCGTAACAACGGTTGCTCGTTGAAGGCCAGGAAGCTGTCGATGTAGCGCCGCCAATCTTCCAGTTTTATCTGTTGGCGCTGTTTGGCGCGTAATTCGGCGAAGTCGAGGAACATGCTGACCAAGCGGTTGAGCTGATCCAGTTCTTCACCATTCAGATAGTTTTTGGCAACCACCACATCCGCCTTGCGCACACGGTCGCCGTTGAAGCTGAGCAGGTTCATGTTGGGTACGTTGGCATCAGCGCGATGAACGATCAACTCGGCAGCGGTGTATCCGGTCACTGAAAAAAACAGCTTGTTCTGTACTTCAGCGAATAGCCACATAGTGTCCTGTTCATTGGCGCGATAGTCCTCGGCCAAGGAAAACAGGTCACGAACCTTCTGATAGAAGCGCTTCTCCGATGATCGTATGTCGCGGATGCGTTCGAGTAGTTCATCGAAGTAATCCCAGCGAGGATCTTTGAGGCGGGCGTCGTCCATCACGAAGCCTTTGAGCATATATTCACTTAGGGTTCGGGTGGCCCACTGGCGGAACTGCGAGCCCCGGGTTGAGCGTACGCGGTAGCCTACGGCGATGATCATGGGTAGAGAGTAGTGCGCTAGCTTACGGCTGACCTGACGCGAACCCTCGGTTTGAACTGTCAAGTTTTCCTTGACGGTTGCCTCCTCCGACAGCTCTCCCTCAGACAGAATGTTCTGAACGTGCAGGCTGATATTCTGTTTGGTGGTCTGATACAAATCGGCCAGTTCAAGTTGAGTCAACCATGCCTGGCCGCCTATTTCGTGGAGTACGAAATGGGCTTGACCGTCTTCAGTGCTATAGAGGATCAGGTCGGTGTTAGTCATTACGTGGCCTCGACCTTGACTCGGCGTTTGGCCGACCAGACTCGCCACGGATTATCCACATTTTGGCCATGTCACTTCCTTGGTTCTTGTAAGCCGTATCGAGTGAACCCGCTCAGACGTCGATCGCCATATTGAACGCATTTAAGAAATTGCAGGATAAGTTAGGTGTTTCAGGTTTTGGCAGCAATTGCCAAATACGGGACACAAAAAAGCCCCAGACCTTACGATCCGGGGCTTTCTCGTTACAACGTATGGTGCACCAGGCGGGATTCGAACCCACGACCCCTGCCTTCGGAGGGCAGTACTCTATCCAGCTGAGCTACTGGTGCAAGCGGGCGCCATGATACTCATATGCGTTGCGGGCGTCCATGCTGCTGAATCGGCTGTGTTTTTCCAGACTGTCACAGGCGATTGCTACGCTGATCAGAAAAATGAGGCTAAAGAGACGTTTTCGTTCTTTTTTTCGAACAGCCTATTGTCCTTTACCCCCTTTGATCCTAGGATTCGTTTGAGATTTCAAACGCTCTTGTCTGGGTGCTGAACCGCGCGAGTCCAATCCGTGCGCTATTTATGTGCTTCAGCCCGGTGAATGATTTCCCTGACGGCAGCCTATCGAGGCGCCTTTCTACAATCATAATTTGCTCCGCGCCTGCCGCGGTGCTGTTAAGGAAAGCCGACATGCAGCTTAAAGACACCCAGTTGTTCCGCCAGCAAGCCTTCATCAATGGCGCGTGGGTCGATGCCGACAATGGTCAGACGATCAAGGTCAATAACCCGGCAACGGGCGAAATTCTGGGCACCGTGCCGAAAATGGGCGCTGCCGAAACCCGCCGTGCCATCGAAGCTGCTGACAAAGCGCTGCCGGGCTGGCGTGCACTGACCGCCAAAGAGCGTGCGGGCAAACTGCGTCGCTGGTTCGAACTGATGATCGAGCACCAGGACGACCTGGCTCGCCTGATGACCATGGAACAAGGCAAGCCATTGGCTGAAGCCAAGGGCGAAATCGTCTACGCCGCTTCCTTCATCGAATGGTTCGCCGAAGAAGCCAAGCGCATCTACGGTGACGTGATTCCGGGCCACCAGCCAGACAAGCGCCTGATCGTGATCAAGCAGCCAATCGGCGTGACCGCTGCAATCACCCCGTGGAACTTCCCGGCTGCGATGATCACCCGTAAAGCCGGCCCGGCCCTGGCCGCCGGTTGCACCATGGTGCTCAAGCCTGCTTCGCAAACCCCGTTCTCGGCTTTCGCCCTGGCTGAACTGGCCCAGCGTGCCGGCATTCCGGCTGGCGTGTTCAGTGTTGTTTCCGGCAGCGCCGGCGACATCGGCAGCGAGCTGACCAGCAACCCGATCGTGCGCAAATTGTCCTTCACCGGTTCGACCGAAATCGGTCGCCAACTGATGTCGGAATGCGCCAAGGACATCAAGAAAGTGTCCCTGGAACTGGGTGGCAACGCGCCGTTCATCGTGTTCGACGACGCGGACCTGGATAAGGCCGTTGAAGGCGCGATCATTTCCAAGTACCGCAACAACGGCCAGACCTGCGTCTGCGCCAACCGCCTGTACATTCAGGATTCGGTCTACGACGCATTCGCCGAGAAGCTGAAAGTGGCGGTCGCCAAGCTCAAGATCGGCAACGGTCTGGAAGACGGCACCACCACCGGCCCGCTGATCGACGAAAAGGCCGTTGCCAAGGTGCAAGAGCACATCGCTGACGCCGTTTCCAAAGGCGCCACCGTCCTGTCCGGCGGCAAGTCCATCGAAGGCAACTTCTTCGAGCCGACCATCCTGACCAACGTGCCGAACAACGCCGCCGTGGCCAAGGAAGAAACTTTCGGCCCACTGGCTCCGCTGTTCCGCTTCAAAGACGAAGCCGATGTGATCGCGATGTCCAACGACACCGAGTTCGGTCTGGCCTCGTACTTCTATGCGCGCGACCTGGGCCGTGTGTTCCGTGTGGCAGAAGCCCTGGAATACGGTATGGTCGGCGTCAACACCGGGTTGATCTCCAACGAAGTCGCGCCGTTCGGCGGCATCAAGGCGTCGGGCCTGGGCCGTGAAGGCTCCAAGTACGGCATCGAAGATTACCTGGAAATCAAATACCTCTGCCTGGGCATCTAAGCTCGAAGGTCTAAGCTGCGACCAGGCATTGCTTCAAGTGCAAAGGGCACGAGAGCGCTGTCCCTTTGCACCGCTTCAAACGGAATTTTCTCGGTGGCCGGGAACGCCGTGGCAGTCGATCATCGCATGCTGCCGCCGCTGTTCCCCGCCGCTTAATCCTTGAACCACGCCGCCCGATGAGCGGTGAATGAGGAATGTATGAGCAAGACTAACGCTGATTTGATGGCCCGCCGTACCAACGCAGTTCCACGTGGTGTTGGCCAGATTCACCCGATCTTCGCAGAGTCCGCGAAGAACGCCACCGTGACCGACGTTGAAGGTCGCGAGTTCATCGACTTCGCCGGCGGCATCGCTGTACTGAACACCGGCCACGTGCACCCGAAAATCATCGCGGCCGTGACCGAGCAGCTGAACAAGCTGACCCACACTTGCTTCCAGGTGCTGGCCTACGAGCCGTACGTAGAAGTGTGCGAAAAAATCAACGCCAAGGTGCCAGGTGATTTCGCCAAGAAAACCCTGCTGGTGACCACCGGTTCCGAAGCCGTTGAAAACGCCATCAAGATCGCCCGCGCCGCCACTGGCCGTGCCGGCGTAATCGCGTTCACCGGCGCTTACCACGGTCGCACCATGATGACCCTGGGCCTGACCGGTAAAGTCGTGCCTTACTCGGCCGGCATGGGCCTGATGCCAGGCGGCATCTTCCGCGCGCTGTACCCGAACGAACTGCACGGTGTGAGCATCGACGACTCGATCGCTTCCATCGAACGCATCTTCAAGAACGACGCTGAAGCTCGCGACATCGCCGCAATCATCCTGGAACCTGTTCAGGGCGAAGGCGGTTTCTACGTTGCGCCGAAAGAATTCATGAAGCGTCTGCGTGCCCTGTGCGACCAGCACGGCATCCTGCTGATCGCTGACGAAGTACAGACTGGCGCTGGCCGTACCGGTACGTTCTTTGCCATGGAACAGATGGGCGTTGCTGCCGACCTGACCACCTTCGCCAAATCCATCGCTGGCGGCTTCCCGTTGGCCGGTGTGTGCGGCAAGGCCGAGTACATGGACGCCATCGCTCCAGGCGGCCTGGGCGGCACTTACGCCGGTAGCCCGATCGCTTGCGCCGCGGCCCTCGCCGTGATGGAAGTGTTCGAAGAAGAGAACCTGCTGGATCGCTGCAAAGCGGTTGGCGAGCGTCTGGTAACCGGCCTGAAGGCCATCCAGGCCAAGTACCCGGTGATCGGTGAAGTCCGTGCCTTGGGCGCGATGATCGCGGTCGAGTTGTTCGAAGGCGGCGACAGCCACAAACCGAACGCGGCTGCCGTGGCAGCGGTTGTGGCCAAGGCTCGCGACAAGGGTCTGATCCTGCTGTCCTGCGGCACCTACGGCAACGTTCTGCGCGTCCTGGTACCGCTGACCTCGCCGGACGAGCAACTGGACAAAGGCCTGGCGATCATCGAAGAGTGCTTCTCCGAGTTGTGATCCGCCGTGTGACCTGATCCACAAAAAACCCGCTTCGGCGGGTTTTTTTACGCCCCTTGAAACACATCCCGCGCATTAGCGCTGTATCGAAAGGCCAGCATTGGCTAAGGTTCCTGCATTGCCAGGGAGAGCTGTATGACACTTGTCATTTTACCCGCCGCTCCAAGAGTGTTGATCGCCGAGGCCGACCCCTGGTCCCGGGACCTGCTCAAGGAAGTGTTGTTGAACGTCCGCTGCGATGCGCGGCTGGATTTGTGCGCTGATGGCCAGCAAGCGCTGGAGCTGTTGGCGACCAACCCCTATGACCTGGTGATCGCCGATTGGGAATTGCCCGGTGTCGATGGCCTGAATGTCCTGCGCAGCATCCGCCAGCGCAAACGCAAACCGCCGATGCCGTTCATTCTGATGAGCAGCCGCAACGACAGCGCCAGTGTGCGTGAGGCCTTGCCGTTGGCGCCGGCCGCGTACCTGACCAAACCGCTGAACATGGAAAGCCTGACCCACCGCTTGCAGGGGTTGCTGCTCAATGCCGGCGAAGAAGTGTCGTGCGAAGTGCCAGCGCTGGCATCGGGCATGACGTTGTCGGTGTACCTGGAGCGCCGCCGCGAGTTGGCTGAAGGCGCGCCGCTGATGACCGACGTGCAAGTGGCGGTCAAGCGCAGCCTCAACCCCAATGGCCTCGATCTGGGCGTGCTGGAGAGCGAAATCCGTACCGATCCGCAGGTCACGGCTGTGCTGATCGCGGCAGCCAACAGCGCGGCCCAGCATCATGGTGCTGCCGTGCAAACCCTGTCCCAGGCGCTACATCGCCTGGGCACCGGGCAGAGCATGAACCTGATTCTGGGGCTGACGCTCAAGCGCAGTGCCCGGCTCAGCGATCCACAACTGGCCGACTATGCCGAACGGTACTGGGAGCTGTCGCTGCATACGGCGGAATACGGCCGCACGCTGGCGCGCTTGCTCGACCTGGATCAGGAGCGCTGCTATTGCGCCGGCATGTTGCATCGGCTCGGTGACCTGGCCTTGCTGCGCTGTTTGCAGGAGTGGAAGCAGGCCGGTGGCGTACTGGACGAGCAGGAGGAAGTGGGAGAAGCGCTGGCTGAGTACGGCGCGGCCTACGGTTCTGCCCTGCGCACGCGCTGGCGCCTGCCGCTGGAATTGCGCGAGCTGATTGCGGCGGCCTACCAGCTCGGTGGCGGGGTTTATTCCCGTGAAGCCCTGGTGATGAACATGGCAGCGCAACTGGCGCGCCTGACGGAGCATGAGGGCATCGAAGACCTGGCGAAGAGCCGGACGGCGCGCTTGCTCAAGATCGGCTTGCCGGAACTGATGCGCCTGCGAAAAAAATAAACTCGACGCAAACCCTGTAGGAACTGGCTTACCAGCGAAGGCGGACAACTTGGTGTGTCAGATGCATTGCTTTCGCTGGCAAGCCAGCGCCTACAAGGTTTAGGTCGTGACGATTCGGTTCTTGCCTTCGCGCTTGGCCTGATACATCGCGGCATCCGCTCGGGCAAACAGGCTTTCCACGTTGGGGTCTTCGGCGGTCAGGCTGGTCAGGCCCTGACTGATGGTGATGGCGAACGTGCGGCCTTCATGGCTGAAGCTCAACCGCTGGATCTCCCGCTGCAAGCGCTCGGCCACTTGCAGGGCCATCTGTGGCGTGCAGCCGGGAAACACCGCGGCGAACTCCTCGCCGCCAATGCGCCCGAACAGGTCGCCACGGCGCAACGCGGCGCGACCGCTTTCAGCGATGCGTTGCAGCACGTTGTCGCCTTCCTGGTGGCCATAGGTGTCGTTGACGATCTTGAAGTCATCGATGTCCAGCATCAGGAACGACAGCGGCTCGTCCTTGCCTTGGGCGTGTTCGAACGCCTGTTGAGCGCATTCGAAGAAATGACGGCGATTGCTGCTCTGGGTCAGCGCGTCGGTGGTGGCCAGGCGCAGCAACTCGGTTTCCATGTGCTTCTTGTCGGTGATGTCTTCGGCAATGCCGACGATGATCACCGGCTGACCGGGTTCCGCCTGGCGATTGATGAAACACTTGTCGCTGAGCCAGCGTACCTGGGCATCGCTGGTGACGATCCGATACTCGCGGTCTTCTACGGCGCCGCTGTCCAGCACTTGGGCGAGGCTACGCTCGGCATAGTCCAGGTCGTCGGGGTAGATGCTGTCACGCCATTGATCGCTGTCGGCCAGCAGCAAGTCGGCCGAGCGGCCGAAGATCCGTTCATAGGCGGGGCTGACGTAAAGCACCTGGCGGGTTTCCCAGTCCAGCGCCCAAAGCACCGCGTTGACGCTCACCAGCAGCGTGCTGAACAACTGTTCGCGCTCGCTCAGGCGCGCGACTTCGCCTTCGGCGTGCATCAGCGCCATCAGGGTTTGCGCGGCTTCGGGCCAATGGGGCCTCGATGGGTCTTGCAGATTTTTCTGGGCCATCGACACAAATCTCAAAGGGCATGCCGCGGGTTCGAGCGCAGCCAACACCAAGCCCGCCGGGGATGGCGAAGTGTCTTTGAGATAGGGGATTTTGAGCTTAGTTCCCGCCGTGTGCGGCGAGGGCGCAGACGCCCGCCGGGCGGTATGGATGGGCCAACAAGACCATGAAGCCCTGTAGGAGCGAGTCTGCTCGCGAAGTGGATTATGCCAGTCAACTCAATATTGATTGGCACGCCGCTTCGCGAGCAGGCTCGCACACAGGTTTTTCAGGCGGCGGTTGGGCGCAGCGAGTAGGTCTTCAGCTGATCGGCGAAGTCGCGCAGGGATTGAATCCCGCTGGCTTCGGCTTCGTGTACCCAGTCCTTGATGGCGGCGAGCATGTCGTGGCCATTTGAGCTGGTCTTGACCCAGATCTGCTGCAGGGCCAGGCGTTTCTCGTAGATCACCTTCAGCGCCTGGCTGTGTTCGAGCATGTTCTGGATGCGCACGTGGTGCTTGTCGTCCAGCAGACTGGTCTCACGGGACAGCAGGCGCTTGGCGCGGTGGAACTGGTGGCGGACCGAGTGATCGACCTTTTCCAGCTCTTGCTTGACCAGCGGCCCGATCACCAATTTGCGGTACTGGGCCATGATCTGGAAGCGGTTGTTGAGGATCGCCATGGCGGTGTCCATGTCCAGGCTGCCCTTGCCTTCGACGCGATGGGCAATCGGCGCGACCCGCTGAACCTTGGCCAGACGCAGGAAGCTGAAGACTTTTATCCATGCCCAGCCGAGGTCGAATTCCCACTTCTTCACCGACAGTTTTGCCGAGTTAGGGTAGGTGTGATGGTTGTTGTGCAGTTCTTCACCGCCAATCAGGATGCCCCACGGCACCAGGTTGGTCGCCGCATCGCGGCATTCGAAGTTGCGGTAGCCAACGGCATGGCCCAGGCCATTGACCACACCGGCGGCCCAGACCGGGATCCACATCATCTGGATGGCCCAGATGGTGATACCGATGGTGCCGAACAGCAGCAAATCGATCACGGCCATGATCGCAATACCCAGCAGTGGATAACGGCTGTAGAGGTTGCGCTCGATCCAGTCTTCGGGACAGTTCTTGCCATAGATGCGCAGGGTCTCGGGGTTTTCCGCTTCGGCGCGATACAGCTCGGCACCTTTGCGCAGCACCGTGGACAAACCCTTTATGACCGGGCTGTGCGGGTCATCGACGGTTTCGCATTTGGCGTGATGTTTGCGGTGGATAGCGGTCCACTCGCGGGTGTTCTGCGCCGTGGTCAGCCACAGCCAGAAACGGAAGAAATGCTTGAGGCCGCCATTCAGCTCCAGGGAGCGATGGGCCGAGTAACGATGCAGATAGACCGTGACGGCGATGATCGTGACGTGGGTCATCAGCAGGGTGACTGCCACCAGTGACCAGGCCGACAAGCCAAGAAAACCTTCGTACCACATAGGCTATAGGGCCCTCGATAAAGAAAAAACAGCCGTTGCATTATCACTAAGCCCACACAGAAAACCAGTCGCCCTTTCAGATAAGAGTGGCTGAATGTGTCTTTAATCTATAATTCCAACCTTTTTGTAAGGACATGGATCGCCAGATGTCTGCCACCTATCGCGATGCCTTGCGTGCAGCGCTGCTCTATCTGTTGCTTTCTGTGATTTGGCTGCAGATCAGTGGCTATTTATTGAACAGTTTCTTCGATAGCTCCGCCGAGCAACTGCGATGGCAACTGATCAACGGTTATGCCTGGGTGCTGTTCAGCGCCGGGTTGATCTTCATTGCCCGTGCGCGATTGCTGCGGTGCCTGGGGATCGGCGCCACGATGCACGAGCGCAATGCCAATCGCGAGCGCCTGCGCCAGGCAGCGGCGGTGTTCGATTGCACGCGCGAGGGTGTGCTGGTCACCGATCGCAACGGCGTCATCGTGCATGTAAACCGGGCATTCATGGAGATTACCGGTTACGGGTACGAGGATGTGCTGGGACAGCGGCCCAACCTGTTCAAGTCCGGGCGACATTCCCCCGAGTTTTACCAGGCGATGTTTGCCACCCTCGACAGCGTGGGCGAGTGGAGCGGGGAGATCTGGAACCGGCGCAAAAGCGGCGAGATCTACCCGCAATGGCAGACGATTCGCCTGATTCACGATGATTACGGCCAGCCGAGCCAGTACGTGGCGGTGTTTTCCGACATCAGTGCGATCAAGAACTCCGAACACGAATTAATGCACCTGGCGCACCACGATCCGCTCACCGACCTGCCCAACCGCCTGCTGTTCACCGACCGCGCCGAGCAGGCACTCGCCTCGGCGCAGGCCCACAAGCGCGGCTGCGCACTGCTGATGATCGATCTCGATCACTTCAAGATGATCAACGACAGCCTCGGACACACCATCGGCGACCAATTGCTCAAGGGTGTGGCCGAGCGTTTGAGTGGCATGTTCGGCCCGGGCATTACCCTGGCACGGCTGGGCGGTGATGAGTTCGCCGTGCTCGCTGAAAGTTGCCCGCAACTGGTTCAGGCTGCTGCGTTGGCCCAGCGGATTATCGATGGCTTGAAAGAGCCGTTCCTGATCGATGGGCATCAACTGTTCATCAACACCAGCATCGGCATCAGCCTGTTTCCCAGCGATGCCTTGAGTGCCGAGCAACTGCTGCGTAACGCTGATTCGGCACTGTTCAAGGCCAAGAGCACAGGTCGCAACGGCTATGCCCTCTACACCGAAGAGCTAACGGCCCACGCCCAGCAGCGGGTCGAACTCGCGTTCGAATTGCACCGCGCCCTGGAGCAGCAAGAGCTGCGGGTTTATTACCAGCCGATTCACGACCTCGGAACCAGTCGGCTGATTGGCGTCGAAGCGTTGGTGCGGTGGCAGCATCCGCAGCGGGGTCTGGTGTCACCGGGGCAATTTATCCCGGTCGCCGAACGTACCGGTCTGATTGCCGAGATCGACGCCTGGGTCATGGCGCAGGCGTGCCGGCAAATGTGCCAATGGCAGCAGGACGGGGTGGTGCTGTCCTTCGTCGCGGTCAATGTTTCCTCGCGCCTGTTCGCCCGGCGGGAGCTGTATCAGCAGGTGGCGCAGGTGCTGCGTGATACCGGGCTGGATCCGGCCTACCTGGAATTGGAAGTCACCGAAAGCGCCGTGATGGAGGACCCGGAAGTCGCGCTGGAGCAGATGCATCGTCTGCGTGAGTTGGGCGTGCGCCTGGCCATCGACGATTTCGGCACGGGCTATTCATCACTGTTGCGGCTCAAGCGCCTGCCGGTGCAGAAGTTGAAAATCGACCAGGGCTTCGTCGCCGGCTTGCCGTGGGATGAGGACGACGCGGCGATCTCGCGGGTGATCATTGCGCTGGCCAAGAGCATGGGCATGCAAGTGCATGCCGAGGGCATCGAGCAGGTCGAGCAGGCCGCTTTCCTTCTCGATCACGGGTGCGATCTGGGTCAGGGTTACTGGTTCGGCCGGCCGATGCCGGCGGCGCAACTCGACTGGATGCACGCGCCAGCGATCGGTCATCCACAAATCCTGTAGGAGAGCACTTGCCCGCGAAGGCGGTGTGTCAGCCTGTGAAGATGCCGAGTCGGACGGCCCCTTCGCTGGCAAGCCAGCTCCTACGGTGGATTTGTGGCGTATGTCGATGCTGTAAACGACACCGCCCTCTGTAG
>NZ_JAFMPV010000035.1:0-52286 GCF_049132105.1 Pseudomonas sp. NFX15
CAAGGAGTTTTCCGTTTCGACTGCGCCGGAAGTGGGGCGAATTATAGACACCTCAGATCTGCCGTCAAGCACTGATTTTGCTTTGCGATCAATAACTTGCTGAAAGGGGCAAAACACCCCGAAAGCGGCCTATAGAGAAAAGCAAACGCCTTCTTCTATATATAGAAGAGCCATTCAAACGGTCATGTCTACCGCCCGTCCAGACACCCGCACCTTCACAATCGGCGAACTTCCAATAGTCATATCCCTCACACGGAAGACGCTCATCATGCAAAGCAATATTGCCGCGCTCATCTTCATTGGACTCCTGTCGGCCTCTTCTACCTGCTCTCTCGCAGCCGAAAAGACGACCGCCGACTCAACCCTCCCACCGAGCGCCATGCCAGGACTCAACCAGGCAGGCAGCGCTGAATCCAAAGAGCAGAAAGCCGACAAAAAGGGCGAGGAAGCGGCAGGCTCTAATTCGGGCACGGATTCACAGTCGACAGAAAAGGATGCAGCCACTTCGAGCGGCTCGCCGAGCAAAGATAAAAAGCCAGGGCAATAACTCACCGATGACGCCGCGTTCCAACGCCTCGTCACCTCGCGACTGGTCACCCTCCCCCCACTGAAACAATTTGCACAATTAGATAGCCTACTAATTACAAGCTAAACTATGATGAGCTTACTTTTTCCAGCAGGCTTCAGCATGACTCACCCACTGACCCTTGGTTTTGCCTTGCACGATAGCGCCCGGTTGATGCGCAAACGTTTCGAACAACGTGCGCGGCATCTCGGCCTCACCCGCTCGCAATGGCAGGTGCTGGCGATGTTGTCTAAAAATGAAGGCATCCATCAGAAGGGGCTCGCAGATCTCCTGGAGCTTGAGTCAATCACCTTAGTGCGCCTGCTGGACAAAATGGCCGAGCGCGGGCTGGTCGAACGACGCCGGCACCCGACCGATCGCCGCCTGTCCCTGCTGTATTTGACCGAGCAAGCTCACCCGCATTTGGAACTGATGCGCGAAATGGGCCGGGCGACACGCCAGGAGGCAACCCGCGGGTTTTCGGAGGAAGAAGAACGACTGCTCACACAGATGATGGAGCGCATGCGCGCCAACCTGATCGACGCCTGCAGCCTGCCCATCAACAAGGAGGAGCGCCAGCATGGCTGATCATCACTTGAAAGCACCGGTCGAACGGCCCACACGACTGGAAGCCCCCTCCTCGACTGAAGCCCGCAAATCCGAGCCCGCAACAACCGAAGGCGACCAAAGCAGTGCGCCCCCACCCCGCTTGAAGCGGCAACGGGTACGCACGGCACTCTTCGCGCTGTTGCCCGTGGTGCTGCTGGTCAGCGGCTACTTTTATGTCACGGGTGGGCAAATCATTTCAACCGATAATGCCTACATCCAAGCCGATCATGTCGGTGTCTCCACCGATGTCTCGGGCCTGGTTGCCTCGATCGAGGTCAAGGACAACCAGCCGGTGGTCAAAGGCCAGGTCCTGTTCACCCTCAGGCCGGAACCCTTTGAGATTGCGTTGGCCGGCGCCAGGGCGCAACTGAGCAACGTGCGTAATCAGATCCTCAACCTCCAGGCCAACTACAAGCAAGCCCAGGCAGAAATCGACCAGGCGCAAATCGACCTTGCGTACTACCAGGCCAGCTTCCAGCGCCAGCAAACCCTGGTCAGCGTGTCTGCGGTGTCCAGAACCAACTACGACGATGCCAAGCACGCACTGGACAGTACCCGACAAAAAATCAACGTGGCCAAAGCCACAGCACAGATGGTGCTGGCGCAATTGGGCGGGAACATCGAAACACCGGTCGAACAGCAATCCACCTACCTGGTCGCCCAGGCCGCTGTCGACGAAGCCCAGCGCAACCTGAACAACTCGGTGGTCAGGGCTTCCTTTGATGGCGTGGTGACCAATGTTGATTCCCTGCAAGTCGGGGCCTATCTGCAACCTCCGCAATCGGGCATCAGCCTGGTATCGGCCGATCAATTGTGGGTCGCGGCGTCTCCCAAGGAAACCGAACTGACTCACGTCAAACCCGGCCAACCTGTCGACATCAGTGTCGACAGCTATCCCGGCGTGCAATGGCATGGCACCGTCGACAGCCTCAGCCCCGCGTCGGGTTCAAGTTTCTCGTTGCTGCCAGCGCAGAACACCACGGGCAACTGGGTCAAGGTCGTGCAGCGGATTCCCGTGCGCATCCGCATCGATGATGCCGCGGACAAACCGTCGCTGCGCACCGGCATGAGTGTGCAGGCAGAGATCAATACCGGCTCGGCGCGCGGCGTTCCGCATCTGTTCTCGGGATTGTTCGCGAGCCAGGCTCACGCCCATGAGTAACCCGGCGACGACTGGTGTGGTGGCCCATCGCGGGATGATCACTGCTTGCGTCGTGCTGGCGGTGATCATGCAAGCGCTCGATACCACCATTGCCAACGTCGCCCTGCCCTACATGCAAGGCAGCATCTCGGCCAGTTCGGACCAAATCAATTGGGTGCTGACGTCCTACATCGTCGCGGCAGCCATCATGACACCACCTTCTGCTTTTCTGGCCAGGCGCTTCGGGCGTAAACGCGTGCTCCTGTGGGCGATTGTCGGTTTTGTCCTGGCATCAATGCTTTGCGGCCTGGCGCAGTCGCTGGAGGAAATTATCCTCGCACGCCTGCTGCAGGGCCTGGCGGGTGCGGCGCTGGTGCCGCTGTCCCAAGGTATTCTGCTGGATATCTACAGCCTCAAGGAGCGCGGTTCGGCCATGGCGCTGTTCGGTGTGTCGGTCATGGTCGGCCCTGTACTCGGCCCGATGCTCGGCGGCTGGCTGACGGAGAACTTCAGTTGGCGCTGGGTGTTTTTCATCAATTTGCCCATCGGACTGCTGGCGCTGGCCGGGATCGTCTATTACGTGCGCGAAACGCCGAGCGACGCCACATCGCGACTGGACTGGCTTGGCTTTGGCTCGCTGAGCGTGGCAATCATGGCGCTGCAATTGTTCCTCGACCGCGGTGAGCAACTGGGCTGGTTTTCGTCCGGCGAAATCCTGATCGAAGCGATCGTGGCTGCCGTCGCCCTCTATGTGTTTCTGGTGCACACCTTCACTGCGGACGAACCCTTCATCAGCCCTCAGCTATTCAAAGACCGAAACTTCTCCATCAGCATTGTGTTCATCTTCATCGTCGGCATCACTTACCTGGCCTCCCTGGCTCTGATGACGCCCTACCTGCAAACACTGATGGGCTATCCGGTGCTGACCGCCGGCATGGTGATGGGGCCGCGCGGGTTGGGCACGATGCTGACCATGTTCCTGGCCGGTCGACTGCTGGGCAGAGTCGATACCCGCCTGTTGCTGCTTCTAGGCCTGGGATTGTCGGCGCTGTCGATGGGGTTGATGACGGGTTGGACACCCAATGTGTCGATACAAACCATCATCTGGGTCGGGTTCATCCAGGGCACCAGCCTGGGCATGCTGTTTGTGCCGCTGACCACGGTAGCCTTCGCAACCCTGCCCGCTTCCTTGCGCGCGGAAGGGACCGGGCTTTACAGCCTGTCGCGAAATGTCGGCTCCAGCGTCGGGATCTCCATCGTGACGGTGCTGCTGACCCAGAATATCCAGGCCAACCACGCTGAAATCGGTGCCTACGTCACGCCCTTCAACCGCGCCTTCGATGCGTGGCCGATCAGGGCTTTCCTCGATCCGTTGATGGCGTCCGGCCGCGCCACATTGGACGCCATGGTCACCGTGCAAGCCAGTTGGATCGCCTACCTCGATGACTTCAAGCTGCTGATGTTGTTGTCGCTGGCGGTCATGCCGCTGCTGCTGATCATCAAGCCCCCGAAAATCGAGGCCAGCGACGAACCGGCGCCGGTCATGGAGTAGCGCCCCAAAACAAAAAAAGCACCTGAGGTGCTTTTTTTGTCGGATCCCTTAACGGGATGAAGCAGCCACGCGGGCTCGCGCCGCGTGCAGTTTTTTGTAGCTGTCGATCAGGCGCAGGTGCTTGTCGAGCCCTTCCAGTTTCATGCTCGTCGGCGTCAGGCCGTAGAAACGCACACTGCCCTCGACCGAACCGATCACCGCGTCCATCCGCTCGTTGCCAAACATGCGGCGCAAGTTCACTTCGTAATCTTCCAGCTGCAGATCGTCGTCAATCTGCACTTCCAGCACCACGTTCAAGGCCTGATAAAACAAGCCGCGCTCGACCGTGTTGTCGTTGTACTGCAGGAAGGCTTCTACCAAATCCTTGGCCTCGTCGAACTTCTTCAGGGCGACATAGATCAGCAGCTTCAACTCCAGGATCGTCAACTGGCCCCAGGCCGTGTTGTCGTCAAACTCGATGCCGATCAACGTGGTGATGTCGGTGTAATCGTCCAGCTCGCTGTTTTCCAGGCGCTTGACCAGAGCCCGGAGGCTGACATTGCTCAGGCTGTGCAGATTGAGGATGTCGGCACGGAATTGCAGCGCTTTGTTGGTGTTGTCCCAGATCAGGTCTTCCACTGGATAGATTTCCGAGTAGCCCGGCACGAGAATGCGGCAGGCCTTGGCGCCGATGTGCTCATACACCGCCATGTACACTTCTTTGCCGAGGTCTTCGAGAATGCCGAACAGCGTCGCCGCTTCCTCGGTATTGGAGTTTTCGCCCTGGCCGGAAAAATCCCACTCGACGAATTCGAAGTCAGACTTGGCACTGAAAAAGCGCCACGACACCACACCGCTGGAATCGATGAAGTGCTCGACGAAGTTATTCGGCTCAGTGACCGCGTGCCCCTCAAACGTCGGCTGCGGCAAATCGTTCAAGCCTTCAAAGCTGCGGCCCTGCAACAATTCGGTCAGGCTGCGCTCCAGCGCCACTTCCAGACTCGGGTGTGCGCCGAACGAGGCAAATACACCGCCGGTACGCGGGTTCATCAAGGTGACGCACATCACCGGGAATTCGCCGCCCAGCGACGCATCCTTCACCAGCACCGGGAAGCCCTGCTCTTCCAGCCCTTGAATACCGGCCACGATACCGGGGTACTTGGCCAGCACTTCTTGCGGCACATCGGGCAGTGCCAGTTCACCTTCGAGGATTTCGCGTTTGACCGCACGCTCGAAGATCTCTGACAGACACTGCACCTGTGCCTCGGCCAAGGTGTTGCCGGCGCTCATGCCATTGCTCAGGTACAGGTTTTCGATCAGGTTGGACGGGAAGTACACGACCTCGCCATCGCACTGGCGCACAAACGGCAGTGAGCAGATACCGCGCTCTACGTTGCCGGAGTTGGTGTCGTACAGATGCGTGCCTCGCAGCTCGCCATCGGCGTTGTAAATCTTCAGGCAGTATTCGTCGAGGATATCTTCCGGCAACTGGCCTTTGGGGCCAGGCAGGAACCAACGCTCTTCCGGGTAATGCACAAACGCCGCATTGGCAATGTCTTCGCCCCAGAACTGGTCGTTGTAGAAGAAGTTGCAGTTGAGGCGTTCGATAAACTCGCCCAACGCCGATGCCAGCGCGCCTTCCTTGGTCGCGCCCTTGCCGTTGGTGAAGCACATCGGCGAGCTCGCATCGCGGATATGCAACGACCAGACATTGGGCACGATGTTGCGCCACGAAGCGATCTCGATCTTCATGCCCAGGCCGGCCAGAATGCCCGACATGTTGGCGATGGTCTGCTCCAGGGGCAGGTCCTTGCCGGCAATATAGGTGCCCGTCTCGGACTGTGACGCCGGCATCAGCAATGCCTGGGCATCGGCATCCAGGTTCTCGACTTCTTCGATCACGAACTCGGGACCGGCCTGCACCACCTTCTTCACCGTGCAGCGGTCGATGGAACGCAAGATGCCCTGGCGGTCTTTCTCGCAGATATCGGCCGGCAACTCGACCTGAATCTTGAAGATCTGGTTGTAGCGGTTTTCCGGGTCAACAATGTTGTTCTGTGAGAGGCGAATATTGTCGGTCGGAATATTGCGGGTCTGGCAGTACAACTTCACAAAGTAAGCCGCACACAACGCCGACGACGCCAGGAAGTAGTCGAACGGACCCGGCGCCGAACCATCGCCCTTATAGCGAATCGGTTGATCGGCCACCACCGTGAAGTCATCGAACTTGGCTTCAAGTCGAAGGTTGTCGAGAAAGTTGACCTTGATTTCCATGCGGGCGTACCAGAATAACGAGCTAAACGAAATGGCCGCCATTATCCGGTTTTTCCTCGGGAAGTCTTGCGCTTTTGCGCAACGGCCGCTGTCTGGTCACATTGCATCGCTACGCTGACTTCGTGACCCGGGCCGTCAGCAATTACCTTCCCGACGACTCATGTATTGGCAAAAGCAGCACCCGACAGCGAACCCGGCCGATACACAGCTGTCACAACTGGTGATGGCATCGCAACGGACCGGCGGCCCCGGGCTTGTCGGCTTCACGCGCGACGCTTGCAAATCACACTTTAGGGTGCGCCGGAGACGTTCAGTGGGTTCGGTTCCTGTCTGATGCAGACGCCCACTGTTCCATCCCTTGCTCCCTCATCGGAGTACTGACATGACTCGATCAATGCGTTTCGTTTTATCGATCATCCTTGCAACTGTGTCACTGGCATCCACCGGTTTTTTGAACACGGCGAGCGCGGAAACCGCCGAGGACCTGAATGCCGACTCTCGGCAAGCGTTGCAAACCCTCTACAAAACCAATCCTTTTTCCGAAACCATTTCGCACAAAGCCAAAGCCGTGCTGGTGTTCCCGAAAATCATCAAGGCCGGCCTGGTCTTCGGCGGTAGCTACGGTGAGGGCGTATTAATGAAGGGCGACAAGGCACAAGACTATTACAACTCCGTCAGCGGCTCGTGGGGGTTGCAGGCCGGCGCCCAATCGTATGGTTATGTGGTGTTTCTGATGACCGATAAAGCGGTGAAATACGTCGCCGAAACCAAGGGTTGGGAGATCGGTGTAGGGCCTACGGTCGTGGTGGTGGATGAAGGGGCGGCGAAGAACCTCTCCAGCTCGACGCTAAAAGACGATGCGTATGCCTTTATTTTCGACCAGCAGGGTTTGATGGCGGGCGTCAGCATCGAGGGGACGAAGATTTCCCGGATCAAACGCTGATATCAGCGGTTTGATTGACCATCGGCAGTGTGATGCCAGCCTGTGCGCAAATAGGGTGGGAATTTCCCATTTGGGCTAGGCTGTCTTCACGCCGCCGGGTGACCTGTAACGGGTATTGACCTGGACGAGCAAGGCTGGGCATTCGCTGTTTGGACCGTTCATTGACACAGGTCCAGGCATTGGATGGCCGAAACCTGATAATGATTTTTCATCTTTTAGGCAGCCCCTCAATGACTCCACAGCTCTTCCAGGTACACGGCCTCGTGAGTTTTACCCTTGCCATCCTTTTGCTGTTTCTCGGCAAAACCCTGGTCCAGCACAACACCTTCCTGCGCCAATACTGTATTCCCGAGTCGGTCGTCGGCGGCTTCGTCTGTGCGGCGGTGACTTCCCTGCTGTACTTCGGCCTGAAAATTCAGATCGAATTCGACCTGCAGGTTCGCGACACCCTGTTGCTGTATTTCTTTGCCGGCATCGGCCTGAAGTCGGACATGCGCCAACTGCTCAAGGGCGGCCGCCCGCTGCTGATACTGCTGTTGCTCGCCGCGGTGTTCATACTGCTGCAAAACTCGTTGGGCATGGGCGTGGCCGAGGCGTTTGGGCTTGATCCAAAGGCAGGCCTGATGGTCGGCTCGATTTCGCTCACGGGCGGGGTCGGCACCACACTGGCCTGGGCACCGCTGTTCGTCGAGAAACTGGGTATCAGCAACGCACACGAACTGGGCATCGCCAGCAACACCGTCGGCCTGATTGCCGCATGCGTCATCGGCGGCCCGATCGCCAACCGACTGATTCGTCGTTATCACCTGACGCCGTCCCAGGATGCATCGCTGGAGGTCGGCATCCTCGACCAACAACAGAGCAAACCGCTGGACTACTACGACGTACTCTGGGCCTGGATGTGGCTCAACCTGACCTTGATGGCCGGTTACGGGCTCAACCTGCTGCTGGTCGATGCCGGTGTCACCCTGCCCAAGTTCGTCAGTTGCCTGTTTGCGGGTATCGTCATTCACCATCTGGTGCTCGCCTTCGTGGGGGATGAGCGGTTGAAAACCTGGAGCGGCGCCAATCTCGGCCTGTCGCTGATCTCCGACATTTGCCTGGGCATGTTCTTGACCATGGCCCTGATGGGGCTTCAGCTTTGGCAACTGAGCGGCGCGCTGATGTTCATTCTGTGCGCGTTGACCCTTCAAATCCTGCTGACGGTCCTCTACACGTATTTCGTGGTGTTCCGTTTCATGGGGCGCGATTACGAAGCCAGTGTGATCGCTTCCGGTTTCGGCGGGATTGCCCTCGGTTCCACGGCGACGGCCATCGTCAACATGTCGACGGTGACGCAAAAGTATGGTGCGGCGCATCAGGCCTTTTTGATCGTGCCACTGGTGTGTGGCTTCTTCATTGACCTGGTCAATGCCGTGATTATCAGTCTGTTCAGCGGTCTCTAGTACGGCGATTGGTCCTCTCGGATGGCACTAATACCAAATACACATAACTCTGGATGAGCAACTGTCCGACGGCGCTGGTCGATGGCCGAAGAGCAGCCTAATCTGATCGGACGCGGCCTCGATTACGCGGCGGCTAAGGGGAACCGGGATGACAGGACACACGGTGCGCCAATGCTCGTCACGGCTCCTGCTTTCCCTGCTCGCCTTCAACCTGGCGTTGACCGCAGGGTGTTCAAGCAAACCCAGGACGACGCGCTATGCCGCCTCCGGCCTTGGTTCGGCGTGCTACGCCAAAGCACTGCCCACCGTCGGCGAAGGTGGCCTCGCCTGGGGCGACACCTTGAGCATGGCGCGGCAAAAATCCCTGAACAATTGCATTCGCTACGCCAGCCGCTCCGGTGGCACGCCGGGCACCTGCCAGGTGGTACTGGCAGAATGTAAGCACTGAACAACGGTTTTTCGTTTGTGCGCCGCTTTCGCATTGCTGTGCGACAGATCCCACTTCAGGGGCTCCCGTTTCACACGCACGTGGTGTTAGCTTTGAAATGTTTCTGATCAGACGATCAGATATTTCTTACAAACCGCCTGCAAAGGAATGCCCTCCAGAAATGGACTTTTCACTCAAGCACCTGGCCACGAGCACCCTGCTGCTCGCCAGCCTTTCGACCTTCACCACCGCCCACGCCAACATCACGGCGCAACAGAGCGCGAGCATCCTCAAGACCTTCAGCGATGCATCGGTCCAGGATTTCAGGCAGTTCCTCGGCACGTTGTCCAAGAGCGATATCGGCAAGACCGACGACCTCGGCCCGGCCATCAGCGCGTTCCTCGACAACAAGCCCCTTGGCACTGAGCAGCAAAACGAAATCCATCGCCTGCTGGGCCTTTATGCCCGGGTGAAATACGGCAGCGCGGCCACCGAAACCCTGAAGGAACTGGTGGCCATTGCGACAGTGCGCGTGGACGGCGTTGAACAGCACGAGAACCCTGAATTCCTCAAGATTGCCGAGAAGATCAAGGGCCTCGCCCAGAGGTTCAACCTGAACTTTCGCAACGTCGACAACCGCGTTTACGAGATCTCCCTAGAAGGCAGCGGTGAAGAAGTCGTGGGCATTCACGCTCATGCCGATGTGGTGCCGATGACCCCGGAAAACTGGGTATTGCAGGATGGCACCCGCCTCGACCCGTTCAAAGTCACGCAGATCGGCGACCGCATGTACGGGCGCGGCACCGAGGATGACAAAAACGGCATCGTGGTGGCGCTGTACGCCATGAAGATCATCAAGGAAGAGAGGCTGCCACTGGCCCGCAACTTCAAGCTGTTGGTCGACACCACCGAAGAGACCACGGGCGACGCCATTCCCTACTACTTCGAACGTAACCCCACACCCAACTACAACCTGGCGCTGGACGGCAGCTACCCGGTGGTGATCGCCGAGAAAGGCTACGGCACGGTCATGGCCAGCTTCGCCAAGCGCAAAGCCGAAGGCAAAGGCGCGCAAATCATCTCGATGACCGGCGGCCTGGCCACCAATCAGATTCCGTCGAGATCCGTCGCGACCCTGGTCACCGACAAACCCGCCGAACTGGCGGCCAACCTGCAAAAAGCCGGCACCGATTACGCCAAGCGCAATGGTGGCAACTTCGAAGTCACGGCCAAAGTCGACGGCAAAAACGTCCAGCTGACCGTCACCGGCGTATCCGCCCACTCCTCCGAACCCGAATCCGGCGTGAACCCGGTGGCCCGGATGCTCGAATTCATCAACGGCCTCGACGGCAACGTCGCGCTCAAGCACAACGCAATTACCGACGCTGCTCGCTACGCCGCCGACAACTGGGGGCTGGATTACCTGGGTGGCAAATTGGGGGTCGGTTTCGCCGATCCGTTCATGGGCCCGCTGACCACGTCCCTGACCTATGTTGCAATGGATGACAAAGCCTTCAAGCTCGCGGTCAACCTGCGTGTGCCGAAGGGCAAGTCCCCTGAAGTGCTCAAATCTGAAATCGCCGGCAAGCTGGACGCCTGGAGCAACGAGACCCACATCAAACCGGGTTTCGAGTTGTCGGTTGCCGAACCGATGTACCGCAACCCCGAGGGTGAATGGGTCAAGGCGCTGCTCGCCGTCGCCACGGAAAACCTCGGTATGAAACACGAGTTTGGCACCTCCGCCGGCGCTACATCGGTGCATGAACTGCCGAACGGCGTGCAATTCGGCCTGGCCATGCCGGACGTCAAGTACACCGGCCACAACGACAACGAGTTCAAGACCACCGAGCAGTTCCTGATGGACTTGCAGATCGTCACCGAAATGATGGGGCGCATCGGGCAATTGCCGAAACTCTGAGCCTCACCACTACACCTGTTGCGAGGGAGCTTGCTCGCGCTGGAATGTCCAGCAGGCCTGGCTTTTCAGGAAAAGCGCCGGGGCCGCTTCGCGACCAGCGGGAGCAAGCTCCCTCGCCACAAGTAAACCTGTAGATCGTTCCCTTGACGTTCGTCCGCCGACCATTGCATAGGTATAGGGGGTATGCCTATCATCCGCGACGTATAGATAGGGGGTTTCCAGTGGGTCATATCGCAGCGAACAAAGACGATCTTCTCAAACGCGTAAAACGTATCGCCGGACAAATCCAGGCCATTGAACGGGCATTGGCGTCGGACCTCGATTGCGCCAAGACACTGCACCTCGTTGCCGCCACTCGCGGAGCCATCAACGGCCTGATGGAGGAAATCATCGAGGACCATGCGCGCGAGCATGTGGCCAACCCGGCGCTCAGCGAAGCCGAGCGTAACAAGGGTGTCGAAGAGCTGCTTGAAGTTATTCGCCGTTACTCCAAGTGAAGCCATCCAGGTCAATACTCATGAGCAGCACCCACAGCAGCTACACGCACAACCATGTATTCCTGGGCTCGGCGCACGACCAAAATGCCAAGCGCACGCTTTGGGTGGTGGCACTGACCGTTGCGATGATGGTGGGCGAGATCGCCGCCGGGTACATCACCGGTTCAATGGCACTACTGGCCGATGGCTTTCACATGGCAACCCATGCCGGCGCCTTGGGCATCGCCGCGGCCGCTTACGGATACGCAAGGCGCCATGCCACCAGCCAGCGCTACAGTTTCGGCACCGGAAAGGTCGGAGACCTGGGCGGATTCGCCTCGGCGCTGATTCTCGGCATGGTTTCCCTGGGCATTGGCGTTGAATCGGTCATGCGCCTCTTGCAGCCAACGGACGTTCAGTTCGGCACCGCGACGCTCATCGCGATTGCCGGCTTGCTCGTCAATATCGTCAGTGCTTTGCTGCTGGGCCACGGGCACAGCCATGGTCACGATCATGACGATCACGACCATAGCCACGCCCATCACGGTCACGACAACAACCTGAAATCGGCTTACATCCATGTCATCGCAGACGCGCTGACTTCGGTGCTGGCCATTGCTGCACTGCTCGCCGGCCGTTATCTGGGTTGGGTATGGCTGGACCCGGTCATCGGCATCGTCGGCGCCGTCGTTATCGCGCGTTGGGCCTGGACCTTGATGGGGACCACCGCCGGTGTGCTGCTGGATCAGACAGACGCTCACATTGCTGATGAAATCCGTGAACTTGTCGAGAAACCGGGGGACGCCACCATCACCGACTTGCATGTCTGGCGAGTTGGACCGCAAGCCCATGCGGCCATTGTCAGCGTCCTGGGGGAAGCCACCGTAAACGCCGAGAGCATTCGCGAACGCCTCAAGCCCGTTCACGAAGTCAGCCATCTGACGGTCGAGTTCCGACTGGCATGACTCAGCGCCATTGCACCCTAACTTCCAAAGGAACCTCGCATGCCACCCGGGAAACGTGAACTGGCGCGGATCGAACGCCAGTTGATTACGACGCTGACCGAAGCGTGCGAAATCGCAAAAGGCGAAATCAAAGGCTTCGCCTGGCTCACTCACACCGCAGACCTGAGCGCATTGGCGCAAACCCTGAAAGTCATCTGGGTGTTCGAAACCCTGGCTGACAAAACGCTCGCCGAGGTTGACGCGAAGGCCCGCATTTTTGAGTTGACGGCCATTGCCTTGAAGGAAGCCAACATCGACGTGACCCCTTCCGCGCGCAATGTTCGTTTCGACTCTGAGCAAGAATGCCAACGCGCTCACGCCGGCGACTGGCACCGTCGCCTGGCTAGACTGCACACGGCCAAAGGTGACTGACCATGGCTAAAGAAATCGAAAACCCCTGCATCTCGGTTTGCCAACTGAGTGGCGACTTGTGTGTGAGTTGCGGGCGCAGCAAGGAAGACATCCGAAAGTGGAAACGCATGAAGCGCCCTGAAAAAATGGCTGCTGTGCAACGGGCGAATGTGCGCTTGAAAGGGTTGAAGAAAGGACACGGATAGTTGCATGCCCGGATGACCGATTGGGTGACGGGCGGCTCGTGCCGAACGTGTGGGTTTCGACCGAGGTTATCGTCCAGTATTGAGGCCGTACGTCTGGCCATAGGGCCGCAGATTCGGGTGTTGCACTTGCGTCATCGCCGGGAGTTAACCGCGTTTCTAGATGACTTGCCCTTATCGGTTTTTTGATTTTTTAAGATGGCCGCTAGCTCTTACTCGTGCCTGCCCGCAGTGCCATTATTTCCAGCGCATTGCTCAGCGCTGCCCCACTCGCGGTATTGTCGAAGATGCACCACACACTACTGCGCGCGGCGGCTGTTTTCAGACGCGCCGCAAGACTGGCTAGGTATTGCGAATCGTAAGGGCTGTAATAGAGATGCGGGGAGCCATGCAGGCGCCAATATTCCATACCGGGCGCACCTCGCGGTGTGGTGTCCGTGCCGATGCGAGAGGGATCGACTGCCGCCTGAGCAATGCCATAGGCTATCAATACAGGCTCGGCACTGGCCCAGGTGACATGTCGCGGTTCCAATACCACCGCCCCGCGATACTGCTCCCTCAGGGCCGTAAAGAAACGCTCCGTAACTGCTTCATCAAACGCCAGCGACGGCGGCAGTTGCACCAGCAGACAGCCAAGACGCTCGCCCAAGCCTGAGCACTGTGCGAGGAATGTTTCCAGTCGTTGTTCACAGCCCGCCAAGCGCCGCTCGTGGGTAATCTGCTTGGGTACTTTTACGCAAAAGCGAAAGCCTCGAGGTACGGAGTCGGCCCAGCGGGCATACGTTTGCTGACGATGGGGTCGGTAAAACGAGCTGTTGATTTCAACGCCATTGAGCCGCGAAGCGTAACGCTGAAGGTGGGTGCCCTCACCCGGGAACGCCGCCGCATGCTCGCGTGCCACGCTCCAGCCTGCACAGCCAATGTAGATCGATTGGCCGCTTGAAAGATCACCCAGATCGTCGTGGCTGATTCGCAAGTCCTGCGCACTGATATCGTTGTGCATTTGGCAACCCTCGGGCGCGAAGCGACGGCATTTTCGTTTCAAGTGTAGGCGTCTGGACAGCCTGCCCGGCCTTGAAGTTCGAGCTGATCATTCCAACCTTCCTCGCCACGGACACCGAAATTTGTTGTTCGCTGCGGGGCTGTCCCATTCAGTTTGGCAAACCGCGCACTGTTCAGTCACTCGCCGATCAAATGTAAAGGTGAGACAACAGCGAAACCTTCTACGGTTGTAGGAAAGTCGAAGGTCAGCTGTGGGGCTTTCCGTGAGAGGCTAATGCATGACATTGAGAAGACGGTGGGCAGTGTGCGTAATTTGAACCTTTGGTCAGGGCTGCTGCTGGCATTGTGCGCGATTAGCCTGCCTGGCTGTTCACGTAACGGCGAGGAAGGGCAATGCAATGCAGCGCCGCACATGCCCGCGCGACAGGTCGTCATCATGGGTATCGACGGTCTGAGAGACGATGCGGTCAGCCCGACACTGACCCCTTTCCTGTTCCACCTGGCTGAATCTCATGGAGTGGCCTGGAGGAAAATCGATGTCAGCAACGGCCGAACGCAACAGACCCTTTCCGCACCCGGCTGGGTCAGTGTGCTCACCGCAACCTGGGCAAGCGCACATGGCATTGTTGATAACAGCAGCGCAGGCCCCATCAAAGTCCCGACTGTTTTTGAGCGCCTTCACGCTAGCAAGGCTGATAGTCGCAGCGTACTGATGACCTCCTGGAAACCGCTGTATGGCTGGGTCCAGGGACGATTGCGGGCTTTGCCGCAGATACACCATGCGGCGTTTCTGCGTCAGGACGATGCAGCGATCGAGCAAGAAGTACTGACCACTTGGCGAACATGCCAGCCAGAGCTGGCTTTCATTCATCTCGATGCTGTCAATAAAGCAGGCCATGCCGGTGCTTTCGACCCGTCCGACCCGGGATACGCTGCCGCCGTGAGAGAAACCGACTCGCGCATTGGTCGCCTATGGGAGAAGGCATTGGCGCCCTCCTCTGTCCAGGGCGCCGCGCCTCAGCGCTTGGTCATTTTTGCAAGTGATCATGGCGGTGTCGGCAACAGTCACGGTCGCTATTCAGATGCCGAGCGCTGGGCACCGCTACTGGCAATATCACCGCCTGGCTCTGCGCCAGTGAATATCAGCAGCCTGGTTGATATTGGTCAGGTCTCCCTGGACTTCGTCCAATGAGGGTTGGACTAACCCGCCCGTCAGCGCGCCTGACGCGACGGATAAATACCGGCAAGCCGCGCTATCACGACCCCCACATAAAAGACGCCTGAAAACTCTTCGACCATCACCAATGAGCGGGCATGGTTGGTCAACGGGACAACATCACCGTAACCGGTGGTGGTAAGCGTCGTGAAACTGAAATAGATCAGTCTGAAGAAAGTGCCGGGCTGGCTGAAATCGAAGTTGCCTGATCCGAATGAGCCAGCGGCGCAAGTCTCGACCAGGGCATAGATGAACGACCAAACGAAGGCCAGCATGATGTATCCCGCCAGCGCGCCATGCAGCTTGTCGGCGGTAATGGGCCCGCGCTTGAGAAGGTAGCGAAGCACTGCGCTGAACGAAACCGCAAGAGACGCTGCATAGGCTATCCCGGCCAGTTCAAGCATGGCGACACTCTCATGCCACAAGGCCGCCCATTGAAGGCTAATCCCAAGCGATGCCAGGCACAGCTTGAAGATGAACCTTGCCCGGGTCTGCCGTGTGGCGAAAGCGCCCACGAGCAGCACGGCTGAAAACAGAATGCCGAGCACTACGCGAGCAATCAGACCCTCCTCCAGAAAGGGAAACAGCAGGATCAACGCTAGCAACAGCAGCAACAGATAAGTGCAGGGCCCCAGGCCTATCACCACCTGACCTAAATCCGGATCGGATTCGGTTTTATCTTGCGGATTTGTCATAGCGGATTCCCTAATGCCGAAGTAACGCTCGATAGCTGACTTTCAGCAAAACTCTGATCGTGTTTCAGAGAATAGTTGGGAGTGAAACTCCAGTCGCCGATACCTGTAAGCGGATTGAAATTTTTTCTGCCTTTCGCGACAGGCAAAGAACCACCAGACTCGCTCACGCCAGTACGGTTGCCGCAACACCTTGGAATTGACCAATACGCCCTCATAACAATGGCTATACCCAACGTCCCCAACAGGAAGGACAGACCATGACCAGACAAACCGAAACTGCCATTCTCGCCGGCGGCTGCTTCTGGGGCATGCAGGATCTGCTGCGGCGCTACCCCGGCGTGCTAAATACGCGGGTCGGTTACACCGGCGGCGACGTACCCAATGCCACCTACCGCAACCACGGCAGCCACGCCGAAGCCATCGAGATCGAATTCGATCCTGCCGTGATCAGTTACCGGCAGATCCTTGAGTTCTTCTTCCAGATCCACGACCCGAGCACGCCCAACCGCCAGGGTAATGACCTGGGCCCCAGCTATCGTTCGGCGATCTACTACCTCAACGAACAGCAACGCGACATTGCCGAGGACACCGCGGCCGATGTCGATGCTTCACACCTGTGGCCAGGCCGGGTCGTCACCGAAATCGAACCCGCGGGGCCTTTTTGGGAAGCGGAACCAGAACACCAGGATTACCTCGAGCGTATACCGAATGGCTACACCTGCCACTTCATCCGCCCGAACTGGAAGCTGCCCAAGCGCGCCTGAACGTCGAGTGTATGAGATTCAGGGGTGATAGCCTCTGGCCCCTGACTGCCTTTCGTGAAAGGCCGCCTCGGGTCGTTCTCTGCCTCGGGTGGCCGGCAGAAGAAGGCATAAGCTCGATAGCCGCAGGATGCGCAGACATCACCCAGCAATGACGCTGACTGCGTTGGCGACGCCGTCTTCGCTAGAGGCCCGTTCGACGCCCAGTGGAGCGGCACGTCTGTCGCGCAAATAGCGGTAATTTTTTCGGCTGTCTTCGAGCAGCATACGGTCCAGCGTGACACGAACAGGATGTCCGTCGGTGGACTCGACCAACACGTTTCCGAACGGATCGACAGCGACACTCTCGCCAGGAAACGACAGGCCCTTGCCTTCACCAATGCGATTCACCAAAACGGCAAAACATTGGTTTTCCGTGGCGCGAGTGATCACGGCGCGACGGTGTACGGGGCCGTAGGGGTCCATGTTGCCGTCCAGTACGAGGATGAGGTCGGCGTCCAACAGGGCCAGCGAGCGGGCGGTCTCTGGAAACTCGATGTCGTAGCAAATAAGCATGCCCACGCGTAACGAGGCGATTTCACACACGGCGTATTGCGAACCGGCATCGAAAACGCCCCAGTCCGTATCGGGCCAGAGATGAGTCTTGCGGTACTTGAGCGCAATGCGCCCCGAGCCATCGACCAACATCGCGGTGTTATACGCCCGCCCGTCAGCCACCTCGCAAAAACCGAAAGCGATGGCGGTGTTGTTTTTGCGTGCCGCTTCCTGAATCAGTCGGATGGGTTTGCTACGGGTCGTCAGCCCAGCGGTACCGATCTCTTCCTTGGCTGGAAAACCTGAGAGCGTCGTTTCCGGAAACACGATCAGATCCGTATCGAGCGGGGCATTGCGGATCATTGACAGCATGTTGCTCAGGTTGATCTCAACCTGGGCGTCTGCGATGGGCAGTTGTGCCAGCAAAATGTTCATGGGGAACTCCCTAAAAAAGGGCACCGCTCCTGGGTCGATGGGAGCGGCGCCCTGAAATGTCAAACAGTGCGACTGTCGATCAGAACCAGAAGACAGGCGTCGTCGTCAGCAACTCGATTCCGGTGCGGGTGACGATGAAGTTCTGTTCCCACCCAACGCTGCCGACACCTTTTCGCGTCATGAAGGACTCCCCGGAGGCAACCATCCCCTCTTCGAAAATATCGTCTGCCGTGACCGAATCCCGGTTGATGATCGGGTGTTCCCACATGGAGCCGTTGCCGTGGCCAAAGTACGGCCATTGCTTGGCGGCCAGGTCCTCTTCTTCGGCCACCCGTGCCTGCACACGCTCGGCCTCGCCCACCACGTCGAGCACCCGGGCTCCGTGTTTCACGGAGTTCATCACCGCCTCCGTGATGGCATAAGAGTCGATCAGCAGCGAGCGCTGCTCCGGGGTGGGCTTGCCGCCGCAAACCAACGAGCGTCCGGGGTCGAGCCAGTACCCCTGATGGGTCGGCCCATAGATCCAGGTCCGGACCATATCGCCCTTGCTCGGCGCGCCCATGGAATAACCGTACATGGGATCACGTTCGAAGAACTGACTGTCCTCGTCGTTGCCGAAGTTCACCGGAATCCGCAGCCAGCCTCCGCCACGACGTGTCAGTTCATAAGCGCCCTCTGCCGCCGCCTCGGCCGCAGTCTTGCCTGCGTAAAGGCTGTCACATACGCGGTACAAGGCGCTGGAGACCATCTGCCCCGCTTCACGGAACAGGTCCAGTTCTCGCGGGCTCTTGATCCGGCGGCAGCGGCGGATCAGATTATCGTCATATTCGAACTGGATACCGGGCGTCTGTTCCGCGAGTTGCATGGCGTACTTCATCGGCAGATTGTCGGACCCGACGAACACGACGCTGCGACGAGGCTTACGTGCGTTGAGTGCCTTGGCGACGCTGCTGATCGGGTCGTCACTGAAGAAATAATCGCCACAACGCACCATACGACGGCGCACAGTCGCCACGTCGGCATGCAGTTCCGGCTCCTTTCCCAGCTCCAGTATCACGCAACAGAAACCTCGCGCGTTCCAGATTGGGGAATCCGGTTCCTGGCCCGAGTGTTCCGACCAGAAGTTGGTCAGCCAAAGTGTTTCCATGGCTCGCTCGTAATGGCCGGCCGTCTTGCCCCAGACAATGGCCAACTCATAACCCTGGCGGCGCATTTCATCTTCCACTTTTTTCCAGCGACCTTGATATTCATCCACTGGAAAATAACCGTCGGGGTAATTCATTCTCTCGATTGTCATCACGCCACCTCATCTTTGTTTTTATACATAAGCGCGTTGAATACTGATCAGCATTCAAGCGCCATAGCCGTTATATTCAACCCATGCCGGGAGAACTCAAATACTGCAAATCTGCACTATTGCTAACGTTATTAAACCAACGAAGAAACGAAAGTTCGTATCACTAAAGGTCGCGCTCCACGACAATATGGGCAAGTTGTCGAAGTGCATCGGCTTGCGGGCCAAACGCTTCCAAGGCCGTCAACGCCCCCAGCAGAAGTTGCGAGGCATAATGCCGCGCCCCCTCCAGTCCCAATAAAGAAACAGCGGTGGACTTGTCAGCGTGCTGGTCCGCATGAACGGCTTTCCCCAAGGCAACCCGATCTGCGACGACATCCAGAATGTCATCGCGCACTTGAAAGGCCCTGCCGATCTGTTCAGCGTATTTTCTCATCGCCACGAAGCGGCTCGTTTCCACACCCGCCCCACTCGCCATCGCGCCCAGCACGACGCTGGCCTCGATCAACGCGCCGGTTTTCAAACGCTGCATTTCGGCGATTTGTTCCAGGGTCGGTCGGTTACCGGCCAACGCCATGTCGAGAAACTGGCCACCTGCAAGCCCGGCGGGACCCGACGCCCTGGCCATGACCGCCACCATTTGCAACCGAATCCCGGCACTGACCGCCGATGTTTGCGCCAGCGATTCGAACGCCAGTGCCTGTAAGGCATCCCCTGCAATCAAGGCCGTGCTCTCGCCGTAGGCCACATGCAACGCCGCCTTTCCTCGACGAACGAGCGCGTCGTCCAGTGCAGGAAGATCGTCATGTATCAAGGAATAGGCGTGCATCAACTCCACCGCGCAAGCGACATCATCCGCAGCATCGAGCCGCCCCCCCATGGCCTCACACGCACTGTAAGCGAGTAGTGGCCGCAAACATTTACCCGGTTCAAATACGCCGTAAGCCATGGCGTTATACAGTTTTTCCAGTGACGGACTGGAGTGAGTCAGCAGTTTCCTTAATCCATTCTCCAGTCGAGCACGAAGTGTCCGGTATCTTTCGTTACTCATGGCTTCATGTATTCGCATCACCGACTCGCCAGGTTTATTCGTGATCCGCGACGGCGGCGCGTAACGTAGATTGCGTATAAGACGGTGAGGCCCATTTCGAATAAATAGCCCAACCCACCATCGCCAGGAAAACAATCATGATCGGCACCGCCCAGTTTTCGTACCACGAAAGTTCCGGATAACGAGGCCATGAAATATTGACCGCTTCAAACAGTGTCCAACCCGTCGCCGCGAAGATGGCGGGAATACTCAAGATACCCAGAGAGAACGGCCCCTCTCGCCACTCGCCTCTCAATACGCTCACACAAGCGCCCACCAGCGGGAATGCAAATGCGAGATAGAAACCGGCGATGCTGAACGCCAGTAACAGCGGATAAATATTGGTGAAAGACAACATGAACAACAGTGCCGATAGCCCGCCCGTCAACAGAAAGGCGCGCGTTGGCAAGTTGTCGTCCCCACTCAGTTGCCGGAGAAAATCCGAGCAAGGAATGGTTTTGTCCCGAGCGAACGCCCAAATCACCCGGGATACCGAAGCCTGAATGCCCAGCATGCATGCCACAAATCCAATGATGAACAGCACCAGCATGCCCTTGTAAGCGATCTGCCCTAGATGAGTGATCAACGTCACCGTGACAGGATCGCTTCCCGCAGGGAATTCCAGGGTGGGCAGCGCCAAAATCAGGGCAAACGCCGAGAATGCGACCACCGCGCCGACCGACAGCAGGCAAAACAGCATGGCCTTGGGTACCGCTCGTTCAGGATCTTTGACTTCCTCGGCGACGGCACCGGCGCTTTCGAAGCCCACGAATGCCCAACCGCAGTAGGCAATGGCGAGCGCTACTTTCGACGAGAAAAAGCCGGAGATACCGGGTTCCGGCCAGGCAAACACCTGAGCGTCAGGAATCAGGATGGACAACGCGTTGACTTTGAACTCCACCAGCAACAGCACGCCGATGCCGACCGAACCGATCACTTCGGCACCTATGCACAGCCAGACGATGGTCGAGAAAATCTTTCGGCCTTGAGTATTACCCCACGTGGCGAATGCGATCAGAAACAGCGCAATCGGCACACTGATCATCTTGTCGGTTGCATCGATGCCGAACAGTTGCGCCACGAATCCCGCGCCGCCAAGGGCTACGGTTGCGATGGTGATCGGCAGCGTGCAGATGTAAGTCCAGCCTGCAAACCAGCCAAAACGACTGCCGAGCAGGTACTTGGACCACTGATAGATACTGCCCTCATAGGGGAATCTCGACACCAGCATGGCGAAGACCAACGCCACTAGCAGTTGCCCTGCCATGGCCACCACCAACCCCCACCAGAAGGCAGGGCCGACCGTCAGGATGCCGATTCCGAAGATGGAATAAAGCGCCACGATGGGCGATATGAAGGCAAAGGCCAGGGAAAAGGTGGAGGAGAAGTTCAGTTCACGCTGCAGGTGATGACCCTTTTCCTGACTATAGTCCCTGCCAACCGGTGTGCTGTTCATGGGCATACTCCCGCCGCTCGCGTTATTCGCGAGACTTCAAGTTCATATTGTTATGGTTGTAGGCCGGCCGCTGAATGACCGTTGTTGCGGGGATGCGTGCCGAGCCTTGAAGGCGATGTTATCGCTCGTTACCGTCAGCACCAATAGTGCCAATCTGCACTAGCCGCCGTTATGGCTGGCCGAACATGTGCAGCATAAATAAAGAAAATATTTCCCGCTCGCTGGTGATATCGAGCTTGGCGTACAAGCGTTGTTTATAGTTCCTGACCGTTCCCAGACTAAGATTCAACTTTTCTGCGATGACGGGCATCGAATACCCACGCAAGGTTTTTTCCACCAATTGTCGCTCACGCGGACTCAGGTGGTAAGTATCATAGAATTGTTCGAAGAACTCTTTTACATCCGTTTGTATATACCCTTCGCTTTTTTGTTCGAGAAATACGGCTCTGACGCTTGTAGCCGAAGCGGATACATTCCTGGAATATTCCCAGTGGGCAATCAGACCCTCAAGGTTAACCGCGATCAGTTCAGGCTGACTCAATATGTATTCCAGCGTGTCGTTTGCGAAGGCATGACCGGTCAAGGCAAGCCATGCGGGATTTTGGTAAATGATCCTGTTATCACTTCCTAACGTGAGAACGCCGACCTTCCCACTCCCAAACAGGCCACCGAGCCCCTCCAGAAACTCCGTTCGCAGGTGCGCGGCATGCGCAGCGACGATGATCGGGTAGAGGGCGGTGAAAAAGGCGATTTCATCCTCATTGAACAGGGTGTACTCACGATCGAAACAGAAACCCAGATAGCCCCCTCCGAGGACAGGCAGCATCAGCGTCAGCTCGTCCAGAATCTGCCCTGACTTGAATATTTCGTCGTAATAAACATTGGAATCGTCCTCACTTTGCATGAGTGAAAACGTAACGACTGAGGGCACACGATCTTCTGTGACTAACCGAAGCAAAGGATCGATTCTGTACAGGTGACTCATATATTGCTCAACTGCCTCGTGGCTTAAAGAGGTGTTAACAATAAACTCGGGGGCAGAAAACCTGCTGTACTTGATGGCCAGCCAGCGTTCACAGTCAATATATTGTCCCAGCGTCTCCAGCACGATGGCATAAAAGCCCTGTTGCCCCACAGCATCGACAACTGCCGCTATCGCTGTCGCGACACGCTTGTGATCATGAAAGACTTCCTTCATGAGGATCTCCGATTTTGCAAATGCCTTATCGCGTCAAGCATAGTACTTTTGCAGTATTCGCCCTGGTGGTTAAGTCATGCGCCAGCTAACAAACCGAAACACGCATACCAATCGGCAATTACCATGCCACGTTAATTCAAAGAGCGAGATAGGCAATAGTGCAACATGGCACCATTGCCTTAAGACCGAAATAACATAGACGAGTCAGTGTTAGACATTAAATCTGCTCCGCCTGAAATCATCACCGCCAACAAAACTTTTCGTCATGCCTGAATAATGAGCCGTGCACGGGCCGTCGACAGGCCGACTGAGCTTGTGCCGATCACCAGCTCACTGATATGGCCAGTTCGCGCCGCAAACCCTGGCGTTCAAGCGCCTGGAAAAGTCCCACCTTCAGGCGACCCGGCGGCAGTACATTGACGTGCCGCATCTGCTCATATTGTTCTCGTGACAGGCTGCCTGTGACATCGGGGTGGTCGACACGCACGACACACGCCAGCGCATCGTCCATCAAATGCTGGACCACCTCGCCACTGGGCGGTACGCCACCGGAAGACGGCTATGACGAAAGCGATCCGTCGCAACTCGCTTTCCGTAACAGCCTGGCGATCCGCCGCATGGCCAACAGCCGCAAGTTGTCGCAAGTGGATGTGCTCGATTACGACGCGATCTTTTTCCCGGGGGGCCTGGGCCCGATGATTGATATCGCCAACGACCCGGATGTGAAGCGCGCCGTCGAGCGGGCCTGGAACGGCGGCAAGATCGTGGCCGCCGTGTGCCATGGCCCCGCGGCCTTGCTGGGCGCCAGACTGGAGGACGGCACGCCGCTGGTGCGTGGTACGACAGCCCCGCCTACCAAGAGGCGCGTCAACATCGCCGCAGGGGCGCGAAATTCCGGATACTGCTGGTCGAAGGTAGTGATGTGACGGCCGGATCGACGTCCGCCGATGGATGACAGCCAGGCTGCCTTCTGCCATGTTCAACCAAATTGGCCACCCGTGGTCTATGTGATCACAGCAAGCAAACGACAGGGTCCGTCTCATGAGCAAAGCGTCCTACGTTCCTCCGAAGGTCTGGAAAAACACCGCCCCGTCCGGCGGCCAGTTCGCCAACATCAACCGGCCGATCGCCGGCCCGACCCACGACAAAGTGTTGCCGGTTGGCAAACATCCCTTGCAGCTGTATTCACTGGCCACGCCCAACGGCGTGAAGGTGACCATCCTGCTGGAAGAGTTGCTGGCCCTGGGGCATACCGGTGCGGAATACGACGCCTGGCTGATCCGCATCAACGAGGGCGATCAGTTCTCCAGCGGTTTTGTCGAGATCAACCCGAACTCGAAGATCCCGGCGCTGCTGGATCGCAGCACCGAGCCGCCGATTCGCGTGTTCGAGTCCGGCTCGATCCTGCTGTACCTGGCGGAAAAATTCGGCGCGCTCCTGCCCACCGACCCGGCAGGTCGCACCGAAACCCTGAACTGGCTGTTCTGGCAGATGGGCGCGGCGCCCTACCTGGGGGGCGGCTTCGGCCACTTCTATGCCTACGCGCCGGAGAAGCTCGAATACCCGATCAACCGCTTCACGATGGAAGCCAAGCGTCAGCTGGATGTTCTCGATCGTCGACTGGGCGAAAGCCAATACCTGGCCGGTGATCACTACACCATCGCCGACATTGCGGTCTGGCCCTGGTATGGCCAACTGGTGCGGGACAAGGTGTACTCGGCCGCCGAGTTTCTTTGCGCGCACGAATACACCCACGTACAACGCTGGGCAGAGGCGATTGCCAACCGGCCTGCGGTCATCCGTGGGCAGCGCGTCAACCGGACGTGGGGCGATGAGGAGAGCCAGGTGCCTGAACGGCACCAGGCGAGCGATTTGGGCTGAACGCCTGGTTTACCATGGCCTAGGGGGCGATCCTCGGTTTCATTGGGGGGGCCTTGCTGATGGGCTGGGTGCGCGATCGGCAAGCCAGCGGGATAAAAAAGTGCTGACGCCTCGCCTGGAAACGCCAGCAGCCCGTACGTCAACGCAAGTTCCAAGACCGGCTACAAGGGGTATAACTAGCAGAACAAAAAGCGGATCACCCTACCCCCCTTCAAAGGCAGGCGCCCCAGCCCTGATCGGCACCGGCGGAGCGATGTGATGAGTTCCAGAGCATGGCGATGGGCTCGCAAGAGCCTTTCCGGTTGCATCGCGCTGGCCTTGCTGGTCGCGCCACTGTGCGCCAGCGCCATGTTCAAGTGCCAAACCCGGGACGGCGCCATCCGCTACACCCACCAAGCCATCGCCAACGCCCACTGTACTCGCCTCAATGGCACGGCGGGCGCTGGTGTCGGTGCCAAGGCAATGGCCCAGCCACGGTTTGCGCGCAACGACGACCCGGACGTGGTGCGGATTCGGGTATTCACCTTCATCCACAAGGGTAAACGTCAATACGTAAGCCGGCGCCCCGAAGGCATCTCCGCACGGGTCGATGTCCTTGAGCTCTACGTCATCAAGGGCTGTTATTTGTGCATGGCGCCCAAGGATTTCAACGTCGCCTCACTGAGCCTGGACACCCAGTCCTATCGACGGGAGATTGAAGCCGCGTCGGGGCAATATGGTGTCGACAGAGCGCTGGTCCGCGCCGTGATCCATGCCGAATCGGCGTTTCGCCCCAATGCCATTTCCGTAGCCGGCGCCCAGGGGCTGATGCAGTTGATGCCCGCCACCGCCGAGCGCTTCGCCGTGAACAATCCGTTCGACGCAGGACAGAACATTCGTGGTGGCGTGCGTTACCTGGCCTGGCTGCTCAAGCGCTTCAACGGCAACCAGATGCTGGCGTTGGCCGGTTATAACGCTGGCGAAGCGTCCGTGGTTGAGTACAACGGGGTGCCGCCCTACGCCGAGACGCAATCCTACGTCACCCGCGTGCAATCCTTGACCGAACGCTATCGCAACCATCGCCGGTAGCGTAGGCCGACTCATCTCGGACAGGTAAAACGCCGGTGCAGGTCATTGATGCTCGACGGCTTTGAAACCCAGGCTTTGAGAGAACCGCAACAGGTAGCCATCGGGGTCCAGCACCAGAAAATCAAGCTCGCCGTGCAGGCGGACTCCTTGTCATTGGCAACGCACCTTCAAGTCGTGGGACGGGTTGTCCCCCCCGACTCGGCACGGTTTTTTTATCACGATATCTACTTTGGGTCGCCATGCAGCGACAGTCCGGCAGGGTCGAAAGCAGCCGATCATTTCCAACATAAATCAACCCAAATCCGGCATAAACCTGCTCCAAGCCATGGAGCTTGGTCGAAGAAGCCAAGTAACCGATAGTCCCATCACTCAAGTCAGAGTCGGTATACGCTGGCCCGCGATTACCATGATCTCAATACGGTAATGCGGCTTGGCCATCGGCGCCTGCACGCAAGCGCGCACAGGTGCTTCGACGTCGGCCAGCCAGGCATCCCAGAGCTGGTTCATTGATGGGTAATCTGCCATGTCCTTCAGCCATATCTGCGCGCTAAGTAGCTGGCCGTTGTCGCTGCCTGCCCTTTCCAACGCTTCATCGATCTGTTTGAGCACATCAGTGGTCTGGGCGTGAATATCGCCGTCAACAATTTGCGATACCTTGCCCGACAGGTAGACGGTCTGATTGTGAATGGCCGTTTCGCTGAAACGTGGGGTGATGCCGATTTTCTGGATCGATTCCGACATTGCATTGCTCTCGATTAACGTAGGGAAATTCAGGTGTTGTCGCTCAAGCCAGCGCCTGCGCCCGATAAACGCGAAGCGTCAGAGGCTGGCACATAGGTGCGCGCGGCCAGGCTTTCGAGGTACTCATGGACGCTGGTGACGAGTGCGGGGATCGAGCCACAAATCGCATTTGCGCCCTGAGTGGCAAGTGCGATGCGGGTGCAATGAACACCCGCGACATGCGGGCAGATGAAGTTATCGGCCTGGATCAAGACCGCCTCCCCGCCCGGTGAGAACTCAAGGACGCAACCTTGCCATGACACCTGCAGCGCAATGTTCAACTGCCTCGCAGCAGCGCTGGCAAAAGGCATCAACAGCTGTGGATGAGACATTGCCCCAAGCTGGATTTCACCTTTTCTGCGTAGCAGGAAGGCATGGTCACTCAGCGTCACTCCGGCGATCAGCGGGCACAACGCCCTCCCGGCCAGTTCCCAGCGTTCGGCGCCTGGATCCGGTGTGAGCTGCGGATACGCGCAGCCATCATCCAGACGCAACTGCGCAGCCAACAGCGCCGGACCGTCCAGGCCATTGCCGCTCAGCCAGCGGGCGGCCTTGCCCGCTTCCTCAGCGAGCCCCCACGACAGTCCGGCACCGCGAGCGGCTTTCTTGCACAGGCTTTCGATTTCATTCAACGAAGCATTCACGATGCTGCTCCTGGCTGTCGAGACTCGGGCAGGACCAATCGTCCGCCGGCATGTTCATCAATTCATGGGGGAACGGCGCCCCCTGATACAGGGTGATACGCACCCAACGATCGGAGCGCGGGTCAAAGTGCGTGGCGCCGAAAAACGACAGCTTGCAACGCAGAAGATCAATCGGCAGCAGTGCCTGGTCGATCAGGTTGTCCTGGATGTCGGCGTATGGAAACGCCGGAGCCAACTGCACTCTGCGCACACTGTGACGATGCTCCGGATGCTGCAGCAGGAAACCCGCCAGCGGTTGCCCGTCCGGGAATGGGGCCAGTGTTGCCTGCAAGCGGCGGATGTCCCGGGCCACCGCCAGGGGTTGTTCGAGGTCTTGCCCCGGTTCGCTGAAGCGCTGACCGATCCGTGGTTCAAGTTTTTCTTCGGACACGTACCAGAACAGCGCCTGGCTGCTCTCGCTGTAAAAGTCTATATCGGCAACCCAGCTGTAGTGGGCCTGCAGGATTTCCCGTAACCGACCTACGCTTATCCCGCCATCGATGACAAAGCTTTGCTGTTCGTCTGCGTGCATGCCCTCGCCCAGTTCATCCACCAGATGCGCATAAGGCTCCAGCAACAGCGAGACCAGGCACTCCTGGGCCTCCAGCGACAGCGCGCTTTCAGCCCAGCGGTAGAGGACGTCCCAGGGAGTGACCTGGTTCAGAACGCCGTTGTCCAGTTGTCGTTTGACCCGGGACAGGTCGCGCTGCAATTGCAGTACGCGTGAATGTTGCAGTTCATGTTCAGAGTGCCAGTGGCCGGCACTGGCACGGGCCCGCTCAAGGTAATCGGCAAACACCCGACGCTCCTCGGCGGACGGTTCCTGCACAGCACGAACCCTTTGTAATGCCGTCTCACGGGCGCTGACCCAGTTGTTCAATAGCACCGGGTGGTTGAGCAGAAACGGAGCCATGCCCAACCCAGTGGAATTACCGATACCGAAACGGCGGCGCAGCTCCGGCGCCAGGGTCACTGCACGTTGCGGGGCGCGGACGCTGGCCAGGTGCTCGACCAGGTCCAGGGTGAATGCCCGAATCAGATATACAGTAAGCATTTCCGCCTGAAACGGCGCAGCCAGCTCAGGCCGCTGGGCGACGCTTTCACGGTCCGCAGCACCAAACTTGCCACTGCCGTAAACCGCAGTGGTGCGCATCAGATACCCGACCTCATCGATCTGCTCGCGCGCTGGTTGACGCCCTTCGGACAGGCTCTGCACGACATGATCGAACAGTCGCACCGAACGATTGGCCCGAGCCATGCACAACTCGCCGGAGGAAATACGCCCGGCTTCCTGTTTCGGCACATTGGCCTCAAGGCGATCCAGATCATCGGCATCGGGGATGCCGTCGAACAATGCGAAGGTGGCGTCCCAGGCGGTGGCGATGACCCGGTCCGAGCGCATGGCCGGATCCAGGTCATGGGCGAATGCCACCAGGCTGTAGCTGCGCTGTGGCCCGGTCGCGGTGTACACGGCGCGGCCCACGCCCTGTTGGTCCACCGTCCATACCGAACGCTGGAACTGCCAATGCTCATCCTTGAGGCGGCGCAGCAACTGGCGCATGAATGACAGGCGCGATTGGTGAAACGCTCCAAGTCGCGACGCCTTCATGACGGTCGCGGGCGATCGCATGTTCATTCAGTTCACTCCCTGGTCGCGGGCCATCTGCCGGGCGATACGGATCGCGTCCCAAACCGACGGCAGAATCAGCAGGGAAACCGGGACCGCAGTGATCACGATGAAGGATTGCAAGGCGCTGACGCCCCCTTGGCCAAGCGTGATCAACGTGGCGCCGACCAGCCCCATCCCCGCGCCCCAGAACACCCGCAGCCAGGCCGGTGACTCACCTTCGCCGCGGCTGACAGCCATGGCCACTGTGTAGGACATAGAGCCCGCGCTGGTCACTACCGAAAAGAAGCTAAGGAACAGGAACAGCGCAGAAATCAGGTTCGGCATGGGCATGGACTGGGCAACTCCGAGCAGCAGCGCTTCAGGCTGCACGCCGTCTACCGCCCAGGCGCTGTTCGGCGAAGGACGCGCACGTTGCACGCTGGCCTTGTGGTTGAGCTACTTCTTCACCCTGGCCGTGATGTACATGCTGCTCAACTGGCTGCCCTCGCTATTGCTGGAACAGGGCTTCACCAAGCCCCAGGCCGGCATGGTGCAGATGCTGTTCAACATCGGCGGCGCCATTGGCTCACTGCTCGGCGGCGTGATGCTGGACCGCTGCAACGGCATCAAAGTGGTCCTGTTCGTGTACGCCGGGGTGTTGGCCGCGCTGGCCGGGGTCGGCCTGTCAGTGGGTATCGTGCCAATGGCCATCGCCGGGTTTGCCGTCGGGCTGTTCGTCATGGCGGCGCAACTGGTGCTGTATGCCCTGGCGCCTCCTTCCTACCCGACTTCGGTGCGCGCCACCGGTGTTGGCGCGGCCGTGGCCATTGGCCGACTCGGCTCGGTGGCAGGTCCCCTGGCCGCCGGCCAGATCCTCGCCGCCGGTGCCGGCACCACTGGCGTGCTGCTGGCAACTTCACCGGGGTTGGTTATCGCCGCGCTGTCGATCCTGACCGTGATCGCCCGCACTGGCGCGATCGCCGAGCCTCAACCGGAAGCGGCAAATCGAGCCCCGCTACCCAGGTAAGAAAATGAAAATGCCCGGCCATGAGCCCAATGCACAGCTTGCAAGCCAGACAAAACATCGCCGATTACCTCAAGGCAGGACAAGCCTGCAGTTATCCTGATATGAATATCGAAAGTAATATCGGCTGATCACCAAGGAGCAACGCCATGCACCGCCCTCACCACGTCTGCCTGATGGCGACCTACAACGAGTGGATGAATGCAAAGCTTTATCAGGTCGCCAGCAGCCTCTCGGATGAAGCACTCGCCGTGGACAGGAACGCGTTCTTTGGCTCCATTCTCGGGACGCTGAACCACCTGGTGGCCGGCGACACGGTCTGGCTCAAGCGATTCGCCACGCACCCGGCGAACTACCCTGCCCTGGAGCCGATTCGGCTACGGCCGGCCCCGACCAACCTGCGGGCGCTGCTGTTTTCGAATATCCGCGAGCTGTCGGCCCATCGGGCATGGCTCGACCGGTTGATCATCGAGTGGGCTGGCTCCATTACCGAGCCGGACCTGGATCTGTCCCTCAAATATTCAAACACCCAGGGCGTGCCCGCCGACCGAAATTTTTATGCCCTGGTCATGCACTTCTTCAACCACCAGACCCATCACCGCGGACAAGTGACGACCC
The DNA here is from genome assembly GCF_049132105.1 of Pseudomonas sp. NFX15. Lineage (NCBI taxonomy): Bacteria > Pseudomonadati > Pseudomonadota > Gammaproteobacteria > Pseudomonadales > Pseudomonadaceae > Pseudomonas > Pseudomonas sp. NFX15. The sequence goes on from NZ_JAFMPV010000035.1 coordinate 30,232, forward strand.
TGCTGACACAAGCGGGGGTCGACGTCGGCGATACCGACCTGCTTTTCCTCATTCCGTCCCAGCCTTTGGTTCCGTAGCACCACGCCATCGAAACGCAGGGGATGTTGTTCCCCTGATTTCCACGCCGGTGCCACCGGCGTGGAAAATTTCAAAATCGCCATGTGTTTCCTTGGTCTCTCATGGCGTCGCACTGTTCATTGCCCGTTCCTGTCTGTCTGGAGTTTCCCCATGCCTTCGCCCCATTCCTTGCCCGCTGCATTGCTGGGCCTGGCCCTTGTTTGTCCGGCGCTGGCCGAGGCCGAGGGCCTGGAGTTGGGGCAGGTATTGATCGGCGCGCAAGACCAGAGCGATGAAGACCAGGTGATCGAAAGTGCCAAGGCTCGACTGGACGAGGTGCCCGGTGGCACCAACGTGGTCGACATGCGCCGCCCCTTACAGGGCCGCGTGGCCAGCAATCAGGATGTATTGGCTTACCAACCAGGGGTCTACGCGCAATCGGCGGGCAACGAAGGGGTGAAGATCTCGATCCGAGGCTCGGGGATCAACCGTGCACCGGGGGCCCATGCCTCGGGCTTGTACACCTTGCTCGACGGCCTGCCGCTGACCGGCCCGGGCGGCACGCCTTATGAACTGCTCGATCCGCTGTGGCTGGACCATGTCGAGGTGCTGCGTGGCGCCAACGGTTTCGACCGTGGCGCGCTGGCCCTCGGCGGCGCCATCGACTACATCAGCCATACCGGCTATGACGCCCCACGCTTGCAAGTGCGCTACGCGATGGGCAGCCATGGCTATGTGCAGCGCCAGGTCAGCTCCGGCCAGGTGCTGGGCGACCTCGACACCTACGTGGCCTTGACCGATGCCAGCTCCGACGGCTACCAGGACCACACGGCCAGTGACAGCCAGGGGATGATCGCAAACGTCGGCTATCGCTTCAATCCGAACCTGGAAACGCGCTTCTACCTGCGCTATCGCCAGACCGACAACGATCTCGCCGGACGGGTGACCAAACACTCCATCGAGCACGACCCGCGCGCGGCCAACCTCGCGTACGTGGCACGGGACGACCGGCGCGAGCAACCGGGCAGCACCTTCATCGGCAACAAGACCACGTATTACATCGATGACGATTCCAGTATCCAGACCGGCCTGGTCTACCACGATTACCCCATGGACCTGCGCGAAGGCCCCAACCGCCTGAAGGTGGCCTACACCGATGTCAGCGGCACGTTCGACTACAAGCGTCGCGACACGCTCTGGGGCCTGGAAAGTGTCAGCACCGTGGGCCTGCGCACCACCAAACACCTGCCCAACGATGGCGCCAGCGAATCCGTGCGCATCCCGACCGGCAACACGGCCGGCTACGCGCCGGGCACGCCGATGCGCAACTTCACCTACCAGGGCTCGGACAATGTCCTGCATGTGGGCAATGACCTGGAGATCGCCGACGACCTGTGGCTGACCACCGGCCTGGCGGCCATCTACACCCGCCGTGAAAGTGCGGTGACCTACCCGCAAACCGGCGGCAAGACCAGCCTGCACGACTGGGACTACGCCCCGCGCCTGGGCCTGCGCTACCAGGTGACGCCGGACTTGCAGTTGTTCGGCAACCTCAGCCGCTCGGTCGAAGCACCGCACCCGTGGTCGCTGATCTACAGCTCCAACGTGCGCTTCCCGGCGGGCAGCGGCCCGGCCACCGGCACCCAGAGCACACCGATCGAACTGCAAAACCAGACTGCGACCACTCTGGAAATCGGCGGCCGCGGCGACAGTGGTATCGGTCAATGGAGCCTGGCCTGGTATTACGCGCAAGTGCGCCACGAATTGCTGTCGGTATTACCCGATGCCAACGCCACCACGCCGTACGAACTCAATGCCAGCCCGACGGTGCACCAGGGCGTGGAGGCCAGCCTGCTGAGCCCACTGTGGTCGGGGGAGGATGGCGCCCGGTTGAGCCTGCGCCAGAGCTATACCTTCAGTGACTTCCATTACCGTGACGACGAGCGCTTTGGCGACAACCGCCTGCCGGGCTTGCCGATGCACTATTACCAGGGCGAGTTGCGCTACGACTGGCCGCAAGGTTTCTTCGCGGCGGTCAATACGCAGCTGGTGTCGAAGGTCGCTGTCGACTACGCCAACAGCTACTACGCCGACCCTTATGCGATCTTTGGTGCGACCGTCGGCTACAACGCGCCCAAGGGCGACTGGCAGACCTGGCTGGACCTGCGCAACCTGACCGACCAGCATTACGCCGCCACCGTCACGCCAGGTTACGACGACAAAGGCCTGGACGCGGCCCGCTCCACACCCGGCGAGGGCATGGGGATGTTCGTCGGGGTGTCGTGGAGCCTGCTCTGAAACCCGCGTGGCAGGTGATCAGGGTTTGCGCGCGATGATCACCTGACTTTTCGCCACCACGGCATCCAGCGCCTGCTTGATCTGCTCGCCCCTTGGCGAGGCCAGGATCGCCTGCCAGGTGTCCGCCCAGTGATTGAGCAGAGGATGGTCCGGGTTGCTGAAATCGACCTTGGCCTCCCAGAACAACAGCATCCACATCGACCAGTAGAACCCGTACTGGCTGTGGCTGATCACTTCCAGGCCGGCTTCGCTGACCATGGCTTTGAATTGCGACTCGCTGATAATGCGAATGTGATTGGGCTTCTGGAAATACTCGGGCGCCGCGATATCTTTTTGCAGGTCCTCGGAGCTCGGGTGCGGCACGCTCAGCAGGTAAAGCGCGCCGGGTTTGCCAACGCGCACCAGTTCGGCGAGGAACTGCGCCGGATCGTCCACGTGCTCGATGACCTCGGTCGACACCACCCGCGTGGCCGTGGCGTCGCCAATCGGCAGCGGGTTGCAGTCGGTGACGTGGCATTCGACGTCGCGCGCCGGGGTATCGCTCAGGCGCTGGCGCGTCGCTTCGACCTTGGCCGCGTCGATGTCGGCAATGATGATCTTCGCCCCGCGCATGCCGCAGAAATGCACGTTGCCGCCGTCGCCACAACCGACATCCAGCAGCGTGTCCTCGGGGGTCACCGGGAACCCGGTGAACAGCTCGCCGGTTTGCTGGTTGAACCAACCGCTGAGCATCGCATCGTGCAGGCCGAGCATGTACGGGTCGACCCTGTCTGCCACGGGCGGCGTTGGCGGTGTCTCTGGCTGCACAGGCACGGGCGTGCCCGCCGTGAGTTTTTTCAAAAGGCTCAGCATGAAGTGGCTCCAGAGGATGGGACGGCAATACGGGACGGGCTCAGGCGCTGGATCAGCGAGGCACCGCGCTGACGCATGGGCATTTCGATGAAGCGGTAGTTGAGTTCACTCAACAGGGCGATCAGGCCGCCCGCCATCAGCAACATCAGAATCGGATGACCTGCGGGGCTGGGTAGCCCGGCAACCTGCAAGCGGAAAATGATTTCACGAACCAGCAAATAGGCCGGAATGTGGATCAGGTAGATCCCATAGGAGCGACTGCCGACCCAGGTCATCACGCGCTTGAACAGGCCATTGGGCATCAGGCAATCGCGGTTGTAGGATGCGATCCACACCAGCAGCGCACACAACAGCGCAATCACGCCGATCCGGTAAGACGTGAAGGTGAACCGGTCCGTCGCCATGAAACCAAGCAACAGCGAGACCGCGACCAGTGCCGACAACCCGGCCCACGGACGACGCAGGTACGTCGGCTCCCAGCGCTGGTACGAAGGCTGTGCGCTCCACATGGCCAACAGTACGCCAAGGGCCAACGCATCGGTGCGCACCACCATCAGGATTGGCGTGCGCAAGGTGAACAACTGTATCGCCACCAACGCGAGCAACGCCCACACCAGATGCTTGCGACACAGCACGATCAACAATGGAAACAGCAGGTAGAACTGCTCCTCCAGCGACAGGCTCCAGTACACGAAACTGGTGCCGTACTCGTAATGATAAAAACTGTCGGCAAAACGGAAGTTGGCGTATTGCGCCACACCCGCCAGGGTCGCCTGGATGTTCGCCTGCAATGTACCGAATGCGCCGGAGCGATTGAGAAAAACGCACGCCAGCAACATCAATGCCAGCCATAACCAGGCCGACGGCAGCAAACGGAAAGCGCGGCGCAGCCAGAAGTTGCGCGTCTGTTGCCAGTATTCCTGGCGCGTTGTGCAACGGCGCAACGCCGGGATCAGACTGCGGGCGATGACGAAGCCCGAGATCGCAAAAAACAGGTCCACGCCCCACCACGGCTGGCTATACAGCGTGATGGCCTGCAGCAATGGTACTGCCGCGGCGAACAGACTGTCCTGCAGGTGATGAAACAGCACGCCGAGCACGGCGATGCCGCGCAACAACTCGATGTCCATGATCCGTTTTTCTTGGCTCATGCGCCCTCCTTTGCCCAAGGCTTGCGAGCGATGATCACCTGGCTCTTGGGCATGAACTGATCGAGCATCTGCTTGATCGCCAGCCCGTCGGGCTGGGCCAGCAAGTCTTGCCAGGTTTTCGCCCAGCTCTCCATCAGTGGCGGATACGGCGCCTGGATCCGGTCGCGAACCGCACCGCCCAGATCACGCCCGGCAGCCCGCTCGCTTGCCCAGAAAAAGATCATGCCCATGACCCAGAAAAATCCATTGGCCTGGCGATGCTCAATCACAAGCCCAGCGTCTTCCACCAGCGCGGCGAAGCGCTCGGGGCTGAAAATCTGTACGTGATTGGGCGCTTGGAAATAACTGGCCGGGGCGATGCCTTTCTGCAAATGCTCGCCCACCGGTGACGGCACGCTCAGCAGGTACAGCGCGCCGGGGCGGCCCATGCGCACCAACTCAGCCATGAACGGTTCTGGCTGATCGATGTGTTCGAGCACTTCCATGCACACCACTTTACTGGCGCAAGCGTCGGCCAGGGGCAGCGGCAGGCTGTTGCTGACCAGGCCGAGATTCGCCTTGGCCGATTGCGCTTCCACTTGCCGCGCCAGGTCGCGGACCTTGTCGTGTTCACTGTCGGTGAAGATCACCGACGCGCCTTGACGCACCGCGAACAAGGTCGCGACACCTTCGCCGCAACCGACATCGAGCAAGGTGTCGTCAGCGCTGATGGCAAAGCCTTTGAGCAATTCGCCGCTGTCGCCACAAAACCAGCCGTCGTGCATGGCATCGTGCAAGCCCACATCCCTGGGCGAGGCACGGGGTGGCTCGACTGGCACGGGTGCGGGCTGCGGCTCGGGTTTCGTCTCGGCAAAGAAACGTCTGACCAGTGCGCGAATCATGCCTCGGGGGTTTCCACGGCTCGCGGTTCGAACCGGTGCTCAAGAAAAGCGCCAAGCCGCTGCTCGGCCGTGGCCTGGCTGCAGAAGGTCTTGAGGCTAGCCACGGCGTGCCCGGACATCCGTGCATAACGCCCAGGATCTGCCTTGGCCACCTCATAACTCGAACGGTAAGCCCGGCACAACGAGGCCCAATCGGTGACGTAGCGCAACGTGCGAAACGCCCGGCGCGGGTCATGGGGCCAGGCCGTCAGCTCATCGGTGCAGTCGATCAGGAAGGCATTATCGGCATCCAGGTAATCGATCATCGCTGTGGTCCGGGGCGCCACCGCCGGTTTGCCGCAGGACATGAACTCCATCAACGGCAGGCACTGGCCCTCGCCATAAGAGGTATTGACCACGTAGCTCGTGGCCTGCACCAGCCGCTCATAGTCCGCGTCCGCCAGGTAGCCGTAGATCAGCACGATGCGGCAGCGGTAGGACTGGTTCTTGTAGAGGTGGTGAAGGATGTCGGTCAGCGCCGCTTCGGCATCGTGGTGCGTCAGTTTGAGCACCAGCGTTGCGTCCTCGACGTCGCGGAAGGTCACGCAAAAGGCACTGAGCATGTCTTCCCAGTTCTTGCGCCCGTCGCCGGGATTGAACACCGAGGTGTAGATAACACCGTCGAGGACCAGTTCGTGTTCCCTTGGCGGCGCGTCGAAATCAATGCCCACCCCTTCGCGGGTTGCCTCAGGGCCGAAGGCGCGCAAGTCGAGTTCGCGGCTGTCGGCCAGCAAGCCCTTGAGCGTCAACCGCACATCGCTGGCCAGGGGCTGGCATTGCAAGTGGGCGCCGCGCTCGCAAAACCGGTCCCAGACCGGGGCCGGTACCGCGATGATCGGATAGTCGGCACCCATTGCCTCGCGCACTGCATTGACGGTGTAGCTGGAATGGGTAATCGCCGCTCCCGCTGCCCGCAGCACGGTGCGCCAGTCATTGAGCGGGTCACCGGCAAAGGGCTCGTTGGGGATGGTGCTGAATTCCCAGGCGAACACCGGCAGCGTCGGGCAAGCGAAATTAATCGGCGTGCGATGAGGCGGTGAAAACGACAGGAACACGCACGCCTCCCCCCGGGACAAACAGTCCAGGTACAAGGCATCGACTTCGGTCTGCGGGTCGCTGACTTCGACCACTCGCCCGAGCCGTTCGAGCACAGGCCGGTATTCCTTGAGCACGAAGTAGTAGCTGTACTCCGAGCGGCCCAGGTTCTGGGCAATGGTGTGCTGGTTGGTTTCCGAATGGATGATGATCAGCATGAAGCGTTATCCGTCACGGTGGCCGTCGACACAGCCTGTGGCGCCAGCCCGAAAAAATCCGCCAGGCGCTTCTGCACCGGGGCGAACGCGCAGTAGTCGTGCATGCGCTCGACGGCGGTGCGGGACATGCGCTGATACTCCAGCGGTTGTTCCTTGGCCAGGCGGTAGCTGTTTTCGTAAGCGGTTTTCAGCGAACCCCAATCCGGCCGGTAACGCAGCGTGCGGTAGATGATGCGCGTGTCCTGCGGCCAGATGGTCAGTTCTTCGCTGGACCTGACCACAAACGCCACACCCTCATCGATATAGTCCTCCATGGCGGTGTGATCCGGGGCGATCACCGGTTTGCCACTGGCCATGAACTCCATCAACGGCAGGCACAGCCCTTCGCAGCGCGAAGCATTGACGTAGTAACTGGCAGCGGCGTAAAGCCGGGCGTATTGCGGATCGTCCAGGTAGCCGTGCATCACCACCACGCGACAGGCGAACGGTGACAACTGCGCGAGCAACGTCATCAGTTCGTCGTAGTAGGACGACAAGTCGCTTTGGGTAATCTTCAGCACCAGCGTCGCGTCGGACTTTTCGCGCAGCGCCCAGCAGAATGCGGTAATCAGTTGATGCCAGTTCTTGCGACCGTCCCGCGGGTTGAACACAGTGACGTAAACCACACCGTCAACCTGGGTTTCGACCTGAGTGGTGGTGTCCGGCCACTGTCGCGGTTCGGGCTCGGGCGCCGCAGGCGCCGCGGAATCGGCGATGACCGGCCACCAGCGGGCGAGGCGCTCATGGGCGGTGTCCGACAGCAGGTCGCGAATGCCTTCGCGATACCACTGGCCCAGGAAATGAGCGCGAGGCACCGGGATCGGCAGCGACTGGCCCTTGTCCAGGCGCCACATGTGCAAGTAATGGCAAGCAATCACCAGGCGACGCTTGAACGTCAACGGCGGTGGTTTCAAGGCTTCCAGCTCAGCCTCGATGGCCGCCAGTTCCTCGACGGTGGGCACGACCGGAAGCAGCGCATCGGCGCTCAGCCCGAGGGTGCGCGTGTCGAAGATGCAACCCTTGATCTGCAGCGTCGAGGCGGCGCAAACCGCCGCGCTGGAATGGCGACTACGAATGTCGGCGAAGTGTTCCCACAACGGTGTCGGCAACACCAACACCGGAAAGTCTTCGCCCATGGCCCGGCGAATCGCCCGGGCGGTATGGCTGGAGAGCGTGATCACCCGGCCCTGGCGCGCCAGCATTTGCGTCCAGTCCTGGCGCGGGTCGTTGTCCCATTGTTCGTCGGGAATCGAATCGAATTCCCAGGCCACCACGCAGATCGTCGGGCATTCAAGGTCGTTCGGGGTTTTCTGGGGCGGGGTAAACGACAGAAACAGGCACTCTTCGCCGGCGGCCAGTAACTGTTTGTAGAGCGGGTCGACCTCGGCGGTGGCGGACACCACATGCACGCGCCCAAGGCTTTCGAGCACAGGGCGATAGGCCTTGAGCACGAAGTAGTAACTGTACTCGGGACGGCCGAGACTCTGGCTGATGGAGCTGTCGTTGACGTCGGAGTAAAGGATGAAATTCATGGTATCCCACAGTGTTGCCGCCATCCCGGCAGCTTCACGGCATGACGGAGAAGCCACGGATCGAGCCAGCGTGTGCTGCCTTCGTCCATCGTCTTCCTGCCCGTCTTCGTTCTTGTTTTAGTCGCCAGTTTCTCGCAGTTTCGAAGCGACGCTGCCGAACCCCGGTCAATCGTGACGAAAGGCATTCTAAACACATCCGTCGAGGATTCGTGAACCGCCCGGCGAGAATAAATCAGGCTACGCTGACGAGAACCGATCAGTCACGATGGGACTTGTTGAAATTGCCGCGCAAATGGCACAGATTGGCGACCAAACAACTACAACAAAACATTTCATCTGTCTTTACGAGCGTTCCTGTTGGTTTGTGAGAACCTTCCATAAAACCTGTAGGAACTGATGAGATGAATGACCAAGGGGCCGCTGTTTGAAAAAGCGTCTGTTTGTCACGGGTCTTGGTGGATTCGTTGGACAACACCTCCAATCGCGCTTGCAGGCCGACGCTTCGCAATGGGAATTGCTGCCGGTTGCGCATCGCTACGACCTCAGTGCGCCGGACAGTCTGGAAGACCTGTGGCCGGACCTGCCCGATGCAGTGATTCACCTCGCCGGGCAGACCTTCGTTCCGCAAGCGTTCCGTGACCCGGCGCGCACCCTGAATATCAACCTGCTCGGCACCCTCAACCTGCTGCAAGCCCTCAAGGCACGTGGGTTCAGCGGTACGTTCCTGTATGTCAGCTCCGGCGATGTCTATGGCCAGGTCACCGAAGCCGACCTGCCAATCAGCGAATTGCAACCACCCTGCCCGCGCAACCCGTACGCGGTGAGCAAACTGTCGGCCGAGTTCCTGAGCCTGCAATGGGGCCTGAGCGAAGGCTGGCCGGTGATGGTCGCCCGTCCGTTCAACCACATCGGCAGCGGGCAGAAAGACAGCTTCGTCATCGCCAGCGCCGCGCGCCAGATCTGCCGCATCCAGCAAGGCCTGCAACCACCACTACTGGAAGTCGGGGACATCGATGTCACCCGCGATTTCCTCGACGTCGGCGACGTCATCTCGGCGTATCTGGCGCTGCTGGAAAAAGGCACGCCCGGCCAGCTCTACAACATCTGCTCGGGACGCGAGCAAAGCATTCGCAGCCTGATCGAACAAATGGCAGATATTGCCCAGGTCGACCTGCAACTGGTCCAGGACCCTGCGCGCCTTCGCCGCGCGGATCAGCGTCGGGTGTGCGGCAGCCCTGCCAGGCTGGCCCAGGCCACCGGATGGACGTCTGAAATCACAACACAACAATCCCTGCGGGCGATCCTGTCCGACTGGGAGCAGCGAGTACGACAAGAATGACTAAAAGTGCACTGATCACAGGGATCACCGGCCAGGACGGGGCGTATCTGGCCAAACTGTTGCTCGACAAGGGTTACAAGGTCCACGGTCTGGTGGCGCGGCGTAGCAGCGATTCGCGCTGGCGCCTGCGCGAGATGGGCGTCGAGTCGGACATCGTCTACTTGGACGGCGACATGGCCGATGCCTGTTCGGTACAGCGCGCGGTCATCAAATCGGCGCCGGACGAAATCTATAACCTCGCCGCGCAAAGCTTTGTCGCGGCCTCCTGGGATCAACCGGTGACCACCGGGATCGTCGACGGCCTGGGCGTGACCCACCTGCTCGAAGCCATCCGCCAATTCAGCCCGCACACGCGTTTCTATCAGGCGTCCACCAGCGAAATGTTCGGCCTGATCCAGGCCGAACAGCAGGACGAAAACACTCCGTTTTATCCGCGCAGCCCTTATGGCGTGGCCAAGCTGTACGGCCACTGGATCACCGTGAACTACCGCGAAAGCTTCAACCTGCACGCCAGCAGCGGGATCCTGTTCAACCACGAATCGCCACTGCGCGGCATCGAATTCGTCACCCGCAAAGTCACCGACGCCGCCGCCCGCATCAAGCAGGGCAAGCAGCAGGAGCTGCGTCTGGGCAACATCGACGCCAAACGCGACTGGGGCTTTGCCGGCGACTACGTCGAAGCCATGTGGCTGATGCTGCAACAGGACAAGCCCGACGACTTCGTGGTCGCCACGGGCGTGACCACCACCGTGCGCGAAATGTGCCGGATCGCCTTCGATCATGTCGGCCTGAACTATCGCGATTTCGTCAAGATCGACCCGGCGTTTTTCCGCCCGGCCGAAGTCGAAGTGCTGCTCGGCAACCCGGCCAAGGCTCAGCGCGTGCTGGGCTGGAAGCCAAAAACCGACCTGGATACCCTGATCCGCATGATGATGGATGCGGACATGAAACGCGTCGCCAAGGAGTAGGCCATGCTGATTCCCGTGATTCTCTCCGGCGGTGCCGGGACAAGGTTGTGGCCGGTGTCGCGTGAAGGCCATCCGAAACCGTTCATGACCCTGCCCGACGGCCAGTCGCTGCTGGGCAAGACCTATCGGCGAGCCGCCGGTTTGCTCGACGGCCGGGGCGATATCGTCACGGTGACCAACCGCGAGTATTACTTCCAGAGCAAGGATCACTATCAGGACGCACAGCTGAGCCGCCATCGCGGGCACTTCCTGCTGGAGCCGAGCGGTCGCAACACCGCGCCGGCCATCGCCGCTGCGGCATTGTCATTACAAGCCTTGCACGGCGATGAAGCGATCATGGTGGTGATGCCCGCCGACCATCTGATCCACAACGAAGATGCCTTGAAGCAGGCCGTGGACCACGCCGTGGCGCTGGCCAAAGATGGTTTTCTGGTGACGTTCGGCGTCGTGCCCACCGCACCGGAAACCGGCTTCGGCTACATCGAGACTGGCACGGCCCTGGATGACCGCGGCGCGGCCAACGTCAAGCGCTTTGTGGAAAAGCCCGACCTGCAAACCGCCACCCATTACCTGGAGAGCGGTAACTTCCTGTGGAACTCCGGGATGTTCTGCTTCTCGATTGCCACCCTGCTGACCGAATTGCAAAAACACGCCCCCGAGTTGCTCGAACAGACCAGAACCTGTATGGCGGCCAGCCAGCCGGTAGAAACCGTCGGCTGCCTGCAACAGGAATTGTCCCCGACATTGTTCGCCGAAATCACTGACATCTCCATCGACTATGCATTGATGGAGCGCTCTGACAAAGTCGTGGTCGTGCCCGCCGCGTTCGACTGGAGCGACATTGGTTCCTGGGGCGCAGTCGCGGCCCTGGTGCCGGCCGATGCGCAAAACAATCGCGCCAGCGGCGACGCCGTGTTCATCGACAGCCACAACAACTTCGTGCAGAGCGAAGACCGGCTGGTGGCGGCCGTGGGCGTGGATAACCTGATCATCGTCGACACCGCCGACGCGGTGCTGGTGGCCCACGCCGATCGTGCGCAGGATGTGCGCCGGGTGGCCAAGCAACTCAAGGACAAAAAGCACGAAGCCTACCGTTTGCACCGTACCGTCAGCCGCCCTTGGGGCAGCTACACCGTGCTTGAGGAAGGCCCACGCTTCAAGATCAAACGCATCGTGGTCAAGCCCGGTGGCAAGTTGTCACTGCAAATGCACCACCATCGCAATGAACACTGGGTGGTGGTCGAAGGCATGGCCAAGGTCACGAACAACGGCACCGGTACGCACCTGGTGGCCAAGAACGAATCGACATTTATCGCCGCCGGTCACAAGCATCGCCTGGAGAACCCCGGCGTGATCGACCTGGTGATCATCGAAGTGCAAAGCGGTGAGTACCTGGGGGAGGACGACATCGTCCGCTTCGAAGATCAATACGGCAGGACGGTTTGAATGCTGCTTTCTCTATGCCGCACGCTGGGCAGCTATCGAGGGTTCATCCTCGGCAGCGTCCAGCGCGAGTTCCAGGCGCGCTATCGCAACTCGCTGTTCGGTGCCTTGTGGACCGTGCTCAACCCGCTGTCAATGATCATTGTCTACACGGTGATTTTTTCCCACATCATGCGCGCCCGCTTGCCCGGGGTAGATGATGGACTGGCCTACAGCGTCTACCTGTGCGCCGGGTTGCTCACCTGGGGCCTGTTCGCGGAAATCACCGTACGCAGCCAGAACATGTTCCTGGACAACGCCAACCTGCTGAAGAAAATCAGCTTCCCGAAAATCTGCCTGCCGGTGATCGTGCTGTTGAACGCCGGCGTCAACTTCGCAATCATTATTGGCTTGTTCCTCGGCTTCCTGTTGGTCACCGGCCGGTTGCCGGGCATGGCGCTGTTGGCGTTGATTCCACTGCTGGCACTGCAAGTGATGTTTTGTGCCGGGTTGGGAATCATCCTTGGCGTGTTGAATGTGTTTTTCCGCGATGTCGGGCAATTTTTTGCCATCTGCCTGCAGTTCTGGTTCTGGCTGACGCCGATCGTGTACCCGATGAGCATCCTGCCCGAGTGGGTGCAGCGTCTGCTGCAACTCAACCCCCTGACCAACCTGATCACCAGCTACCAGAACATCTTCCTTTATGGCACATGGCCGGTCTGGAGCTCGCTGCTGCCGATCATGGTCGCCAGCGTGGTGTTCCTCGTCATCGGGCTGCGCCTGTTTCGTCAGCGGGTCGGTGAAATGGTGGATGAACTCTGATGGGGCAACTACGCGTTACCGGCCTGGGCAAGGCCTACAAACAATACCCGACGCGTTGGAGTCGGCTGGTCGAATGGCTGGTGCCGTTCTCGCCGATCCGCCATCGCCAGCACTGGGTGCTGCAAGACGTGACGTTCCAGATTGCGCCCGGCGAATCGGTGGGCATCGTCGGGGTCAATGGCGCGGGCAAAAGCACTCTGCTGAAAATGATCACCGGCACCACCCAGCCGACCTGCGGCAGCATTCAAATGGAAGGCCGCGTTGCCGCCCTGCTGGAACTGGGCATGGGCTTTCACGCTGACTTTACCGGCCGCCAGAACGCGATCATGTCTGGGCAACTGCTCGGCATGCAGATTGAAGAAATCCAGGCCCTGATGCCGGAAATCGAACGTTTCGCGGAAATTGGCGAGGCCATCGACCACCCGGTGCGCACCTACTCCAGCGGCATGCAAATGCGCCTGGCATTCAGCGTGGCCACGGCGCGCCGCCCGGACATCCTGATCGTCGACGAAGCGCTGTCCGTGGGCGACGCCTACTTCCAGCACAAAAGTTTCGACCGCATCCGCAGCTTTCGCAAAGCCGGTACCACGCTGTTGATCGTGTCCCATGACCGTTCGGCGATCCAGTCGATCTGCGATTCGGCGATCCTCCTGGAAAATGGCCGCATGGCCATGCACGGCACACCGGAAGCCGTGATGGATTACTACAACGCCCTGCTCGCTGAACGTGAAGGCCAGACCGTGCGCCAGGAAATACTCTCGGGCGGTCAGGTCAGCACCATTTCCGGCACGGGTGAAGCGCGGATTATCAATGTGCGCCTGCTCGACCAGCACGAACGCTCCATCGACGCCGCCGAAGTCGGCCAGCCGGTGGTGCTGGAGGTGAATGTCGAAGTTCGCCAGGACATCGAACGGCTGGTGCTGGGCTTCATGATCAAAGATCGACTGGGCCAGGCCATGTACGGCATCAACACGCACCGCCAGGACCAGGCGCTGACCGACTTGCAGGCGGGCGAGTGCGTCACCTATCGCTTTGCGTTCGTCATGGGGCTGGGCAAGGGTAACTACTCGGTGGCGTTGAGCCTGTCTCGCCTGGACTCGCACCTGGACCGCAACTTCGAGTGGCGCGATTACGGGTTGGTGTTCCACGTCATCAACAACCGCCAGGAAGATTTTGTCGGCTGCTCGTGGCTGGCCGCGAAAACCACCATCACTCGCACCAACGCGTCGGTCACCTCGGGGATCACGCCATGACGCGTCTGTTGGTGGAATGCACCCACGTGTTCCAGCACCCCAAGGTCAACTCGGGCATTCAGCGGGTGGTGCGCAACGTCATCAACCAGTTGCCCGAATCGGTCGACGGGGTTGAATGCATCCCGGTGGTGATGCTCGATGGCAAGCTCTACCGGGTGGTGCAACTGGGTGCGCTGAACGTTCCGTTTTTCGATCAACTGATCACCTTCGGCGGGCGACTCGGTCGCCTGGCCCATCGTTTCTGGCAGCGCTACCAGCAGCTCGACCAACGCTTGCCGTCGCGCTTTGTCCGGCGCGTGGCGTACGTGGCGTATCGACTGACCGCACTGGCTTGTTTCAGTGTGCCGCTGCGCCTGATTGACAGAATCAGTCAACATCAGCTGCCCAAACGTCGCGTGCCCTTGCAGCATCAGCCGGGGGATCAACTGGTGTTGCTGGACTCCTCCTGGCACACCGATTTCTTCCCGTTCGCCGAACAGCTCAAGCGTGAAGGCGTGGGCATCGTTTCGGTGATCTACGACCTGATCCCGCTGACCCACCCGCAGTTCTACGACGCACGGCTGGTGCAGGTTTTCAACGAGTGGTTCGACTGGATTACCCAGACCGCCGATGGCTACGTGGCCATTTCCGCCACGGTGCGCGATCAGGTGCGTGACGAGATTCAGCGTCGCCTCGGCCCTGCCAAGGCCAATGGGTTGTGGTTCGACTATTTCCACCTCGGCTCGGAACTCGATCTGCGCGAAGTCACCGCCGCCGTGGAACCGCGTCTCGCCCGTGTGTTCGAGACGCCGCAGCCGGTGTTCCTGATGGTCAGCACCATCGAGCCGCGCAAGAACCATGACTACCTGCTCGACGCGTTCGAACGCGCCTGGGCGGCGGGCTCCGATGCCCGTCTGTGCATCGCCGGACGCATCGGCTGGAAATGCGATGCCCTGCTCGCTCGGGTGCGCAATCACCCGCAATTGAACCAGCGCCTGTTCATGTTCAACGACCTGAGCGACACCAGCCTGGAACATGCCTACACCCACGCCAGCTCCCTGGTGTTTCCTTCGTTCGTGGAAGGCTTCGGCTTGCCGCTGGTAGAAGCCATGCAGCGCGGGTTGCCGGCCATGGGCAGCGACATCGAGGTGTTTCGCGAAATCGGCGGCGAGTACATGGCGTACTTCGACCTGGCCGAAGCGCAGAGCCTGGCCGACCTGGTCGTGGGCTTCGAGCGCAGCGGCCAGTTCCCTGCCACCCGCGATGTCGCGAATTGGCAGTGGATCGGCTGGCGTGAAGCCAGCGCGCAATTGGCTGAACGCACCCTGCGCAACCTTGCTGACGTGCCGCTCGCAGAAGTGAGGCAGCATGCGCATTGCCCTTAACGCCCGCATCCTCCAGGCCCCGCGCACCGGCATCGGTCACTACGTCGCCGAACTGGCGAACGCCTTGGCGGGCGAGGCGGATATCGAACTGGCGTTGTTTCATGGGTGGGGCTGGAGCACTGAGCTGCCCGAGGCGGCCATGCCCGGTTATTCCCGGCTGACACCCCTGCTGCGGCAGATTCCGGGGGCCTACCAGGCCCGACGCTGGCTGGAACAGAAGCGTTTCGATCAGGGCCGCGCGCAATCGATCGACCTCTACCACGAACCGAGCCTGTGGCCGCTGGCGTTCGACGGCCCGACCGTCATCACCCTGCACGACCTCACTCACCTGCACTACCCCGAAACGCAGCCGCCGGCGCGCTTGCGCGAAATCGAACGGCGCGTGGCCGACGGTGTGCAACGGGCGAGCCTGATTCTCACCGATTCGCAATACATCGCGGACGAAGCCCAGGCGCATTTCGGGCTCGCGGCCGAGCGGTTTGTCGTCGCACCGTTGGGTGTCGCCGCGCGTTTTCACCCGCGTACGCCCGAGGCCATCGACGCCGTGCTCAAGGCCCATGGTGTCGAGGCGCGGGAGTACTTCCTCTGCGTCGGCACCCTGGAGCCGCGCAAGAACCTGTCCCTGGCCCTGCGCGCCCATGCCCGCTTGCCGGCGTCCGACCGACAGCGTTTTCCCCTGCTGATCGTCGGCATGGCCGGCTGGCAACGCGAGCAGTTCAGTGCAGAACTGCACCAGGCCCTGGCCGACGGCCACGTCTGTTTGCTGGGTTATCTACCGGACGATCACGTGGCGCAGTTGTTGGCCGGCGCCCGGGCGCTGATTTTTCCGTCGCTTTACGAAGGTTTCGGCCTGCCGGTCCTCGAGGCCATGGCGTCCGGTACGCCGGTCATCCTCACGCGACGCTCGGCCATGCCCGAAGTCGCAGGCGCGGCGGGCAACTATATTGAAGCCAATGAGCCCGACGGCTTGTGCGAGGCGATGGGCCGTCTAGTCGACGATCCCGCCCATTGGCAGGCATGCCGGGAAGCCGGATTGCTTCAGGCTGGGCTTTTTTCCTGGCAGCGCTGTGCACACATCACCGCCAGCGCTTACCGCCAGGCTATGGGAGATTGAATGCGCGTTCTTCATTTTTTCAAGACGTACTTGCCTGACTCGATGGGCGGGATCGAACAAGTGATTTTCCAGTTGTGCGAAAGCGGAATGCCGCACGGCGTCGAAGGCAAGGTGCTGACCCTCAGCGCCAATCCGACACCGCCGGTGGTACAGGTCGCGCACCATGAAGTCCACCGGGCCAGGCTCGACATCCAGTTCGCCTCCACCGGGTTTTCCTGGAGTGTCTTCAAACAGTTTCGCGAAATGGCGGCCGAGGCCGACGTCGTCAATTACCACTTCCCGTGGCCGTTCATGGACCTGGTGCATTTCGCCAGTGGCATGAACAAACCCAGCGTGGTGACCTACCACTCGGACATCATTCGGCAAAAGCATCTGCTCAAGCTGTACCGGCCGCTGATGAACCGTTTTTTGCACAGCGCCGACCGGATCGTCGCGGCGTCGCCAAATTACCTGCACACCAGCGATGTGCTGCAGCAGTTCCAGCACAAGACCCGGGTGATCCCCTACGGCTTGAACAAGGCCGGTTACCCTCAGCCCGACAGCGACCGAAAGGCTCACTGGCAGCAAAAGCTGGGCGACAAATTTTTCCTGTTTGTCGGTGTGATGCGCTACTACAAGGGTTTGCACATCCTGCTTGACGCGCTGAAAGGCCTGGACTATCCGACGGTGATCGTCGGTGCCGGGCCGCTGGAGGCTGAGCTGCATGCCCAGGCCGCCGCCCTGGGGTTGCGCAACATTCATTTCCTCGGGCGTCTGGGGGATGAAGACAAAGTCGCGCTGCTGGAACTGAGCTACGCCATTGTGTTTCCCTCGCACCTGCGCTCCGAAGCCTTCGGCATTTCGCTGCTCGAAGGCGCGATGTACGGCAAGCCGATGATCTCCAGTGAGATCGGCACCGGCACCAGTTACATCAACATTCATGACGAGACGGGGTTGGTGGTGCCGCCGAGCAGTCCCTTGGCGTTTCGTGAGGCCATGCGCACGCTTTGGGAAAACCCGGCGCTGGCGGCGCACATGGGCGACAAGGCGCAGGCCCGTTATCAAAAGCTTTTTACCTCCGACGAAATGGGTCTCAAGTGGGCGGCCTTGTACGAAGAACTGCTGGAGGAAAAATCCCTCGTCTATGCTTGATGCCTGTCTTCTGCACGCGCCGCGCCTGTCAGCGAAAGTGCCAGCCCCCTGGGGCTGGCCTGGCTCGTCTTTACCCTGGTCAACCCATCAAGGCCAATGATCACAGCCCACCCCATCGATATTTCTTGCAGTGCAAAAAGACCAGCTATCGTTGTAAGTGATCGGTCTGATTCGGACCAGTAGTGTAGTGATGGAGTTCTTATGAACAGGACCAGTCTTGCTGCTGTCGTCACCTCTCTGCTCTCATTAACCGTTCCCGCCACCTCCAGCGCTTCACTGCCAACCGATCCGATTCTTAGCGTTGGCTTACTGGGCAGTTACAGCGAACTCGAGTTCACCGGCCATCGAAGCAACACCACCGAGCATATGCCCGAAGGCGGTTTGTTTCTCAATTACGGCAATAAAATGACCGCTCAATCGGGCCTGGTTTATCTGGCAGAAATCACCGGTCAGTATTCCGAGAAGCAAAACCAGAAAGTCAAAGACAGCGAGCTGGACCTGGATGTGGGCTGGCGCACGGCGCTGGATAACACCAATTCCATCGATGTGTTGCTGGGCGGCGGCTACAAATGGAATCGATTCGAGCCCGATACCAAAAAGCACGACGTCGATCTCACCAGCCGCACGCCTTTCGCCAAAGCGGCCGCCGGCTATAACCATCGGTTCGGCGATACCACCTTGCGTCTCGAAGCGGGCGTTCGGCGCATGCTCAACGGTGATTCGCAACTCAACGTGCACGGGGTCAGCAGCGACACCGAGAACCTGAACGACACGAACAACCCATTTGTCGAATTCAGCGCACTGTTCAATCAGCAAGGCTCGATGCCGCTCATCGCAACCCTTTACTACAACCGCTTCAAATATGACCTGGACGGCCAGTTCACCCACACCGATCTCAACAAACAGACCCGGGACGAGTACGGGGCAAAAATAGGCCTGGTCTTCTAGCCAGTCGAACGCCCTTTGTAGCACCCGCCGTCGGGCTGAAACCATGGGATACGTCCTACATTTTTCTGGGAACGATCCTATAAAACCATCACATTCGGGAGCATACACTCGCTCCCTCCAACCACTGCCGAGATACCGTGCCTGATGCTGTACCTGATCCTCACCATCGTGGTGCTGGCCGTTGTCATCTTGGGCCTGGCCTTATATGGCTGGTATCGCCACCTGCGTGATGACGAGGACGATTTTTACTAGCGGGCCGCTTCACGCTACCGCCTAACGCCTGACGCTGGGAAAAGCCGCGCAAACGCTTACAATCGCGCTTTTCAGGCCGACGCCAATGGGCGTGCCGCCGACGCTGCGGGCGAAAGTCGAGGGTGAGGTCGGGCGCAAGCGCCGGGTGATTTGCCAGGTGTATGCCGGCGATGTGCTGACCGCCGTCGGCGACTCGGTGTTTGTCCGTGTCGATACCGAGAAACTGCGCAACGCCGCCCACGACCGCTAGCCGGGCCGCGTGATCATTGAAGATTTAATAGAAATCTGTGGCGAGGGAGCTTGCTCCCTCGCCACATGTACAGTGTTGCAGGCGGTTTAGAACGCGCCCATGTAGTCGCGCTTGCCCACTTCAACGCCGTTGTGGCGCAGCAGTGCGTAGGCGGTGGTGACGTGGAAGAAGAACTGCGGCAGGCCGTAGGTCAGCAGGTACGACTGGCCACTGAAGCGTTTTTCTTTCGGCGTGCCCGGACGGGTCACGATCTCGATGCCTTCCTTGCCGTTGATCTGCTCAGGCGTGATGCTGCCGACGAAGGCCAAGGCCTTGGCGATCAGCGCTTGCAGGTCAGCGAAGGTGGTTTCGGTGTCGTCGTATTTCGGCAGTTCGACTTCGGCCAGGCGACCGGTGACACCCTTGCTGAAATCAACGGCGATCTGCACCTGACGCACCAGCGGGAACATGTCCGGGAACAGGCGTGCTTGCAGGAACGCATTAGGGTCGATGTTTTTGTCGGTGGCGTGGGCTTCGGCCTTTTTCAGCACATCGCTCAAGGCGTTGAGCATTTGCTGGAAAACAGGCACAGAGGCGTCGTACAGGGAAATGGTCATGGCAGGTCTCGTGTGGTGACTGAAGGGATCGCGGGCAATGCCGGTCAACTGCAACCGCCCTTGTAGGAGCGAGCCTGCTCGCGATGGACGTAAACGATAACGCGCCCAGTCTGAATTGGCGCGTTACATTCGAATCCATCGCGAGCAGGCTCGCTCCTACAAGGGTTGGCGTTGAAGTTAACCCATCGGCATCAATGAAACGTGGGCCGATTATAGCCGTGCACCGCCCTCCCGGGACCGGACTTTTTTCAGCTTCCGTACACTTTGGCCGCCGGCACCGCTTGCGTCAGCAGTTGCGCCACCGCATCACCCATCTCGCCAACCGCCCAACGGCCCTGGCGATCCACCTGCGGACCACGGCGCCAGCCGTCGGCGATCGACAACTTGCCGCCCTCGACTTCGAACATCTGCCCGGTGACGTCAGCGGACGCCTCGGAACCGAGCCACACCACCAGCGGCGCGACGTTTTCCGGGGCGAAGTAATCGAAGCCCTCGTCCGGCTTTTTCATGGTGTCGGCGAATACCTGCTCGGTCATCCCGGTGCGCGCCGCCGGTGCCAGGGCGTTGGCGGTGATCCCGTAGCGGCGCAGTTCAGCGGCCTGCACCAGCGTCAGCGAAGCAATGCCGCCCTTGGCCGCCGCGTAGTTGGATTGGCCAATCGATCCCTGCAAACCGGCGCCGGAACTGGTGTTGATGATCCGCGCATCGACCTTCGCCCCGCCCTTGGCCTGCTCGCGCCAGTGCTTCACGGCGTGGCTGGAAATGCAGAAATGGCCTTTCAGGTGCACCGCCACCACAGCGTCCCAGTCGGATTCACTGAGGCTGGCGAACATGCGGTCGCGGCAGATCCCGGCGTTGTTGACCACCACATGCAGGTCGCCAAACGTTTCGATGGCCTGGCGCACAATCAGCCCGGCCGACTCATAACCGGTGATGTCGTCGCTGTTGGCCACGGCGCTGCCGCCCTGCCCGAGGATTTCCCCGACCACGGCCAGCGCCGCTTCGCGATTGATGTCATTGACCACGACTTTGGCGCCTTCGGCAGCGAAGGCCAGCGCGTAGGCGCGGCCCAGACCACCGCCGGCACCGGTGATGATCACGACGCGGTTTTCACAGATGTTCATGCTTCAAATTCCTCACTAATCACCCCATCTCCCTGTAGGCGCTGGCTTGCCAGCGAAGGCGGAGTGTCAGCGACTTTAATGTTGGCTGACCCACCGCTTTCGCTGGCAAGCCAGCTCCTACAGGGGGCGGTGTGCGGCATGGGTTACAGGCGTTCGATGATGGTTACGTTGGCCTGGCCGCCGCCTTCGCACATGGTCTGCATGCCATACCGACCACCGCTGCGTTCCAGTTCATGCAGCAAGGTGCACATCAAGCGGGTGCCGGTGGCGCCCAATGGATGGCCGAGGGCAATCGCGCCGCCGTTGACGTTGGTTTGCTCGTGCGGATAGCCGGTTTCTTTCAACCAGGCCATGGCCACCGAAGCAAAGGCTTCGTTGATTTCCACACGGTCGATGTCTTCCAGCTTCATGCCGGCACGCTTGAGCGCGTACGCGGTGGCCGGGATCGGTGCGGTGAGCATCCAGATCGGGTCTTCGGCGCGCACGCTCAGGTGATGGATGCGTGCCCGTGGCGTCAGGCCGTAGCGTTTGAGCGCCGCCTGCGAGACGATCAGCATCGCGCTGGCCGCGTCGCAGGTCTGGCTCGACACCGCGGCGGTGACCCGGTCGCAGCCGAACAGGTATTCCAGTTCAGCCATCTTTTCCAGGCTGGTCTGGCGCGGGGTTTCGTCATGCAGCACACCGGCCAGCGGTACGATCTCGCGGTTGAAGCGACCCTGCTCGATGGCCTGCAAGGCACGGCGATGAGACTCCAGCGAATAGGCTTCAAGCTGCGCCCGGGACAGGTCCCACTTTTGCGCGATCATCTGCGCCGAACGGAACTGCGTCGGCGGTTGCGCACCGTAGCGTCGCACCCAGCCTTCGGAACCGCTGAACGGATCGGTGAAGCCCAGGGGTTCGGCGGCGATCATCGCCGAGGAAATCGGGATCTGGGTCATGGTCTGCACGCCACCAGCAATGACCACGTCCTGGGTGCCGCTCATCACGGCTTGGGCGGCGAAGTGCACCGCTTGCTGGGACGAACCGCACTGGCGGTCGATGGTGGTGCCCGGCACCGATTGCGACAGGCCGGCCGCCAGCCAACTGGTGCGGGCGATGTCGCCGGCCAGCGGGCCGATGGTATCGACGCAGCCGAAGATCACGTCGTCGTAATCCTCGTCGGGAATGTCATTGCGCTCGACCAGTGCCCGTAATACATGGGCGCCCAGGTCAGCGGCGTGAATCTGGCTCAGACCACCCTTGCGCCGCCCGGTGGGCGTGCGCAGGGCGTCGACGATATAGGCTTCAGGCATGGTCTACCTCGGTGTAGAAATTGAAATCAGCACGGTCGGTTTTTTGTAGGAGCCGGCTTGCCGGCGATGGCGTATTTG
>NZ_JAFMPV010000036.1:0-51634 GCF_049132105.1 Pseudomonas sp. NFX15
TACTTCATTTCCACGACCAAGCGCACAGCTTCCGCCTTCTCTTCGGCAGTAACGATCCGAAATCCCATGATGCTTCCTTAGGTTGATACTCCTACATCATGGTCCATAAATATTGAGCCACAACAGCCTGCTCGCGAAGGACGCAAGGACACCGCGTTTATCCAGGATATGCGCGTTATCGTTGACGAACATCGCGAGCAGGCTCGCTCCTACAGTAGGGGGTCACTCACTGTCTTTTTGTCGTGATGCCGTCACCGTCACTTCAATTGCCCGCACGCTGATCGCCGCGAATGTCGCGGTCATCAGTACGCCATTGAAACCCAGCAAGATCGCCAGCACCCGTGACACACCCAGCTTGGGCACCAGCTCTCCATAACCAATGGTCAGGCCCGTCACGAAGGCGAAGTAGATGCCGTCGTCCGCGCTCCAGCCTTCCAGATGGGCGATGATGAGGCCGAACGCAACCATCAACACCAGCAATATCGAAAAGATCGGCCAGACCACTTTGAAATAGAACCAGACGGCTTTGTAGAACTCTTTGCGGACACTGGCGGCACGGGCGAGGTTCATGGGGTTGGCTTCCTGGGGTTTGACGACCGGCCATTGAGTGCGCGGCGTTTCAATACCCCGTTCAGCTTGGCACAAGTGTGGAAAACTGCGACCAACGGGGCGTTATCTTTGGCGAGAACTATGACAAAGATGACGCCCCGCAACTATCCAGAAACAGCCTGGCGACAATGGACTCTTGTAGGAGCGAGCCTGCTCGCGATGGACTCAAGAGCACTGCGGGTAACCCGATAACACGCGCTATCGTTAACGACCCTCGCGAGCAGGCTCGTGCCTACAAGGTTTTTGGGGTTGTCCCTCAGTTCGCGGCGTTTTCGCGGATCAGCTTCTTGTTGATCTTGCCGACGCTGGTCTTGGGGATTTCGGCGACGAACTTGAACTGCTTGGGGATCGCCCATTTGTTGATGCGGCCTTGTTCGACGAAGGTTTGCAGGTGGGTTTCGAGGATCTTGCGATCCAGGTACTGCCCCGGTTCGCCCACCACCATCGCCATCGGCCGTTCGCCCCACTGCTCATCAACGATGCCGACCACGGCAACCGACATCACGGCCGGGTGCTCGCTGATCAGGCTTTCCAGTTCCAGGGAGCTGATCCACTCGCCGCCGGTCTTGATCACGTCCTTGATGCGGTCCTTGATTTCCACACCACCGAGCTTGTCGATCGAGGCCATGTCACCGGTGTGCAGCCAGCCGTTGTGCCACAACTCCGCGCCTTTGTCCGGGGCTTTCAGGTAGCCCTGGGTCAGCCACGGCGCGCGCACCACGATCTCGCCGAGGGACTCGCCGTCGTGAGCCACGTCGTTGCCTTCGGCGTCGATGATCTTCAGGTCGACCATCGGCACTGGCGTGCCGGTCTTGATGCGGATCGGCAGTTGCGCATCGGTGGACTGTTGCAGGTCTTCGTCGCGCAGGTAAGTCAGGCACAGCAACGGGCAGGTCTCGGACATGCCGTAGCCGGCGTGCACCACCATGCCTTTGGCGCTGGCTTCGCTGGCAACGCCCAGGGTCAGCGCGCTGCCACCGAGGAGCATTTTCCAGCCGTCGAAACGGGTCTTCTTGCCTTCCTCGCAGTGGAGGATCATCTGCAGGATGGTCGGCACGCAGTGGGAGAAGGTGACCTTCTCTTCACGGTACAACTTGACCAGGGCGTTGGGCTCGTAGCGGCCGGGGTAGACCTGCTTGATGCCCATCAGGGTTGCGACATACGGCACGCCCCACGCATGCACATGGAACATCGGCGTGATCGGCATGTACACATCGTCGGAACGCAACAGCGGCTGGCCCTGATAAGCGCCCAGGGTGCCGACCGCATTCAGAGTGTGCAGCACCAGTTGCCGATGGCTGAAGTACACGCCTTTCGGATCGCCGGTGGTGCCGGTGGTGTAGAACAGCGTAGCGACCGAGTTCTCGTCGAAGTCGGGGAAGTCGTACTGGTCCGAGGCCTGCGACAACAACTGCTCGTAATCGCCGAGCACCGGCAGCGAGGTGGTGGTCGCCTCGTCATCAGTGAGTTGCAGGTAGCCTTGGACGGTGTCCAGCCGATCGTGGATCTGCTCCACCAGCGGCAGGAAATCGTCATGCACCAGCACCAGGTCATCCTCGGCGTGGTTCATGGTAAACAAAACTTGCTCCGGCGACAGGCGAATGTTCACGGTGTGCAGCACCGCGCCGATCATCGGCACGGCGAAGAAGCACTCCAGGTAGCGATGGCTGTCCCAGTCGAGCAGCGCCACGGTGTCACCGGCCTTGACCCCGGCCGCCGTCAGCGCATTGGCCAGGCGGCGAATGCGCTGGTTCAGCGTCTGGTAGCTGTAGCGCAGTTTGTCGGCGTAGACGATTTCCCGGCCCGGTTCGTAGCGCACGCCCGACAGCAGCAATTGCTTGATCAGCAAAGGGTAGGCATAGGCGCCCTCGGCGGGCGCGATTATTTTTGTTTTCAGCATGGTTGGAGTTCCTTGTCCTTCGATCAGAACTGATCGGCTTTCAACTCGTAGAGGCATTCACTGCCGGCCTTGGCCGATGCGCTCAACGAGTGGATACGCGGCAGCACCCGGGCGAAATAGAAACGCGCCGTGGCCAGTTTGCTGGTGTAGAAATCGTCTTCGGCATCGCTATTCATGACAGTCTTGGCCATGCGCGCCCACATGTAGGCGTACGCGGTGTAGCCGAACACGTGCAGGTACTCGACCGAGGCAGCGCCGATTTCATTGGGGTTTTGCTGGGCACGGTCGAGCAACCACGCGGTCAATTCGTCGAGGGTGTCGACGGCCGCATTCAAGGGCTGAGTGAACTCGCCGAGTTCAGCGCCGGCATTGGCGGTGAAGTTGCGAATTTCCGAGGCGAACAGGCGATAAAGCGCCCCGCCGCTGCCGACGATCTTGCGCCCGACCAGGTCCAGCGACTGGATGCCATTGGTGCCTTCGTAGATCTGGGTGATGCGCACGTCGCGCACCAGTTGCTCCTGGCCCCACTCACGGATGTAACCGTGGCCGCCGAAGATCATCTGGCCGTGGAGCGTGGTTTCCAGGCCCATGTCGGTGAGGAAGGCCTTGGCCACCGGGGTCAGCAGCGCGACCAGTTCCTGGGCGCGGGTGCGGACGGTCTCGTCTTCGCTGTACTTGGCGGTGTCCAGTTGCAGGGCCACGTAGCTGGAGAACGCACGGCCACCTTCGTTCAAGGCCTTCATGGTCAGCAGCATGCGGCGTACGTCCGGATGCACGATGATCGGGTCGGCGGACTTGTCCTTGTGCTGCGCGCCGGTCGGTGCACGGCTTTGCAGACGATCACGGGCGTACGTGAGGGCGTTCTGGTAGGAACGCTCGCCTTGGGCCAAGCCCTGGATACCCACGCCCAGACGCTCGTAGTTCATCATGGTGAACATGGCCGCCAGGCCTTTGTTCGGTGCGTCGACGATCCAGCCGGTGGCGCCGTCGAAGTTCATCACGCACGTGGCCGAGGCCTTGATGCCCATCTTGTGTTCGATCGAACCGCAGGACAGCGAGTTGCGCTCACCCAGCGAACCTTCGGCGTTGACCAGCACTTTGGGCACCAGGAACAGCGAGATGCCCTTCGGCCCGGCCGGTGCATCCGGCAGGCGTGCCAGGACCAGATGGATGATGTTCTCGGTCAGGTCGTGATCGCCGCCGGTGATGAAGATCTTGCTGCCGCTGACCTTGTAGCTGCCATCGGCCTGAGGTTCGGCCTTGGTACGGATCATGCCCAGGTCGGTGCCGGCGTGGGCTTCGGTCAGGCACATGGAACCGGTCCAGGTGCCGGCGTACATGTTCGGCAAATAGCGTTGTTTGAGTTCTTCGCTGGCGTGAGCCTTGATCGACAGGCACGCACCGGCGGTCAGCATCGGGTACAGGCCGAATGACAAGCTGGCCGCGTTGACCATCTCTTCGACTTGCGCCGAAATGGCCTTGGGCATGCCCATGCCGCCGTACTGCGGATCACCGCCGACACCGACCCAACCGCCCTCGGCGAAAGCTTGATAAGCCTGGGCGAAACCGTCTGGCGCGGCGACCGAACCATTGCTCCAGGTACAGCCCTGCTCGTCAGTGGCGCGGTTCAGGGGTGCGATCACTTCACCGCTGATCTTGCCGGCCTCTTCGAGGATCGCGGCGGCGGTTTCTTCATCGATCACGTCGGCCAGGCCAGGCAAATTGGCCCAGAGCCGGGACACCTGGAAAACCTCGTTGAGTACGAAGCGCATGTCGCGCAGGGGAGCATTGTATTCAGACATCTTGGCTTACTCGGAAGTGGTCACGGCATGGGGCATGCCGGGACGTTCAGTGGTTTCGTTTGGAACTGCTTGCGCTTGAGGGGCATCGGCAATCGGCGCCCGTTCACGCAACAGGAAGTACGACAAAGCCGGAATCAGGATCAGCGCGCCGAGCATGTTCCACAGGAACATGAAGGTCAGCAGGATGCCCATGTCGGCCTGGAACTTGATCGGCGACCAGACCCAGCACACCACGCCGGCCGCGAGGGTGATGCCCACCAGCCCGACCACCCGGCCGGTAAAGGACACGGCGTTGCGGTAGGCCTGGGACAGCGGCAGGCCCTGGCGCTGGAAGTGCAACTGCACGCTGAGCAGGTACAAGGCGTAATCAACGCCGATGCCGACGCCGAGGGCGATTACTGGCAAAGTCGCGACCTTCACGCCGATGCCCATGGCCACCATCAGTGCTTCGCAGAGGATTGAGGTCAGCATCAGCGGCAACAGCGCCA
Organism: Pseudomonas sp. NFX15; assembly: GCF_049132105.1. Taxonomy (NCBI): domain Bacteria; kingdom Pseudomonadati; phylum Pseudomonadota; class Gammaproteobacteria; order Pseudomonadales; family Pseudomonadaceae; genus Pseudomonas; species Pseudomonas sp. NFX15. The sequence continues at coordinate 4,800 of NZ_JAFMPV010000036.1, forward strand.
CCAGCGTCGCGCGCCAGCTGCGGAAGGTGATCAGGCAGAACAGCGTCACCGCCGCGTACACGTACAGCAGCATGGTGTGGTTGGCTTCGCGCACGACGATGTTGGTCGCGGCCTCGATGCCGGCGCTGCCAGCGGCGAGCAGGAACTGGCGGTCCGGTGTGCTGTTTTCCTTGGCGAACTTGTCGGCAATCGCCACCACCGCGTCCAGGGTTTCGGCCTTGTGATCCTTGAGGTAGGCGATCACCGGCATCAGCGAGCAGTCGGTGTTGAACAGCTCCGGCGAGTTGACCGAGGCCTGCTGCGCGGCGTAGTTGAGCACGTCCTGGTTACGCTGGATGCTGTTGAGCTTGGGGTTGCCTTCGTAGGTGCCGGCGGTGATCTGCCGTACCGCGTTGACCAGCGACGCGGTGGCCTGCACGCCCGGGTACTGTTGCAGCTCCCAGGCGAGGCGGTCGGCGAGGACCAGGGTCTTGTAGTTCAGGCAACCTTCCGGCGCGGTCTTGATCATCACCGCGAACAGGTCGCTGGACAGCGCGTAATGCTGGGTGATGTAGGCGTTGTCGCGGTTGTAGCGCGAGTCGGCACGCAGTTCCGGCGCGCCGCTTTCGAGGTCGCCGATCTTCAGGTTGAGGCTGACCACGTAACCGCCGATGCCCATCAGCAGCGCCACCAGCACGGCGCCGGTGGCCCACTTGGCGGTGGTGAAGCGGTCAAGCATGTCCCACAACCGGCCGAAGCCTTTGTGCTTCTCGGCGCGGGTATCGATTTTCAGCGCACGCTCGGCGGCCTTGGCGCCGACGCCAATGTAGGACAGCGCCACCGGCATCAGCAGCAGCGAGGTGAAGATCAGCACCGCCACGCCGATGCTGGCGGTGATCGCCAGGTCCTTGATCACCGGAATGTCGATCAGCATCAACACCGCAAAACCCACCGCATCGGCAAGCAACGCGGTGACCCCGGCGATAAACAGGCGGCGGAAGGTGTAGCGCGCCGCGATCAGTTTATGGGTGCCGCGGGCGATGTCCTGCATGATGCCGTTCATCTTCTGCGCGGCATGGGACACGCCGATGGCGAAGATCAAAAACGGCACCAGCACCGAGTACGGATCGATGGCGTAACCGAGCCAGGCGACGATGCCCAGTTGCCAGACCACGGCGATCAGCGAGCAGCCGACTACCAGCAAGGTGCTGCGAACGCAACGGGTGTAGGCGAAGATGATCGCCAGCGACGTCACCACCGCCAGGCCGAAAAACATCATCACCTGGATCAGGCCGTCGATCAGGTCGCCCATCAGTTTGGCGAAGCCGATCACCCGCACCTTGTAGTGACCGGTGCCTTCCTTGCCGGCCTTGCGTGCGGCGCTGTCGCCGGCGAATTCGATTTTGTCGCGCAACTGCTCTTCGAGCATCTGCGAGAACGCGTGGTAGTTGATGCGCTGGCCACCGGCAGCGGCTTTGTCGAGCAATGGCACGACCAGCATGCTCGATTTGAAATCACTGGCCACCAGGCTGCCGACCACACCGGCGCGGGAGATGTTCTGGCGCAATTGTTCGATTTGCTCAGGCTGGCCCGAGTAGGTATCGGGCATCACCGGGCCGCCCTGGAAACCGTCCTCGGTGACTTCGGTCCAGCGCACTGCCGGGCTCCACAGCGACTTCATCCAGGCGCGGTCGACGCCGTCGGTGAGGAACAACTGGTCGTTGACCTGCTTCAATACATCGAGGTAACCGGGGTCGAAAATATCGCCCTGGGTGTTCTCGACCACCACCCGCACCGAGTTACCCAGGCCACGCAACGAGGCGCGGTTTTCCAGGAAGTTCTGGATGTACGGCTGGCTCTGCGGAATCATTTTTTCAAAGCTGGGACGCAGTTCCAGGCGTGTCACCGCCATGTAGGCAAAGACGACTGTGGCGAACGCCATCAGCAGCATGAACAGCGGCCGGAAGTTGAACACCAGGCGTTCGAGGCGGTTGCCGGAGCGCTGGTCGAAATCGCGCAATTCGCGGATCACCGGCATGGCGTCTTGTTTGATATTGCCCATGTCTGGGTTCTCGCTCTTAGGGTTCGAGGGCTGGATCGGCGGGCAACGTCCGCGCACCGCGGCTACCCGCCAGCACCAAGGCGCCGGAGGTGGACTGGGTGGCGCCGGCGACCGGCGTCGGTGCGGGTTGCTGCACCAGGTGCAGCTGCGCACCCGTTCCCTGGCTGACCAGCATCTGCCCGCCCTGGGTGAACAAGCGGTAGTTGCCACGGGCATCGATCAGCCCGGCGGTGATGCTCACGTGCAGGCCGGTGTCCAGTGGCGTCCAGCTCTGGCCGCCGTCGGTGCTGCGCAGCACGTTGCCGCGCAGGCCGTAGACCAGCACTTCGCCCGGCTTGCCGAGCACGCCGAAAAAGCTGCCTTGATACGGCGTCGGCACGGCGTTGAAGCGTTGCGCGATAGCGTCCCATTTGAGCAACAGGCCTTGCTCGCCAGCGATGTACAGCGCATCGCCGGTGGAGGCGATGGCGTTGAGGTGGAAACCCTGCGGGTTGTCGGTGCGGTCCTGGAACGGGGTCCAGCTCTGGCCGCCGTCTTCGGTGCGCAGGATCAGGTTGAACACGCCGACCACATAGCCCAGCTTTTCGTTGGCGAACCAGACGTCCAGCAGCGGTTTGTCCGCGCCTTGATCGGTGAGTCGTTGGCCTTCCGTGGCCAACTGGGGCCATTGCTCGTTGTCCGGCTCGGCCTTGGCCAATGCCGAATAATGCTTGATCAGCAGATCGCCGATCTGGCGACCGTCGAGTTGCTTGTTCCAGGTCTGACCGGCGTCGCTGCTGTGCAACACCACGCCGTCGTTGCCCACCGCCCAGCCTTGGGTGGCGGTCGGAAAATTCACCGCGGTGAGGTCGGCACTGGTCGGCACGGCGGCCTGCTGCCAATGCTGGCCGGCATCGTCGGAAAACAGGATATGACCACGCTGGCCGACGGCAATCACACGCGCACCGGCGCGGGCCATGCCGGACAACGGGCTGTTGGCGGCCAACGCGCTGACCCTGGCGGGCAGGTCCAGCACATCGACGTAATCGGCGGCATGCGTAACGCCCTGCGCCATGCAAAGCACCACACCGAGCGTCAGCTGCAAAATATTGTTTTTATACGAACTCATACTGCGCCCTCTTCGGAAAACCGCGTCGCGGCACACCGGGGTGTGCCTGACGTTAAAACCTCACCCCGCTTGCAGGAGCAAGCTTGCTCGCGATGGCCGTGAACGATGACGCGTGCGTTCAGGCTGCACGCGTCGCCCTCAGGTTCATCGCGAGCAGGCTCGCTCCTGCATTGCGGTTGGCTTAGCGAATGCCGGCGCCTGCCAGCGATTCCGAAGACCACTGAGCCTTGGAGAGCGGCTCGATGTACTTGATGCCGCCGTAAGGCCCGACGACGCCGTTGATGTTGTAGGAACCACCGACCAGGTCGTAGATCATGAACGGCGTGGAGTCCGGCACCTGCTTGTCGTAGCTCTGGCTCAGGAAGGCGAAGGAACCACGGTAAAGCTGGCCACGAGCGTCATATTGATCCGATGCCAGAGCGGTCCAGCTGTCTTCGTCGAGGTAGAAGCGGCGCTTGGCGTAGATGTGACGAGCGCCAGCCTTGAGGTTGCCCTCGACTACCCACACGCGGTGTTTTTCCCAGCGCACGAAGTCCGGTGCCAGGTGGTTGGCAGTGGTCAGCGACTTCGGATCCTGGACGTAGGTCAGCTTGTAGGTGTTGTAGGGCACGATCAGTTCCTGTTTGCCCACCAGCTTCCAGTCGTAGCGATCCAGCGCACCGTTGAACACGAACACGTCATCGTAGGTGCCCGCACCGGCGGTACCCGGGTTCGGTGTGTCGTAGGCCAGGTTCGGTGCCAGTTTCACCCGACGCTGACCTGGCAGGTACTGCCAGGCGCGACGTGGCTGCTGCAGTGGGTTGGCGGCATCCTTGATCATCACCGATTCACCGGCGCGGCGCGCAGGACCGGTGTAGGCCAGTTTCATCTGGTAGTACACGTCGGAGCTGCTGATTGGCTGCGACAGGTTTTCGTAGATCGGGTAGGAGATGTTCGCTTGCCCGGTGATCGCCAGGCTCGGCACGCCGGCCGAGTCGACGTTCCAGGAGTCGTACTTGGAGCTGATGCTCACGCCCTGATAACGCAACAGGAAGTTCCACATCGCTTCGCTGCCCGACTGCGGAATCGGGAACGGTACGCCCGGCAGAACGTTGTCGATGGCCAGCCCACCTTCAAGGGACTTGGCGCCGGTGGCGTTCTTCACGCCGTTGTCCAGGATGGCCTGGGGCAGCGAAACGGTACGGTGGGTAGGGAACACGTCGACATGGAATGTCGGGAAACGCTTGGCCAGTTCCACGGTGGTTGCAGTGAGCAGGCCTTTGTACTGATCGACGTTCTTGCCGTCGATCACCAGCAGCGGTTTTTCACTGGCAAACGGGTCCGGGCGCATGCTGTCGCCGGATTTGAAACTGGCCGGCGGCGTGGTCAGGCCACCGCCGTAGGCCGGGATGGAGCCATCAGCGTTCCCGGCTTTTTCAGCACCCACCAGCGTCAGGCTGGTGCCCAGTTTGGCAGCTTCCTGGGGTGATACAGCGGCCTGTGCCTGAGCGGCAAGGACCATGGCCAAGGACGCGGCCAACACGGTTTGTACAAATTTCATGTTGTTATTCTCCTGCTTGCGTTGAGCAAATCAGTGGTGAATCAGAAAGTGGTTTTCATCGTCAGGTACACAGCGCCACGGTCCTCGGTCGTGGCACCACCGCCCGAGAAGGCCGAGTAGCCGCCGCCGTAGCAGGCGTAGTTTTCGTTGCCGCTGAAGGCGTTCGGCGTAGAGCCGTCGCCGCCGTTCGAGCCGGTACTCACACCACTGTTGTTGCACTTGTCGGTTTTACCGAAGGAGTCCACGTACTTCAGGTCGACAAAGTATTTGTTGTACACAACGGCACCCACGCCGACGGCGTAGTTGCCGGTGTCCTTGGCGCCACCACCGGAGACCGGCGAGATACCTGCCAGACCGACGTTGAGCGACGCCGGAGCGTTGAGATCCACGCCCGGGAACACCTGGTACCAGGTCGGTGTGAAGTTGACCGCGATGCCCCAGTTGTCACGGGTAGGCTGGTCGATACCGTGATAGGTGCTCTTGCCCTTGTAGAGCGCTTCGTTCTTGTCATCGAGCTTGAGCAGGTTGCTGTAGTACAGCTCGGCCAGCACGGTGGCCTGGTCGAACACCGGCGTTTTCGGCAGGGTCATCAGACCGTTGAGCGTCCAGTGCAGGGTGTCGCCGGTGGCGGCCATGCTGTCGCCACGGCTCGGGGTGTCGTAGACCACGCCGGTATCGGCGGTACGCGGCGCCAGGATGCCCAAACCTTGTCCCAGACCCAGGGGGCTGGTGTTGACGACGATCGCCGGAATACTGGCCAGCGGCATGTTGTGACGCAAGTTCAGGTCAGAACCGACGCTGATACCGCCGACATCCTTGGACAGGCTCAGACCGAAGATCTGGATGTCATCGCCATAGGCCAGTTGATAGCTGGAGGTGTTCAGCGAGTTCAGCGTGTTGATCACCGCCGGGCCCGCGCCCGCAGGTCGGGTGCCGTTGGGGTTGGCCGAGGAAATTCCGGTGGCCGTCAGGTAGGCCTGGGGCAGGATGTCCGACGTGTTACGGAAGTAGACGCCGAGGGTGCCGTCCAGCCATGCCGGCGACCATTTGGCCATGACCCCCCAGTCGCCACTGCTGTGCGGCGTCAGGTCCTTGCCACGAACAACGTTGGTCAGGCCGTTGCACGGCGCCAGGCCGCAGCCCAAAGAAGCTGGACCCGATGGGCTGTTGGTGTTGCCCAACAGGAACGACTGCGCACCGAAACCAACCAGATCGGAACCACCGTAGTAGGTGCCGGCTTCCGGCAAGCGCGCGGCATCCCAATTGAGGAAGTACTGGGCGCCGACGGTCAGTTCCGGGTTGATGGTGAAGGTCATCGACAGCTGTTCACGCGGAACAAACAGTTCCTTGGCTTCGGTGCCTGGCGACGCGGCGAGCTTGGCCAGGTCGAGGCCGGACTGGCCATAGCTGACCGAGTGCACCGGGTTGAGAATGGTCTCGCCCCAGAACACGTTGTGCTGGCCGGCCTTGACGCTGAGCATCGACTCCTCGCCCACTTCGGTGCTGTAGAACACGAAGGCATCGAGGATTTCGCCCGAAGGGCCGCTGTAGTAACGCTGGGCGTAGTTGCTCAGGTGCGGGCTGCCATTGCCGACGTTGTCACGGGTGACGCCGCCAAAACCAGGGCGCGTGTCGTTTTGCACCAGGCCCGACACATCACCGTTGCCATTGATGAACGGGTTGGAGTTGGAACCGGTGTTGTCATAGGCCTTGTCGTACCAACTCGCGGCACTGACGCGAAAGCCCATGGCGTTCTTGTAGACCACGTCCATTTCGGTCAACAGGTCGATACGGTTGGTGATATTGGTGCCGGCCTTGCGGAAGTTGTAATCGCCGTCGTTGTTGTTAGGCGATCCGAGCATGCGTTTGTCGGCGCCTTCGGTGCGCACGCCATAGTTGTACTTGACGGTGTTATCCAGGCGCGCGGACCAGTCCGGATTACCCAGATCGAGCTCGACCCCATGAGCGGCCGGTGCAATGACCGCCAGAATGGCCGAGGCCAGCAAGGTGTAGCGTGCTACGGTGAAGCCATGGTTCTTATTGTTGTGCATTGCGTTTTCTCCGCCCTTTTTGTATTTGTTTTTAGCGCAGCCGCCCTCGCGCAATCCTCTAAGGGTTTGCGTTTAAGAAATGAGGGCAATGGCCGGTGGCGTACTGCCAGTCCAGCTCCTTGTACTAGCGATCAAGCTCCAGAATGAGTGCTTCGGCCTGCGGCCAGTGGCCAAATCCTGCGGCCGGATTGAGGTGCCCGACATTGCCCAGATTGAGCAAATCGGCGCCCCAGCCTTCTGCCATGCGGGCGACCGCAGGCAGCGTGGCAAGGTGATCGTCGGTGCTGCCGGCCACGAGGCTGCGAAATGGCAGCGGGCCTGGTGGCAGTGGATTCCAGCCCTGGCTACGCAGGGTTTCGGAAGAAGGATAATTGGCCGGCCAGACCGCATCGAGGTCCGGTGGCGCGGCCAGCAAGGCGCCCTTGATCGGACGGCTGTAATGCGCCGCCCAGTGCGCGACCATCAACACGCCGGCACTGTGGGCCACCAGAATCACGGGCCCGTCGATTTGTTCGAGTTCGTGTTGAATCGCCCGCACACGCGCCATGCAATCGAGCTTGTCGGTCTCCAGCGGCGGGACGCTACGTACTTTGTCCAGCCGGGCTTGCAGCAACGTTTGCCAATGTTCGGCTACGTGTTCACGCAGACCTGGAACGATCAGAACGGTGGCGGTAGTTTGCAGTTTGTCCACGGTCAACACCTTCGCTTTCTCGATAACTCGACTGGCTGTTTTTGCCAGGGGCTTTTTGTAGAGTCGACATTAAAGAGCGACCACCCTAAGCGCTTTACATTGGACGTCAGGCACTTTTCTTTTGATGACAAATTGTCGGACACTTCATCACTGCGACCACTGGTCGCAAAATGCCGCAGGTTGGCGCAGGGTCACTGTAATCAACGGATGAGGCGCGATGGCTCCCACCGACGCAATGATCCGCACACCGGGCCGCATGACTGCCACAATCACATGACAACTGTTCAACAGCCGAAACGCTGGATATAGTCGCCACGCTCACGCCATCCGCCATCGGCCCAGGGAAGACCTTCGCATGTCCAAGCTTGTCCGCGCTGCCGTCCTGACCAACTACCTCGAGGTCACCCAGTACCTGGGTTTCAACCCCAGAGACGTCATGGCAGCCGTCGGCCTGAGCAAAGCCCAATTGCAAGCCCCGGAACACCGCATCCCCATCGATGCCGCCGTACGCCTGCTGGAAGACTCCGCCGCCGCCAGTGAATGCCAGACCTTCGGCCTGAGCATGGCCGAGTCGCGCCAGCTCTCGGACTTCGGCGTGGTCAGCCTGCTGCTCAGCCACCAGCGCACCCTGCGCGATGCGTTGCAGGTGGTGGTGCATTACCGGCACTTGATGAACGACTCACTGGCAATCTTCATTGAAGAGGCCGGCAAGATGGTGATCATTCGCGAAGAGGTGGTCACCGACACGCCGATGCCAAGCCGCCAGGCCACGGAGCTGGCCATCGGCGTGATGTTCCGCCTGTGCTCGGCCCTGCTCGGCAGTCACTGGCACCCCTACAGCGTCAACTTCATGCACCAGGCACCCGACAACCTGCACCTGCACCGCCGGCTGTTCGGTTGCAAACTGGAATTCGGTAGCGAGTTCAATGGCATCGTCTGCCCGGACATCAGCCTCGACACGACCAACCCCAACGCCGACCCGGCGATGGCCCGCTACGCCCAAAGCTACCTCGACTCACTGCAGGGCCAGCAAGGCACCTCGATGCTGTTCGAAGTGCGCAAGGCGATCTACCTGCTGCTGCCCATGGGCCGCGCCACCATCGAACAGGTCGCCCAGAGCCAGGGCATGAACGTGCGCACCCTGCAACGTCGCCTGAAGGACGATGGCTGCGCGTTCAACGACGTGATCAACGACGTGCGTCGCGACCTGGTGCTGCGCTACCTGGACAACCCGAACTACTCGCTGAGCCGGATTGCCGACATGCTCGGCTACTCGATGGCGAGTTCGTTTACGCGGTGGTTCATCAGCCAGTTCGGAATGCCGCCAGCGAGTTGGCGGGCGCAAAAAAACACCACTGCCAAACCCTTCCCGGGTCCGAAAGAACCCTGATTCGACAGCATAAAAAAAACGGCGACTGCTGGTACAGTCGCCGCGAAGGCGCGATGTGGAAAGCGAAAACCTTGCAGGAGTGAGCCTGTTCGCGATGACGGTGTATCAGCCACCCAATGTGTTGGATGTGAGATCGCAATCGCGAGCAGGCTCGCTCCTACAGGGGTAGTGTCTGGCTGGCGATCAGAGGCCCCAGTGCAGCAGCAACAGCACCAGCACGACGAGGAATACCGTCTCCCCCACCATCAGCAGTATCGGCTTGATTCCGACCGCTGCCAGCTCGCGCAGGCGGGTCTTCATGCCCAGGGCGCTGATGGAAATCACCAGGCACCAGCGTGACAGTTCGTTGACCCCACCCTGCACTGCCGGCGCGATCCAGCCGGTGCTGTTGATGCACGCCAGAATCAGGAAGCCAACGGCGAACCACGGCAACAGCGGCGGGCGCTTGCCCGTCGGGTCGGCACCCTGCATGCGGGTGATCATGGCGGCGGTGACGATCACCGGCAGCAGCATGGCCACGCGCATCAGCTTGACCACTGTGGCCGTGTCGCCAGTCTCGGTCGACATGCCGTAACCGGCGCCGACCACCTGGGCCACGTCGTGGATCGTGGCGCCGAGGAACACGCCCGCCACCTGTGGCGATAAATGCAACCAGTTGGCGATCATCGGGTAGACGATCATCGCCAGTGTGGACAGCGCCGAAACACCGATCACCGTGAACAGCGTGGCGCGTTCTTTCTGCGGATGATTAGGCAGCGCCGCCGCCAGTGCCAGTGCCGCCGAGGCACCGCAGATCGCCGTGGCGCCGCCGGTGAGCATGCCGAACAGCCGCGAGAAACCCAGGATTTTCGCAGCGACCACCGAGACAGAGATGGTCACCACCACCAGAATCACCACCAGCGCAATCGGCTTCCAGCCCAGCGCCGCCATTTGTTCCAGGGTAATGCGCATGCCCAGCAGCGCCACGCCAATGCGCAGCACCGTACGGGCGGTGAACTCGACGCCGGCCTTGCACGGGCCGTCATCGGCTAGAAAATTCAGGGCCATGCCCAACAGCAAGGCGAACAGCATGACCGGCGCACCGTAGTGCTCGGACAGGAACGACGCGGCGGCGGCCACGATCAGGCTGACGATAAAACCCGGTGCCAGTTCGCGCGTGCGACTGTGGATGCGGGTGAGAGCAATGGCGCTCATGGCGCGGTCTCCTCGGTTGCGATGACGATGAACGCCTGGTCGTCGATGATCTCGACCGGGTAGCTCGTGACTTTTACGGCTTTGGAATTGAGCAGGTAACCGCTGTGCAAATCGAAGCGCAGGCCGTGGGCGCAGCACTGAATCACCCGGCCATCAAGGCGTCCGCCACACAGCGAGGCGCCCTGGTGCGGGCAGCTGTCGTCGATGGCGTAGAGCTGCCCTTCGACGTTGAACAGCGCCAGGCTCTTGTCCTCGAACTCGAACAGGGCACGGCCACCGGCCGGCGGGTGTTTTCCGGCCGGTACGGGGACGCGCCGGCTCATGCTGGCTGCCGCTCGCGCTCACTTTCCTTGAGCGCTTCATTCATGGCCCCGAGCAACGCCTGGGCCGGTTGTGCACCGATCACCGTCATGCGGCCATCGAACTGAAAACTCGGCACGCCACTGGTTGCGCCGGGATGGCCCTCAAAGGGCGTGGCGTCGCCGATCAGACAGTCGAGCAGCTCGTCCGAGTAGACACCGCAGGAGCGGGCAATCGCCAGCAAGGTCTCACGGCAACCGAGGTTTTCGCGCCTCAGGAAATACGCCGAGAACAGGCGTTCGAGCAGCATTTCACGCTGGCTGGCATTGCCTGTCTGCGCGGCCCGCGCGAACAGGCGATGAGCGTCGGCGGTGTTGGGCATGGTCTCTATGCGGCTCAGGTCGATGGCCAGCCCGACCGCTGCGGCGGCCTGCTGCACCTGGGCCTGACGCATGGTCATGGCGTCGGCATTGCCCAGGCGCTTGCGGTAGAAATCAGCGAAGGGTTCACCTTCAACCGGTATCTGGGGCAGCAACTGCACGCCATGCCACGCCGTAGTGATCTGCACATCCGGGTGACGACTGCGAAACTGCACCAGGGCATGCTCCAGTTGGCGTTTGCCGATCAGGCACCAGGGGCAGATAAAATCGAATAACACATCAATACGTAAACGACGACTCACAACTTCACCTCTAACCCGACCTCACGAACGGGGTCAGGCACGCTCTGACCCTGAAGGCGGGCAATATCTTTGTGGTAGTGACACTTGGCGTAGAAGAACACCGCGGCTGCCGCGAGGCTGACCAGTGGCACCAATTGAAACGCGGCATGCAGCCCGATCAGGTCAGACACCCGACCGGTAATGAATGGCCCCGGTGCCAGCCCCAGCATGTTGTTGGCCAGGGTCAGCGTGGCGAACGCGGTGCCGTGCACCGAGTAATGGGTCAGGTTGGCAACCATTGCACCGGCGGGGCCGGTGGTCCCGGTGGCAATCAACATGCCCAGGCAAATCAGCAGCAATTGCAGGGGTCCTGCCTGCAAGGCAAAAGCGGCCGACAGCAGCAAGCAACTGCCCAGGCAAAAACCGATGGCCAGGCTGACCTTGCGCTCTGGCGAGTTGCGACACAGGCGGTCACTCAACATGCCGCACAAAATCATGCCTGCACCGCTGCACAGCACGATGATCGCCGCCATGCCGCCAGCCTTGTCGGTGGGCATGTCGTAGTAGCGATTCAGGTAGCTGGGAATCCATACCATCACCGTCCCGCCGACGAACAACTGCAAGCCGCTGCCGATGTAGGTCGCCACCACTGAACGGCTGGACCACAGCGTGCGCAACGGCCGTTTGACCGCTGCCGCCGTCTTGTTCGCAATCTGCGCGGCACGTTGCGGGGCGATGCGCGCTTCCTTGACGATCAGCGGATACAGAATTGCCAGCGCCAGGCCAAACAGCGACATGCCGGCGAACGACCAGCGCCAGCCCAACTTGGCCGCGATGGCACCGCCCAGGGCCATGCCCAACACCGAGCCAAACATCCCGCCGGCCATGAAGGCACTGGCCAGGGTGGCGCGCATGTGTTTGGGGAACACCGAAATCACCACCGCGATGCCGACGCTGCCATAGGCTGCTTCGCCGACACCGACCATGAAGCGGGCAATGAACATCTGTTGGTAGTCCTGCGCCAAGGCACAACCGAGGGTCGCCAGGCTCCACAGGAACGCCATCAATGCCAGGCTCTTGACCCGGCCGAAACGGTCGGCCATCAGCGACAGCGGGAACGTCAGCAAGCCGACCATCAGCGCCACGACGCCGCTGAGCAGGCCGAGCTGACCGTCGCTCAGCGACCACTCGCTCTTGAGCAACGGGAACACCGCGTTCAGCACCTGACGCGACATGTAATCGGAAATCAACAGGCCGAACGTCAAGGCAAAGACGATCCAGGCATATTGGCGCGCAACGCCGACGCAGCCTGCGTCGTCATCGTCAGCGGCGATTGGGTGAAAGGCCATTCAGCCTCCTCAAAGCTTTCGTTTTATTGTTGTTATCAAGCGTGTTGCAGGGCGGTGGACGAGCGGCAACGGCCTCTCGTCCCCGCCTACAGATCAGCCGCGTTGCGGCACACCTTTTTGCCCAGCCTTGCGGTTGGGTGCCATGCCATTGGCCAACAGGGTTTGCTCGACGGTGTCGTACTTCACGCCAATGCGGTAAATCTCGCGGGCTTCTTTGCCGGTGGCGATTTCGCGACCCAGTTCATGGGCGATGCGCACGGTTTGCTTGATCTGAGCCACAGAGCCGAAACGATCGCCCTTGTGATCGATGATCGTGTCTTCGTTGCCCACACGCGGGTGCAGCCCCATGGCCATCGACATGGTGTTGAACGGCAGAACATTCTTGAGCAGCGATTCGGAGGTCAGGGTGCAACCGTCCGGTACGCGGTGGATGAAGTTCATGAAGTTGAACGGGTTCGGGCCGTCGAAGCCGCCGCCGATGCCGATCCAGGTCAGGTTCAGCGGCCCCATATAGACGCCACGACGCACCAGGCGCTCGAGGGTTTCCAGGGCGTGCATGCCCGTCAACTGGAAGTGTGGCTGGATGCCGTTGTCCATCAAGCGCTTGAGGTGCTCGGCCACCCAGGCCGGGCCTGCCGGTACGGTCATTTCGCTGTAGGCAGCGTGGATCATCGGGTTGTCCAGGGAGGTACCCTTGAGGTACTCCGGGTACAACAACTCCATGATGTTCATTTGGGTGGTGTTGATCGCCACGGTGACCTGATCCGGTTTCGGCGTCAGCTCGGCCAGCATGTGGCGCGTGTCGTCGGACAGCCATTTGGCCGCTTCGCCATCGCTTTCCGGAGCAAAGGAAATCGAGCCACCGACCTGGATGATCATATCGGGCACGGCTTCACGCACACCGGCGATCAGCTCGTTGAATTTCGACAGGCGCTTGGAACCCTTGCCGTCCAGTTCACGCACGTGCAGGTGCAGCACGGTGGCGCCGGCTTCATAGCACTCGACGGCTTTCTGGACTTGCTCGTCCATGGTCAGCGGGATGTCTTCCGGGAAGTCTTCCGGCATCCACTCCGGGCCGTACGGGGCCACGGTAATGACTACCTTTTCCATGTTTTCGGGGTGCAGGGAATCGTCGAAGAATTGCATGGTTACTCCAGTTCTCAGGCCAGTTCTTATGATTGTCTCGTCCACCCGGGGTCGAGCCGGGCAGACGTGTCTACGAGTGCGGATGCAGGTGGCGTTCGATCAGAACGTCTTGTCGCCGATGATCCCGGCGCGTTCCATCTTGCGATGGCAGGGCGGGTAATCCATGACGGCGTAGTGCTGGGTACTGCGGTTGTCCCAGATGGCGATGCTGTTCGGCTTCCAGCGCCAGCGCACCTGATACTCGGGGATGTACGCCTGGCTGATCAGGTAGCGCAGCAATTCGCCGGCGCCGGGGTTGGCGTCCTGACCAAAGCGCACCCGCTCAGGGGTGTGGTAGTTGCTGAAGTGGGTGGTAAAGGCGTTGACGAACAGCACCTTTTCACCGGTTTCCGGGTGAGTACGCACCACCGGGTGTTCAGCGTCCGGGTACATCGCTTTGAGCCCCAAGCGTTTTTCAATCGGCATGGCCGCACCGAAGCTCGCTTCAATGCTGTGGCGCGCGCGCAGGTTGGCGATCTTCGCCTTCACGTCGTCCGGCAAATTCTCGTACGCCAGGGCCATGTTGGCCCACATGGTGTCGCCGCCCACCGGCGGGCACTCCACACAACGCAGCACGGCGCCCATCGGCGGTGCCTCGCGCCAGGTGGCGTCGGTGTGCCAGGCGTTTTCGTAGCGGTCCATCGGCTGGTCCGGATTCTTGTAGATCCGCACCAGGCCCGGATGCTCCGGATCGCTGCCGGCCACCGGATGATCCTCCAGCTCGCCGAAGCGACGGGCAAACGCCACGTGATCGGCGCGGCTGATGTCCTGATCGCGCAGGAACACCACCCGATGCTTGAGCAACTGGGCACAGATCTCGGCAAACAAGCCGTCATCGTGCACCGCGTCGGCCAGGTTGACGCCGATCAGTTCGGCGCCGATGGAGCAGGTCAATTGTTCGACTTTCATGGCTGGCCGCTCCTTAAATGACGAAAATCGACGAGCCGGTAGTCTTGCGTGACTCAAGGTCACGATGCGCCTGCACCGCGTCCTGCAACGCGTAGTGCTGGTTGATCTCGATCTTGATCCGGCCGCTGCCGACGTGGTCGAACAACTCACCGGCCAGGGCGGCTTTTTCCGCCGGGTCACTGATGTAGTTGGCCAGGGCCGGACGGGTCAGGAACAGCGAACCTTTCATCGCCAGCAGCACCGGGTCGAACGCCGGGATCGGCCCGGACGCGGTGCCCACACAGACCATCAGGCCACGGGGTTTGAGCGAATCCAGCGAACCCATGAAGGTGTTCTTGCCAACGCTGTCGAACACCACGTTGACGCCGACACCGTCGGTCAGTTCGCGAACGCGGGCGGCGACGTCTTCATGGCTGTAGTTGATCGTATGGTCGCAACCGTGAGCCCGGGCGATTTCGGCTTTTTGCTCGGTCGACACGGTGCCGATCACGTTCAGGCCGAGCAGCTTGGCCCACTGCGAAACGATCAGGCCGACACCACCGGCAGCGGCGTGCAGCAGAATGCTGTCGCCGGCCTTGAAGTCATAGATGCGGCGCATCAGGTACGAAGACGTCAAGCCACGCATGGTCATCGCGGCGGCGGTCTCGAAGCTGATGGTTTCCGGCAGCTTGATCAGCGGCGCGGCCGGGATCAGGCGCTCGGTGCTGTAGGCGCCGAGGGTGTTGAGAAAACCGGTGTAGGTGACGCGATCACCGACTTCGACGTTGGTAACGCCTTCACCCACGGCCTGGACGACGCCAGAGGCCTCGACACCCATGCCATTGGGCATCGGAATCGGATAGGTGCCGTTGCGAAAGTAGGTGTCGGCATAGTTCAGGCCGACCGCCACATGACGCAGACGGACCTGGCCCGGACCCGGGTCGCCAACCTCCACGTCTTCGTAACGTAGAACTTCAGGACCACCGGTTTCGTAAAAGCGGACGGCTTTGGCCATTTTTCTTATTCTCCAATCTGCAATAGGGGCGTGCATCGAATTGCGCTGATTGGACTGTAGGACGAGGCCTGTCGGGACGCTTCTCATCAGACGACAATGGCTTTTCATTTCGTGACAGGCGTTGCGGCACCCTCCTTGGTGTCAGTCGCCGGGACCTTGGCTTTTTCGCCAGTGGCAGGCTTTGCGGGGTTCACGAACCCGGCCTTGGCGTTTTCCGCCTTGGACTTGTGGATATCGCAGCCCTGCAGCTCGCTCACCTGGGTGCAGCCGGACTTCTCCAGCTGCTTGCGGTATTTGTCACTGATGGCATACGCCGGGGATTGGGCAACGAGCAAAATGGCCAAAGCCGGCAGGATGATCTTGTGCATGAGCCTCTCTCTTGTACTGAAATTCCGACACAGGGTGCGGCAGACTCACTCTAGCCTTTCCCGTCGTTAGCTGCGCTATCATCCCCCGCCTCTGTCCCCAAGAGTCTTGAGCCCGGATGCCCTTAACGCTGCCACTGCCCGATGATCGACACACCCTGCCCTCGGTTCTGGTTGGCCCATTATTGCGCCGCCTGGAGCCCACGCGACTGGTGTTGTGGCTGGTGGGTTCCCGGGCGCTGACGTTGACCTTGCGCGTGCAGGGCGTGGGCGACATTCGCCTCGACAGCGGGCAATGCAAGGTGATCGCGGTCGGGGCGCAGGCCTTTGTGCACTTGATCGACGTGCAACTCGAGAGCGCCCTGCCCCGCGATGAATTGATCGAATACGACGTACTGATCGAGGGGGCCGGCATCGCCGAATGGGCACCGCACCTGCTGTACGGCGAGGCGCGTTGCCCGAACTTCGTCCTGCGCGAGCGGGTCGATCAGTTGCTGCATGGCTCCTGCCGCAAGCCGCATCACCCGGCGGCGGACGGCTTGCTGTGTGTCGACCGGTTGCTGGCAGAGCAACACGCCGCCAAGGATCGCCCGGCCCTGCTGCTGATGACCGGCGACCAGGTCTACGCCGACGATGTCGCCGGGCCGATGTTGCGGGCGATTCACGCGTTGATCGAGCGCCTGGGTTTGTTCGGTGAGCACCTCGAAGGCGCCGTGGTCAGCGACAGTGCCAGGCTCTACGAACACCCGGCCAGTTACTACCATCGTGCGGACCTGCTGCCGGCACTGCAGAGCAATGAAACCCTGCGCGAGCGGTTTTTCGGTGGCGCCCGCAAGCCGATTTTCACCAGCAGCAGTGCCGACAATCACCTGGTGACCTTCGCCGAGGTCATGGCCATGTACTTGCTGGTCTGGTCGCCAGTGCCCTGGGCGCTGATCGCCCCTCAAGCCCCCGTGCTGACGCCGCAAAGAGCCCAGCGTTATGCCCTGGAACAGACGCGCATCGACGCCTTCAAATCGGGTCTGGGCAACGTCGCCCGAGCATTGGCGCATCTGCCGACGCTGATGATGTTCGACGACCACGACATCACCGACGACTGGAACCTGTCCGCGCAATGGGAAGAAACCGCCTACGGCCACCCCTTCTCCCGCCGCATCATCGGCAACGCGCTGATTGCCTATCTGCTGTGCCAGGGCTGGGGCAATAATCCGGATGCGTTCGCCGCCGTGCTGGAAAAGGCCAGCGCGCTGAGCGACAGCACACACGCCCTTCACCTCGATAAAACCGTTCAGGATGACTTGATCGGTGACCTGCTGAAGTTCCAGCACTGGCACTACGTATTGCCGACCACCCCGGCCATCGTGGTGATCGACACTCGCACCCGACGCTGGCGCAGCGAGATGAACCTCAAGCAGCCTTCCGGGCTGCTGGATTGGGAAGCCCTCAGCGAATTGCAGCAGGAACTGCTGGACCACCCGAGCGCCATCATCGTTTCGCCGGCGCCGATCTTCGGCGTCAAGCTGATCGAAACCGTGCAGCGGGTGTTCAGCTGGTGCGGTTATCCATTGTTGGTCGACGCAGAAAACTGGATGGCCCATCGCGGCGCGGCACAGGTGATCCTGAACATTTTCCGCCACTCGCGCACGCCGGGTAACTACGTAGTGCTGTCGGGCGACGTGCACTATTCCTTTGTCTACGAAGTGCTGATCCGTCACCGCAAGGCCGGACCACGCATCTGGCAGATCACCAGCAGCGGCATCAAGAACGAATTTCCGCGCACGCTGCTCGAATGGTTCGACCGTCTCAACCGCTGGCTGTACTCGCCACGTTCGCCGCTGAACTGGTTGACCAAGCGTCGACGCATGCGCATCGTGCCGCACGTGCCCGAACACGCCGAAGCCGGGGAGCGGCTATGGAACTCGGCGGGCATCGGCCAGGTGTTTTTCAATGACCAGGGGCAACCGCAGACGATTTATCAGCACAACGCCAACGGCTCACCGAAGACCCGGATGATTGCCCCCGAACCAAGCGACTGAGGTTATTGGCGATAACACGCCTGGCCGTTGCCCAGGTCCACCGCCAGGCAATCGCCCTTGACGTCCAGTTCGAGGTTTTTGAAGACCGCGGACAAATCGCGCATCTGGTCGGGGTTGACCCGCTCATCCCACATCACGTCGATGGTCCGGGTGTCGGCCGCGACCTCGAACCATTGCGGGCTCTGGTCGCTGCTCAATTTCACGCCGATTTTTTTTAGGGCCTTGCCCGCCGATACCGGCTGGAGTAATTGCATTTGCTGCGAATCCGCCCAGCGTTGCGACGTTTGTGAACCGTCGTCAAACGACCAAAAGATATCCACAGGCTTGATCGCCGGCGGTTTGGCCATCACACCGTACAGCAGGGTCAGGATGTAGTTGCCGTCGATCTGCGCCAGCGCTTTGGGGGCGTTGCGGAAAAACTGTTGCGACTGCGCCAGGCCAAGCTCATCGGGCTGTTCGTAACTCATTTGGCCGGTGGTGCGATCGACCTTCCAGTTCAAGGTCAGGGTGCGCGTTTGCGGGGCGATAGCGAACCACTCCGGCGCTTGGTCGGCGCGGCTTTGCAAGCCGATCCGGGTCAGGGTGCGTTGTTCGGAATAGGGCAAGTAGAGCTGCCGGCCTGCCGCGTTGTTCCACAACAGTTGGGTGGCCGGTCCCTGGTTGAATTCGAACGACACCATCACCGGGGCGATGCTCGGCACGCGGCTGGAGCGCGCATAGCGCAGGTTCAGCACATAGTGGTTTTGTGCCTGCTTGAACCGCTCGCCGCCGGGCTGATGCGCGTCCTTGAGGTCTGCCAGACTGTGGGTGCGACTGAGATTGAACAGCAGGTTTTCAGCCGCAGGTTCGACCGCGTCACTGGTCAAGGTCAGGGTATTGTCGACCCGTTTCCAGTGTCCTTTGGCGCGCCCCTCAGCACCGGCGTACACGATCATCGCTTCAAAAGTGTTGTCGGGCGCCAGGGCGAGTTTCGAGCCGATTTCCCCGTCTTGCAGCGTGTACTGACCGGCAATGTCCGATGTCGTCGTTGCAGCATTTGCGCCGCAAGCGATGCCCAACATCATGAAAAACGCAAAGGGTACCCGCACGTGATGGAACTCCTTCCCCTTGGGTGAACGTCGATTCTGTGGGTTCTTCCGGTGGGACGCCAGTGAATGAAGATGAAACTGCGAAGTGCAGCCGACGTCAAAGCATGGGGCTGCCACACTGCGACGTCAGGTGGGTGTAGAAACCTGGGGGGTGTCCTTGTTTGAACACATAGATTTCAGCTACCTACTCGCCACCTACGGTTATTGGGCAGTGTTCTTCGGCTGTTTGCTTGAAGGCGAAACCATCCTGATCCTCGGTGGCATGGCCGCTCACCAACACTTGCTGCACCTGTGGCCGGTGATTGGCTGGGCCAGCCTGGGCGGGATGCTGGGGGATCAGATCCTGTTCTGGACCGGACGTTACTTCGGCGCCCGACTGTTGCCCCGACTCAAGCGCAAACAGACGGCCATTGACCGGGTAACGACGCTGATCCACCGCTATCCATCGACCGCGGTGTTTGCCGTGCGCTTTTTGTATGGCATGCGCCTGGTCGGACCGCTGGTGATCGGGGCCAGTGGCTTGTCGCCGATACGTTTCAGCCTGTTGAACGCCTTGGGCGCTGGCGTTTGGGCGACGGTGTTTGCCAGCGCCGGTTACTGGGCGGGAGAAGCCCTGGAGAGTTGGCTGGGCAATCTGAAACCCTATCGATTGCCGATTGCGCTGGGTTTTTTGGTGTTGGCGGTGGTGATCGCGCTGGTTCGGCATTGGCGGGCGCGGGTCAAGGCGCAGCGTGTCGAATAGACGCCGCGCCTGGAAAGGTATTTCAAGCAGCCTTCACCACCCCACTCACCCCTCTGACAATCATCTCCACCTCCCGCTCATCAAGGGTCAACGGCGGCAGCAAACGAATGGTTTTCCCCCGCGTGACATTGATCAGCACGCCATGATCGCGGGCAGCGATCAGGCTCAGGTCTCGAATCGACTGCTTGAGTTCGATGCCGATCATTAATCCAAGCCCGCGGATCGCCATGATGTTCGGGTTGCCCGCCAATTCCGCGTGCAGTCTGTCGAGCAGGCGCACGCCCTGCACACGAGCGTTTTCCAGCAGCCTTTGTTCTTCGACGATGTCCAGCACGGTGCAACCGACCCGGCAGGCCAGCGGATTACCGCCGAATGTGCTGCCGTGGCTGCCCGGGGTGAACAGTTCGGCCGCCTTGCCACGGGCCAGGCATGCGCCGATGGGCACGCCGTTGCCCAGGCCTTTGGCCAGGGTCATGACGTCCGGGACGATGCCTTCATGCTGGAAGGCGAACCACTGCCCGGTACGGCCGATGCCGGTCTGGATTTCGTCGAGCATCAACAGCCATGAGCGCCGGTTGCACCGTTCGCGCACGGCCTTGAGATAACCCGGTGGCGCCAGTTGCACGCCACTTTCGCCCTGGATCGGCTCCATCAGGATCGCCACGATCCGCGCGCCATGGGCTTGCTGCACCTTGTCCAGCGCGTCGAGGTCGCCGAATGGCACTTTGACGAAGTCCCCCGGCAGCTGATTGAAACCCAGCCGTACCGCCGGGCCATCGCTGGCCGACAACGTGCCGAGGGTGCGGCCATGGAACGCGTTCTCCATGACCACCACCAGCGGCCGCTCGATGCCTTTGTGCCAGCCATGCAGGCGAGCAATTTTCAGCGCGGTTTCGTTGGCTTCAGCCCCGGAGTTGTTGAAAAACGCCCGGTCCATACCCGCCAGCCGCGTCAGCTTCTGCGCCAGCCGTTGTTGCCAGTCGATGCTGTAGAGGTTCGAGGTGTGCAGCAGCAACCCGGCCTGCTCGGTAATGGCGGCAACGATTTTCGGATGGGAGTGGCCGACGTTGGTTACCGCCACGCCGGCCACCGCGTCCAGATATTCACGTCCAGCCTGGTCCCACAGGCGAGTGCCCAGGCCCTTGTGGAAACTCAAGGCCAAGGGTTGGTAAGTGCTCATCAGGTGGGCGGCGGTCATGACATCAAGCTCCAGCAAGGTCGGTGTTTATGCAGTATGGTTAGCCACCTGAGCTGGATAAACTGCGTAAAACTTCAATCATTTAAAAGCAGAGCTTGATAATGGACCTGTTCCAGGCAATGACCGTCTACGTGAAAGTGGTGGAGACCGGCAGCATGACCGCCGCCGCTTTCCAATGCGAAATGTCCACGACCATGGTCGGCAACCACCTCAAGGCCCTGGAGCAGCGGCTCGGCGTACGCCTGCTTCAGCGCACGACGCGGCGCCAGCGGCTCACCGAGTTCGGCGCGGCGTATTACCAGCGCTGCCTGGAAGTGTTGGGGCTGGTGGCCGACTCCGAGCGACTGGCCGAACAGGCCCTCGACGAACCCAGCGGCATCCTGCGCATCACCGCGCCCCTGACCTTCGGTACCGAACGCCTGGCACCGGCCCTGAGCGAGTTCAGCCGGGACAACCCGCGGGTGAAACTCGACGTGGTCCTGACCAACCGGCGCCCGGACCTGCTGGAAAACAGTCTGGATGTCGCGTTTCGCCTCGGCGCGCTGGAGCCTACCAACCTGATCGCCCGGCCGCTGATCGACTACACCCTGACCATGTGCGCCTCGCCGGACTACCTCACCCGTCGCGGCACACCGCTTACGCCGGAAGATTTGCGCCACCACGACTGCCTGTCCTTTGCCTACCCGGCCGGCGATGACTGGCAATCGGTACAAAAGGAATGGCGCCTGAGCGGGCCCGACGGCGAAGTCAGCGTCGGCGTCAGCGGACCGATGCTGATCAACAGTTCCGCCGGCTTGCATCAGGCGGCGCGCACCGGCATGGGCATCGTGATGATGCCCGACGCGCTGGTCGAGCAGGACCTCAGGGAGGGGAAACTGCTGGCCCTGATGCCTGATTACTGCCCACCCAGCCGCCCGATGCACCTGGTCTATGCCCAGGATCGCTACCGTTTGCCGAAATTGCGGCGTTTCGTCGAATTCGCCGTCCAGCGGTGGGGCAGGCACTAGGCGACCGAATACGCCATGCACTACTCTGCTGACTGGCGAGCCAGCCGGATATCGGGACTGCAAGGAGAGCGGACATGGATGATGCGAATACCGAGGCGTTGAAGTTCAATGCGGCGGATCTCAACGATGGCATGCTGCACACCATCCTCGAACTGGTCAGTGACGGCATCTGGGACTGGAATGCCAACACCGGCTTCGTCTACCGCACGGCCCGCTGGTACGAAATGCTCGGCTACTCGCCGCACTCGCTGGATAACAACGTATTGACCTGGGAGAACGTCATCCACCCCGACGATTACCCACGGGTCATGGCGCACTTCGATGATTACCTGAACCAGCGCGCCTCCGGTTACCAGGCCGAATACCGCTGCCGCATGCACGACGGCAATTACCTCTGGATCGAAGATCGCGGCCACATCCTGGCGCGCAATGCCGACGGTTCGGTAGCGCGGATGATCGGCGCCCACCGCAGCATCGAAGACAAACGCCGCCTGGTCGAAGAACTCGAACGGCGCAATCACTCCCTCGAAACCATCATTGAAGATCGCACCCGCGAGCTGTCCCGGGTCAATCAGCAATTGCAGCTGCAACTCGAAGAAAACCGCCGGCTGGCGCAAACCGACACCCTGACAGGCATTGCCAATCGTTATCGACTGGAACAGGTCCTGCCCCAGTCGTGCGAGCGTGCCCAGCGCTTTCGCGAACCCCTGTCGCTGATCACCATGGACATCGACGACTTCAAGCACATCAACGACCGTTACGGGCATCCTCTTGGCGACGCGACGCTGGTACAGGTGGTGGAAAACGTGAAGCGCTTCGTGCGTGAAGGCGACCTCCTGGCGCGCTGGGGCGGTGACGAGTTCATCATGGTCCTGCCCGACACTTCGCTGGCCGATGCCTGCACACTGGCCGAGCACATTCGCCTGGGCCTGCATGAGTTACTGCCGGTCGGCGACTTCCGACTGACCATGAGTTTTGGCGTGGTCCAGCGCGTTGACGATGAACAGCCCGCCAGCCTGATGGCCCGGGCCGACGTGGCGTTGTATCGCTCGAAAGTCGCCGGCAAAAACGGGATCTCGGAATGAGCCCCGCCGCTTACATCCCGGCCTTCACCAGCACTGGCTTGTCCTGGTAACGGTTCGGGTACAGCTGCTTCAACTGCGCGACCTTCGGCAGATCGTTGATCACGATGTACGGATAACTCGGGTGATTGGTCAGGAAGTCTTGGTGCTCTTCTTCTGCCGGGTAGAAACCATTGAAAGTTTCGAGCTTGGTCACGATCGGTTTGTCGAACGCATGGGCAGCATCAAGCTGCGTGATGTAGGCCTGTGCGACCTTCTGCTGCTCATTGTTTTTAACGAAAATCGCCGAGCGATACTGGGTGCCGCTGTCCGGCCCCTGGCGGTTCAGTTCGGTCGGATTGTGCGCCACCGAAAAGTAGATCTGCAACAAGGCACCATAGCTGACCTGAGTCGGGTCGAAGGTCACTTCGACCGATTCTGCGTGACCGGTATTGCCATCGCTGACGCGCTCGTACTGCGCGGTATTGGCCGCGCCGCCGGCATAACCGGAGACCGCGTTCTTCACGCCTTTGACATGCTGGAACACCCCTTGGACACCCCAGAAACAACCGCCGGCGAACACCGCGGTTTCACTGTGGGCCTGGGAGGTTTCATCGAGGGCCGGCGGTGGCAGGAGCACCGCGTCTTCGGCACCGCCGAACGAGAAGGCCGAGCACTGGCTAATGATGCCGGCAGCTGCCAGACCCAACAGGGCACGGCGCCAGGTAAAGAGATTTTTCATGGGGCGAACTCCTGAAGCGTTGAAGAGAAATCAGCCGAAGGTGAAGGCGTACGCCGACGCACCCGGATCAAGAAACTCGATGCTGAAGGTCCGGTCTGTCACCCCACCGCTCTGGCGCACCAGTTGATACAAACGCTGGTCGGTCACAGTGCCGCTGCCATCGGGGGCCACGTCCATGCCGTGGGCATCGCCCGGAGCTTTGCCATCGATCAACACCTTGAAGCGCACCGGTTTGCCCTCGGCACCCGGGCCGAGCACCAGGTGCAAGTCACGGGCATGGAAGCGGTAAACGATGCGGCTTTCAGGCGCGCTGGCGGTGGCCCGTTCCGAGCCGACATGCCACTGGCCGCCCAGGCTCCAGTCGTTGAGGGCCAGTTGGGCCGGCGGGTTGTAGGCCGCGACCTTGTCCGGCACCAGCGCGGTGTCCGGCACGAAATGCTCGGCGCGCTGGTAGCCGACATAGGTTTCCGGCGACTGCACTTCGTTGTTGTCCGGGGCCATTTGCACACCGTCGGCCTTGGCATTGATCAGCCCGCCCGAGACCTTGCCGCCCGCCTCGCGCAACAGTTGCTGGATGACGCGCTCCGACTCGGCGTACTCGCCTTCGCCGAAGTGGTGATAACGAATGCGACCCTGGGCGTCGGCGAAATAATGCGCCGGCCAGTATTCATTGTTGAAGGCGCGCCAGATCTTGAACTCGTTATCGATGGCCACCGGGTAATTGATACCCAGGTCCTTCATGGCTTTGGTGACGTTGTTGACGTCACGTTCGAAGGCAAATTCCGGGGCATGCACGCCAATCACCACCAAGCCCTGATCGCGATATTTGTCGGCCCAGGCTTTGACGTAGGGCAGCGAGCGCAGGCAATTGATGCAGGAGTAAGTCCAGAAATCCACCAGCACCACCTTGCCTTTCAGCGCCTGGGCATCGAGGGGTGGTGAGTTGAGCCATTGCACGGCGCCATCCAGTGGCGGCAGGTTGCCTTCGACCGGCAACGTGCCTGGGGTTTTGTCCGCCACTGGCATCGCGCCCTCGGTGGTCGCGTTTGGCAGCACGCTGTTACGCGGCGACTTGCCGCTGAGTTGCTCCACCAGCGCTTGCTCGATACCGCCGGTCGACGCTGTGGAAAACCCCGCCAGAACGCCGGTATCCAACCCCAGGGCAATTGCCGCGACACCGGCCAGCATCGCCGCACCGAGGCCGCGACGCACCCATTCGCCGGCACCAATCGAGCGCTTCATCGCCGTGAAGACCTTGCCGCCCAGCAACAACGCCAACGCCAGGGACGTGGCTGCACCGGCGGCATAGGCCAGCAGCAAGAAAGTGGTTTGGATACTTGCGCCTTGCAGTGCTGCGCCGGTCAGCAGCAAGCCGAGGATCGGCCCGGCACAGGGCGCCCACAACAGGCCGGTGGCCACGCCGATCAAGAATGATGCGCCGGGACGCGGGCGCGCATCGGCACCCGCCGCCTCGGACAGACGACTGCCCGCCGCCACCAACGGCCGGGTCAGGCGTTCAGCCAATTGCGGCAGCAATAGCGTCAGGCCGAACAGGGCAACGAACACCAGCGCCAGCCAGCGACCGTACTGATTGAGTTGCACCACCCAGCCACCACCCACCGCGGCCAGGGTGGCGACCAGCGCGAAAGTCAGCGCCATCCCCACCAACAGCGGCAGCCCGCTTTTCACAAACGGCTGCCCGGTGCGGGCGAAGACAAACGGCAACACCGGCAAAATGCACGGGCTGACAATCGTCAGCACACCACCGAGATACGCGAGGACCAGAAGCCACATGGCGATTACCTGCAAAAAGTGAGGGGTAAGGGATCAGGCCGTCTTCGGCTCGAATTTCATCGCCAGGCCGTTCATGCAGTAGCGCAGGCCCGTGGGTTTGGGGCCGTCGTCGAAGACATGGCCCAAATGTCCGCCGCAGCGGCGGCAATGCACTTCCTCGCGGACCATGCCGAACGCACGGTCCTGACGGGTAGCCACGGCCTTGTCCAGCGGCGCCCAGAAACTCGGCCAACCGGTGCGGCTGTCGAACTTGGTCGCCGAGGAAAACAACGCCAGGTCGCAACCGGCACAGGCGAAGGTGCCGTCGCGGTGCTCGTTATTCAATGGGCTGCTGTAGGCGCGCTCGGTGCCCTCTTCGCGCAGGATGTCGTACTGCTCGTCACTCAGGATCGCATGCCATTCACTGTCGCTGTGGGTCACTTCGAATGCCTCCTCGGCGCTGGCCTCGCTGATCAGGGCCGAGCCTGTGGAAAACTTCGGCAACAGGCCGATGGCCAGGGCTGCCACGCCCAGCCCGCCGCTCGCTAGAAGAAATTGCCGTCGTGAAAACATGCTCGTCTCCAAAAAATCCAGGGGTGTTTCATGCAACACAGCCTAGGCTTTGGGTGATCGCCAAATCCTCACGGGAAGTTAAACAATTCGTGATAACTCGGGCTCCGAAAAACCCGCACAATGCATAACGCCGATTTTGAACGCTGCAATGGCTGTAGGAGCAAGCTTGCTCGCGATGGAGTGTCAGTCGACACCAATGTGCCTGGAACACCTTCGCGAGCAGGCTCGCTC
Source organism: Pseudomonas sp. NFX15 (assembly GCF_049132105.1). Lineage (NCBI taxonomy): Bacteria > Pseudomonadati > Pseudomonadota > Gammaproteobacteria > Pseudomonadales > Pseudomonadaceae > Pseudomonas > Pseudomonas sp. NFX15. Next base: position 31,029 of record NZ_JAFMPV010000036.1, read on the forward strand.
CTACAGGGGGTTTGCGCACCCTGCGCGCATCGCACTGAAGGATTGACCTGGATGGAACAGACCAAACGCGTCCTCGTGGTCGAGGACGACCAGCACATCGCCGACCTGATCTGCCTGCACCTGCGCGATGAGCAGTTCGAGGTGGTGCACAGTGCCGATGGCGATGAAGGCATGCGCCTGCTGCAGCAAGGCAACTGGGACGCACTGGTGCTCGACCTGATGCTGCCCGGCGTCGACGGTCTGGAAATCTGCCGCCGCGCACGGGCCATGGCGCGCTACACGCCGATCATCATCACCAGTGCGCGCTCCAGTGAAGTACACCGCATTCTTGGCCTGGAACTCGGCGCCGATGACTATCTGGCCAAGCCGTTTTCCATGCTGGAGTTGGTGGCCCGGGTCAAGGCGTTGTTGCGCCGGGTCGATGCCATGGCGCGCAACCTGAAGATGGACGCCGGCAGCCTGCTCACCGATGGCCTGGCCATCGACCCGATCACCCGCGAAGTGTCCCTCGACGGCCGACGCCTGGACCTCACGCCACGGGAGTTCGACTTGCTGTACTTTTTTGCGCGCCAGCCGGGCAAAGTGTTTTCGCGCATGGACCTGCTCAATGCCGTGTGGGGCTACAGCCACGAAGGCTACGAACACACGGTCAATACCCACATCAACCGCTTGCGCGCCAAGATCGAGACCGACCCGGCGCAACCGGTGCGCATCCTCACGGTGTGGGGCCGCGGCTACAAATTCGCCACCGGTGAGGAGTCGCTGCCATGAGGCTGACCCTGACGCAACGCCTGTCCCTGGTGTTCGCCGTGTTGCTGCTGGTGTGCTGCGGCACGTCGGCGTGGATGCAGGTGCGCTCCAACCAGATGCATGAGCAGGAAGTGGTGCAAGGCTTGTCTCGCGACCTGGCCCAGCACATCGCCCGTGACACCGTGCTGATGGACACCCAGGGCTTGATGCCCGATGCCGTGCGCAACCTGTTCAGCCAGTTGATGCTGGTCAACCCGAGCGTCGAGGTGTACCTGCTCGATTCCGCCGGGAAGATTGTCGGCAGCGCCGCGCCCGAAGGTCGCATCCGTCGCGAGCAGGTCGACCTGGCGCCGATTCAGCGCCTGTTGCGCGGCGACGCATTGCCGATTCTGGGCGACGACCCACGCAGCGTCGATGCACGCAAAGTGTTCAGCGCCGCACCGCTGAAGGTCGATGGCAAACCGGCGGGTTACCTCTACGTGGTGTTGCTCGGCGAGGATCACGACCGCCTGGCCGAACGTGGCGCGACCAGCGCGGCGCTCAATACCGCCTTGCTGTCCATCGGCCTGGTGGCGCTGCTGTGCCTGATTGCCGGCCTCACCGCGTTCAACCTGATTACCCGGCCGTTGCGCCGCCTGACCGACACCGTCAGCCAGTTCGACATCGATGGCGTTCCCGTCACCCCGGCCCTGCCTGTCACGGCGGAAAAAACCGCCACGCACGATGAGATCGCCATCCTCGACGCCACGTTCCGGCAGATGCAGGCACGCCTGGGCGAACAATGGCGTTCGTTGACCCGTCAGGACCAGGAGCGCCGCGAACTGGTGGCGAACATCTCCCACGACTTGCGCACGCCACTGGCCTCGCTGCATGGCTATCTGGAAACCCTGTCGCTCAAGGATGCCACGCTGTCCCCTGCCGACCGCCGTCGCTACCTCGGCATCGCCCTCGACCAGAGCCGCAAGGTCGGTGGCCTGGCGCAGTCGCTGCTGGAACTGGTGCGGCTGGAGCACGGCTTCGTGCAGCCGATACTGGAGCGTTTCTCCTTGACCGACCTGGCCCAGGACATCTTCCAGAAATTCGAACTCACCGCCGAAGCACGCCAGGTCGAACTCAAGGCCACGTTCGCGCCGAATGCCTCGGCGGCTTGCGCGGATCTCGGCCTGATCGAGCGGGTGCTGACCAACTTGTTCGACAATGCCCTGCGTCATACCCCGCCGGGTGGCGAGGTGGAACTGGGCCTGCGCCCGCAAGGGTCATTCATCGAAGTGACAGTCAGCGACAGCGGCCCCGGCATCGCCGCAGAACTGCGCGAAGGGTTGTTCCTGCGCCCGTTCAATATCGGCGGCGCGCGGCGTGATGGCGGGTTGGGGTTGCGGATCGTGCATCGCATCCTGCAATTGCATGGGCGCGAGATTCAGTTGGTGGATGTGCCGGGGCGTGGGGCGACATTCCGGTTTTCGTTGCCGGTCGATGAGGAGACGGCGACGGCGTTGGCCGAGCGCTCGATGAACCTCAATACACCGCGGCAGGCCTGACAAACCGCGGCGCCTGCATCGCTGGCAAGCCAGCTCCCACAGGTTTTTATGTTGGTCACAGCTTTTGTGTACACCCACATACCCTGTAGGAGCTGGCTTGCCAGCGATGGGGCCACATCAAACAACCCAAGGCTCAGATCAGTCGCGATACCCCGGAGCAATACGCTCCAACATCCTCAACAACGCCGCCCAGGCCAGCTCCATCGCATCCGGATCATTGAGCTCACCCTCTTCCAGCACCCGTCCCGGATCATTGAACTGGCGCTCGGTGTGCGCGCACACCTGCGCCGATGGCAATACCAACTCACCAGCCGCCATGGCCGCCAACTGAATGTCGCAGGCTTTTTCCAGGTAATACATGCGCATGAACGCCTGGCCTACGGTTTCGCCGACGGTCAGCAAACCATGGTTGCGCAGCATCAACACCGGCTTGTCGCCGATATCCTGCACCAGGCGCTCTTGCTCGCCCAGGTCCAGCGCTACGCCTTCGTAGTCGTGGTAAGCGACGCGGCCATAGAACTCCATCGAGATCTGGTTCACCGGCAACAATCCACACTTCAGCGCCGCGACAGCACAGCCGGATTTGGTGTGGGTGTGCAACACGCATTGCGCATCCTCACGGGCGCCATGGATGGCGCTGTGGATCACGAAACCGGCCGGGTTGACCGGGTACGGTGACGGTTCGACGGCTTGGCCATTGAGGTCGATCTTCACCAGATTGGATGCGGTGATCTCATCGAACATCAGCCCGTACGGGTTGATCAAAAAATGATGTTCCGGCCCCGGAATCCGCACCGATATGTGGGTGAAGATCAGATCGGTCATGCGAAAGTGCGCGATCAAGCGGTAGCAGGCCGCCAGCTCTTCCCGCAAACGTTGTTCGGTCGATGTCATACGCCGATGACCTCCTTCACGGTGCAATCTTCCAGCCCCTGGCCCAACGCCGGCCAGCCCTCGAAGCCGCGGCGGGCGATGAACACCAGGCGCGTGGCGCTGGCCTGGGCCTCATCGATCGCCGGCGAAAACTGACTGCGGGTGCCGACATGTTGCAGCCAGTGCGGCGTGCTGCCGGGTGTCAACAGGATCAGCCCTTTGACCCGGAATACATCGCTGGGCAACGCCCGCAACCAGCCACGCAGGCACTCGACATCCAGCGCCGCGTTGCTCTGCCAGAGCCAACTGCTGAACATCTCGCCATGGTCGCCATCGGCCACCCGCGTCAACGGTTTCAGGGCCCGAGGTTCAAGGTCCAGGTCGGTGTCCAGCCACAGCGCATCGGGCAACTCGGCCTGCACGCTTTCATGCACCCGAGTCCTCGCGCCCAGTGCTTCGCGCAGGGTCTGCAATTGTGATTCGTCGACCAGATCGGTCTTGTTCAACAACAGCAAGTCGGCGGCGGCGACTTGTGCCCGGGCCAGCCGTGCGTACTCACCGTCGAGTTGCAGATGACGGGTGGCGTCGACCACGGTAATCACCATGTCCAGCTGCATCTGGCTGCGCAGCTGTGGATAAGCCAACGTCTGCACGATGCGCTGCGGATCGGACACGCCACTGCACTCGATGACGATGCGTTCCAATCTTGGTTCAAGCTGCGCCAGGCTGGCGAGTTGCGCCAGCAGGTCTTCCTGCACGGTGCAGCAGATGCAACCGTTTTGCAGGCTGTACACCGCGTCGGTGACCTCCGAGACGATGGCCGCATCGATGTTCAGCTCGCCGAAATCGTTGACGATCACCGCCAGCCGACTGCCTTCGGCACGGCGCACCATGCGGTTGAGGAGCGTAGTTTTACCGGCGCCGAGAAATCCCGAGACCACAGTCACGGCAATGCGTGGGGAAGTCATTCTGCCTTGCCCTCCAGCACCGGTGGTTCGCCCTGCCACACGGCCTTGAGGCCAAGGGATTGCAGGGTCGAATGGCGGTCGTAGACCAGTTGCCCTTCAACGAAGGTCAGCAGCACCTGGGTCTTGTGGATGTAATTGCGCGCAGGCTGAGCGAACAGGTCGCGGTCGATCACGATCAGGTCGGCCGCCTTGCCCACTTGCAGGCTGCCGGTGCTGTGCTCCAGGCCCATGGCCACGGCGCCGTTGCTGGTGATCACGGTCAGCGCCTGTTCGAGGCTGATCGGGTCGCCGAAGCAGGACGGGTCGTCGTTCCACGGGTTCTGCCGGGTGATCATGGTTTCCAGCCCCAGCCACGGGTCGATGGACGCCACCGGCCAGTCAGTACCCATCACCGCGGTACCGCCGGCGGCGAGTACGCCTTTGAAATCGTAGATGCGCTTGAGGCGTTCCTGGCCATAGCCGGAGCGCGCACCGCTGGCGAACGGCGTCGGGTACCACGCGGCCGGGGAAAACTCGGCGATCACATTCAGTTCCTTGAAGCGCGGCAGGTTGCCGGGGTGCAGCAAGGTGCTGTGGGCGCACTGGTGGCGCACGCCGCTAAAACCGTTGCGACGACGAGCCTCGGCCACCGCGTCGAGGAACACGTCGGAAGCACCGTCGCCGGTGCAGTGGGCGATCACGCGGATGCCCTTGCGGTCCATGTCCACCACCATGTCGGTGATGTGTTCCGGGGTCAGGTTGAGCTTGCCGCGCCAGCTCTTTTCCTCTGGCCACGGGGTCAGCAGGTAGGAAGATTTTGGTTCGACGGTACCGTCGAAGTGGAACTTCACCGCGTTGGCGCTCAGACGTGCGCTGCGGTAGTAGTGACGCTCGCCGGCCAGCAGTTCCCAGCGACGACGCACCGGGAAGATGTCGTCCTGCCAACTGATCGCCGCTTCGATGCGCACGGTCAGTTCGCCGCTGTCGTCGAGTTCTTTCAGCGCTTGCAGACGCTGTTCGCAGACGTGCACGTACTTGCTCGCCGTGACGCCACGCGAGCTCTGGAAGTGCACGCCATCGCGGTAGGCGCGGCGCAGCACGCTGACCGGGGTGGGCGGCATGGCGGCGTGGATCATCGCGTAGGCGCCGTCGATCATCAGGCCGGTGGGTTCGCCCGTCAGTTCGTCGCGCTCGAAATAACCGTTGCGCGGGTCGCACGTGTTGCCGTCGATGCCCGCAAGCTCCAGCGCCTTGGAGTTGACCATCATGGTGCCCCACATACGGTCGAGCAGCGCCACCGGACGGTCCGGCATGACGCTGTCGAGCCACTCGCGGCCCGGGGTCAGACCCGCTTCGCGGAAGGTATAGCGCACCCAGTATTGACCGTAGATCCAACCGTCACCGGGATGGCTGTCGGCGTAGGCGAGGATGCTTTCGCGCAGTTGCGCAGGCGTCGGGTCTTCGATGCCGACGTCGAGATCATCGGCGTAGCGCGGCGCCAGGGCGAGGTCGGGGTGCGTGTGCATGTCGTGCAGGCCCGGCATGCAGAAGGCGCCTTGCAGGTCATGCACGCGGGTGTTCGGGCCCTTGAACATTTCGATCTGGCCGAGGCTGGCGACCCCGATCAACTTGCCATCGCGGATGGCCACGGCCTCGGCCCACGGGTTGGCCGGGTCCTGGGTATAGATGCGACCGTTGGCGAGGATCAGGTCGGCGTAGGTCCCCTGCGCGGAATGGGTAGAGGAAAAGTTATCGGACTCAGCCATGTAGCCACCTTCGAGTTCAGGAGATTGAAAGGTCCACCGGGCGCGGGGCGGGCCGGGGACCTGAAAAACTGTTGTTGTTCTAGTCAACAGGCCATGTAGCAGGCAGCATTTTTTGATGCCGGGCCTGATTACCCCAGTGACAATTAGCGCTAGTATTGTTGAACCAACCGATACAACAATCGATTTTTTTTGGCCTGACTGTTCGATTTAGCTCACCATATTGATAAGGCAAGCACCGGACTTGTGGCCCTTCAACCTCTCAGCGGGATGGTTTATGCGATTTCCTTCAATGACAGCCCTACGCGCCCTTGACGCAGTCGCCCGCCTGGGCAGCGTGTCGGTCGCGGCCCGTGAACTGAACCTGACGCGCAGCGCCATCAGCCACCAGATCAGCAAGCTTGAGGAGTGCGTCGGATTTGCCTTGACCGAGCGCATCGGCCGCGGCATCGGCCTGACCTATCAAGGCGAACGCTACGCGCGCGAGGTGCACGGGATTTTGTTGAACCTGCTCGATGCCGGGCAGTTGATCGACGACCAGGAGATTTCCGGGCGGCTGTGCGTCAGCTGTGCGCCGGGGTTTGCCACCTATTGGTTGTGTCACCACATCGGCGCGTTTTCGCGCCAGTACCCGCAAGTGCAGCTCCAGTTGGTTTCCCCGCGCACACCGGACGACACCCACAACCCCAACGTCGATCTGTTCATCGCCTACGGGATTGGCGACTGGCCGGAAATGAACGTGGAAGAGGTTGTCGCCTTGCGCTTCTTTCCGGTGTGCAGCCCACGGCTGATCAACGCCCTGAGCGGGCTGAAAAACCCGCAGGAACTCAGCGCCTATCCGTTGCTGCACATGACCGATTACTCGGACTGGCGCATCTGGCTGACAGCTGCCGGGGCTTCGGGTGTCAACGCACTCAGTGGCATCCTGTTCTCCGATGCGCATTGCGCGCAGTCGGCGTGCATTGCCGGCCAGGGCATCGCCATCGGCGACAACCTGATCAGCGGCGACGCCCTGTCCAAGGGTTTGCTGGTGCGACCGTTCGACATCACCATCGATCTGCACAGGGGTTATTACCTGGCGGTCGACCCGCAGAAGGCCGAGCGCGCCGTGGTCCAGGCTTTCAGCAACTGGGTCAAGACCCAGCTGCAATCGTCCCGCCAGACCTGGCAGGACGCCCTCTAACAACACATCGCCCTGTAGGAGCGAGCCTGCTCGCGAAAAACCAGAGAGCACCGTTGTGTATCAGGTTTTCGCATCATCGTTATCGACCTTCGCGAGCAAGCTTGCTCCTACAACGCCCGCGTTGATTGGGTAATAAAACTAACCAATACGCGCAAAATAATTCCATTGATGTAGCGATATTTTTAACAATAATAAGCCCAAAGCCCATGTCGGATTTGCATCCGTCCTCGTACGTCATATGGGCAATAAAAAGAGGAACCTCATTGTGTCCAGCCGTTCAGCGACTCAGCTCAGCGCCCAAGGTATCAGCCAGTATTACGGCCGTTTCGCGGCGCTGGACAACGTCAACCTTGACGTTCGCAAAGGCGAATTTCTCACCCTGCTGGGTCCTTCCGGCTCGGGCAAGACCACCTTGCTGATGATCCTGGCCGGCTTCCTCAGCCCGACCTCGGGCAAGCTGATGGAGCAAGGCGTCGACATCATCAAGCGCTCCGCCGAGAAGCGGAACTACGGCATGGTGTTCCAGGGTTATGCCTTGTTCCCGCACATGACCGTGGCCGATAACGTGGCCTACCCGCTGCGCATCCGCAAAGTCCCGGTCGAGGAGCGCAACCGCCGGGTCAAGCACATCCTGGAAGTGGTCGGCCTCGGTGCGCACATGCACAAGAAGCCTTCCGAGATGTCCGGCGGCCAGCAACAGCGAGTGGCGATTGCCCGGGCGCTGGTGTTCGAACCGGAACTGCTGCTGCTCGACGAACCGCTGTCGGCACTCGACAAGAACCTGCGCGAGCAGCTGCAAACCGAGTTGCAACGCATCCACCGTCAGGTCGGCACCAGTTTCGTGTTCGTCACCCACGACCAGAACGAAGCGCTGGCGCTGTCATCGCGCATCGCGATCTTCAACCACGGCAAACTGACCCAGGTCGATACCCCGGAAAACATCTACAACCGCCCCGAGAGCCGCTTCGTCGCCGAGTTCCTCGGCAAGATGAACCTGTTCCCGCTGGACAACCTGACCCGCAATGGCCCGACCGCCAGCGGCCGCTGCGGCACCAGCGTCTTGCACGCCCAGGCCCCGAACGCGCTGAGCGCCGCACCGATCGTGCTGGCTGTGCGCCCGGAACACATGGAACTGCACAGCGAATGCCCCAACCGCGAGGGCTACAACATGATGCCCGCGCAACTCACCGACAAGGTCTACCAGGGTTCCAGCACCCACCTGGCGCTCAAGGTTGGCGGTGACACCCAGCCGATCAACCTGTCCGTGCCCGGCAATCACCCGGGCGCGTCGATGCCCAACGGTGCGCCGGTGTGGCTGAGCTGGCCGGTGCAGCAAAGCTTCCTGCTGCAGGCCTGACTTTCAGAAAAAATTGCGTCACAAAGCTCTCTTCCAATGACAACAAAAAGGCCGGTGCCCACGCAGGCACCCGTCGACTGAGGACTTGCCCATGCGCCAGGATCACCAACAAGACTGCATCGAAGTGCTTATCGAAAAGGCCCGCGACGGTCAGATCAACCGTCGCACCTTTATCCAGGCGATGGGCCTGCTGGCCGCCGTGCCACTGGCGCTGCGCAGCGGCATCAGTTGGTCGGCCGACAAGCCGCTGGTGGTGGTCAACTGGGGTGGCGATGCCCTGAACGCCTTCCGCGCCGCATGGACCGACACCTTCACCAAGAACACCGGCATCCAGGTGCGCATCGACGGCGCCGGCCCGACCGAGGGCGCGATCCGCTCGCAACTGGCCAGCGGTCAACCGAGCTGGGACGTGGTCGACGTCGAGAGCTACAGCGCCATCGTGCTGGGCCGGGAAAAAATCCTGCAACCGCTGGACTACACCACCATCAAGCGCGATCAGGTGGCCCCGGCGCTGTCCTCCGATTTCGGCATCGCCAGCTATCAGTTCAGCTACGTCATGGCCTGGGACAGCGAAAAGTTTGGCGAAAACGGCCCCAAGACCTGGGCCGATTTCTGGGACGTGAAGAAATTCCCCGGCAAACGCACCCTGTACAAGTGGATGAACGGCATGCTCGAAGCAGCATTGCTGGCCGACGGTGTTCCAGCCGATCAGCTGTACCCGCTGGACGTGCCACGGGCGATGAAGAAGATCGACGAGATCAAGCCGCACGTGTTGTCGTTCTGGAGTTCGGGTGCCGAGAGCCAGCAATTGATGGTCGATGGCGAAGTGTCGGTCGGCGCGATCTGGCACACGCGCGCCAAGCTGCTCAGCGAAGACACTGACAACCGCGTGCGCTGGAGCTTCGACAACGGCTTCATCAACTCCAGCAGCTGGGCGGTGCTCAACGGCAACCCGGGCGGCACACAACCGGCGATGCAGTTCATCCAGCAAGCGTTGCAACCCGAAGGCCAGCTCAAGCTGTTCGAACTGCTGGGCAATGGCCCGTCCAACAGCGCTACCGAAAAGCTGATGTCGGCCAAGCAACTGGAAGCCAACTGCGGCTCCGAAGCGAACCTGAAAAAGCAGATCGCCCTCAACGCGCAGTGGTACGCCGACAACTATTCCAAAGCCCTGGAAGAGTACCTGACGCGGTTGTCCAAGTGAGCCTGTGACCATGACTACGACCCTGACCTCAACCCTGACCAGACCCAAGCCCCGCTTCAGTTCGCCGGGCCTGGAGCGCGGCTTGCTGCTGTTTCCGCTGCCGGTGTTGCTGCTGGTCTTCTACGTGCTGCCGTTCCTCGGCGTGGTCGGCTGGAGCTTCTCGCTGCCGACGCCTGGCATCGAGCAATACCAGCGCATCGCCACGGACCCGGCGATCCACGAAATGCTCTGGCGCACCCTGCGCCTGTGCATGACCGTCAGTTGCCTGGCCTTGGTGATCGGTTACCTGCTGGCCTACTGCTGGGTCTTCAGCCCGCCGTTCTGGCAGCGCGTGGTAGAGATCTGCATCTTCATCCCGTTCTGGATTTCGGTGCTGGTGCGCGCCTTCGGCTGGCTGATCGCGCTGCGCAGCAACGGCGTGCTCAACAATGGCCTGATGGGCATGGGGTTGATCGACCAGCCGCTGCAACTGAGCCGCAACGAGATAGGCGTGGTCATCGGCATGCTCCACGTGATGATCCCGTACGCCGTGTTCCCGCTGCTGTCGACCATGCGTCAACTGGATCAACGCGTGCTCATGGCATCGCGAGGCCTGGGGGCCGGTGCCCTGCGCACGTTCTGGCAAGTGTTGCTGCCGCAGACCCTGCCGGGCATCCTCGGCGCGTTCATCATGGTCTTCGTGTTCTGCCTGGGCTTCTTCATCACCCCGGTACTGTTGGGCGGCGGGCAAACGGTGATGATCGCCGAATACGTGTTCCTGCAAATGTTCCAGACCAGCAACTGGGGCCTGGGTGCGGCACTGAGCGTGGTGTTGCTGGCCCTGGTCAGCGCGCTGATCTGGGTGCTGCTGAAAATGACCCGCGTGAACCGACTGGTAGGCTGAGAAAACTATGAATACCCATCGCACAAGCCCGAGTACCCGGCTGCTGGCCGTGGTCGCCATGGCCTTCATGCTGTTCCCGCTGTTGACGGTCATCCCGGTGTCGTTCACCAGCAAACGCTTCCTGTCGATGCCCGAAGGCAACTGGTCGCTGCGCCACTACGAAGCGCTGGTGAGCAACCCGGACTGGTTTCACGCGATCAGCCAGAGCCTGAGCATCGCGTTTGCCACCAGCATCATCGCCACGTTGCTGGCGGCGAGCTTCAGCCTCGGCATCTGGTACATGCGCTCCAAATGGGCCACGGCGCTGATCGGCCTGGTGCTGTTGCCGATGGCGATCCCGCCGGTGATTTCCGCGCTGGTGCTGTACTTCATGGAAACCAAGCTCGGCCGCTTCGCCCCGGGCATGGGCTACGACACCCTGACCGGCGTGGTGATTGCCCACGTGATCATGGTGGTCCCGTACGGCGTGGTGACCATGCTGGTTGCCTTGAGCAACATCGACCGACGCATCGAACTGGCCTCGCGCAACCTCGGCGCCAGCCTGATGCAGACCACCTTCATGGTGATCCTGCCCAACCTGAAACTGGGCCTGGCCTCCACCGCGCTGCTGGCTTTTGCCTTGTCCTGGGAAGAAGTGGCGGTCACGCTATTCATCACCAGCGTCAACGTCGACACCCTGCCCAAGCGTATCTGGAGCGGCTTGCGCGATAACGTCGACCCGAGCGTCGCGGCGATTTCGGTGTTGCTGATCAGCCTGACGTTGTTGGTGTTGATTGGCCGGTTGGTGGTTCAGCACCTGGCGGACAAACGCGCACAAAAACTACTGCACCCGTGAGCCTTCTGGCGCACCACTGAAATAGCCCCGCGGCTCTTACGAGCGCGGGGCTTTTTTGCATTCGCGAGCACTGCGGTTAATATCCGGCCACCCGATTTACGGCAAGGGATCCTGCCTGATGCTCAATACACTGCTCAACACCCCGTTGTGGGTCTACGCCATCTTCCTGCTGTTGTGCTACCTGGGCATCAGGGCGCTGATGCCGTCCCGCGAAAGCCGGCTCTCGATGTTGATTACCCCGCCGATCCTGCTGGGCTGGTCGTTGTACTCGCTGAACCTGACGTTTCCCGTGCTGGTGATTGGTTACTGGACAGTCACGGTGGTCGTGTCCGGCGTGATCGCGCTGGTGATTTTTTCGCGCAAGGGCGTGCAGCTCGACGACAGCGCCACCGGGCTGTCACTGCCCGGCACGGCCAAGACCCTGGCACTCTACCTGGTGTTTTTTGCCGTCAATTATTACTTTGGTTATCAAGCCGAGTTGTATCCACAAAAGTCCGCGACCTTGCCCATGGTGCTGCTCAAGGCTGTGGCGTCAGGCGCTGCCTGCGGTTTGATCTGTGGACGGTCGATCAAGTTTTACCTGATCTACCGAACCCTGAAAAATACCCCTGTGTAGGAGCGAGCCTGCTCGCGAAGGTCTCACATGCGCAGCGTTTCATCGGGATGTACGCGTTATCGTTAACGTCCATCGCGAGCAGGCTCGCTCCTACAAAGGAGCAAAAAAATGACCAGCCGCCTGTTGAGCCGTGACAACGCCGCCCCGGTCCAATAGATTAGACGGCCTGAAAAAGCCCCCGCGCTTTCTCGCCTCAATTCCAGTTACAGAAGTAGTGAAATTTCAATGTCCGATTCCAACACCGCTGAATCCCTAGTCACCTTGTCGTCCAAAGCGGAATACGAAAACTCCATCAATCTTTCACAACACGTTCCCCAGGCCAAGACCATCAGCGAGATGGTGCTGGACGCTTTCCAGTCCACCCGCGAAAGCGACCAGATCCGCGAATTGCGCGCGGCGATCCGTCAGGCCCACGACAGCTTCGACGATGACAAGGCCTACGAACTGATGGGCCAGCTCAAGCAGCTCAAGGACGCCGAGGCTGCCGACATCGCCGCCCTCGAAGACCTGAGCAGCAAATTCCCGATCAGCCGTATCCTGTCCAGCTTCAAGGACGACCCGGCGTTCCAGGAAATCGTCTACGGCCTGGCCCTGAAGGTGCTGAACCAGACCCACCAGGCCGTCAGCAACCCGAGCGGCGGCAAGAGCAAAGCCGCCAAGGCCAGGAAAGAAGTCGAAGTGTTCACCATCAGCAAGGACGGCATCAGCGTCACCCTGCCGTTGCGCACTCCTCGGTCGCGCCTGAATGTCGACCGTGAAGCCCTGGAATTCCTCGGTTTCACCTTCGTTGGCGAAGGCGAAGAAGCAGAGCTGCAAAGCGAGACGTTCCTGGACAACAGCGGCGCCGAGCAAGCGGTCAACCGCAAGAACATCATCACCGCCCTGCAACAGCAGACGGCGTTTGATGGGTACAGCATTGCTGCGCAGTAACCCCCGGCTGTTGTGAACAGCAAGCTGTTCTGTGGCGAGGGGGCTTGCCCCCGTTGGGTGGCGCAGCCACCCTAATCAAGTCACTTGAGCTCTTTCAGAAAAACCACGGTCGCTGATTTTACGACGGCTTCGCCGCCGAACGGGGGCAAGCCCCCTCGCCACAGATGACTCACAGCCCCTCCCAAGAGCCCCGCCATCCGAGCGGGGCTTTTTATTGCCCGTGATTCGGGCAAAACCGCGATTACTCTTCCAGTATCGACGCAGAACACCCCTTCCCTTCACCCATGAGCACCACGGGTCCGCCTGCGGGGAGCGTCAACTCACTTTCCAGCCCAGACCTCAGTGGTGCAAGTGCCGAGGTCATCATGAACACGACCCCCTTGTATCGCCAACTCGCCAACCATTACCTGGACGCGATCCGCAGCGGCACCCTGAAAACCGGTGAACGCTTTCCCTCGATCCGCTTGATGATGGAAAAACACGCCGTCAGCCTGTCGACCGCCGTGCAGGTGTGCCGCGAACTGGAAGACTGCGGCGTGCTGGAGGCCCGGCCGCGTTCCGGCAACTACATCCGCCAGCCCGACAGTTTGCCCAAGCCCCAAGCGATTGCCTTGGTGCCCGCGTTGGATAGCAGCGTGTACATCGGCATTCATCAACAGGTGTCTGCGGTACTCAAGGCCAGCCAGCGTGCGACGGTCAAGGTCAACTTGGCCAGCGCCTACTGCGCGCCCGAGTTGTATCCGCTAAAGACCTTGCAAGACAGCATGATCAAGGCGCTGCGCAACGACGCCCGTCTGCTCGGTGCCGCGGGCACGACCGCCGGCAACAGCACATTGCGCAACTTGCTGGCCCGGCGGGCACTGGCCAGCAAGACTCATCTGGCCCCCGAGCGGATCGTGATCACCAACGGTGCCACCGAAGCGATCAACCTGGCCTTGCGCGCGGTCACCCGCCCCGGCGACACCGTGGCCGTGGAGTCGCCGACCTTCTACGGCCTGCTGCAAATTCTCGAGAGCCTGAACCTGCGGGTGCTGGAAGTCCCGGCCTCGGCGCACACCGGGATCAACCTGCCGGCCTTGCAATTGCTGCTGCAAGGGAGTGAGCAGATCAAGGCGTTGATCGTGATTCCCAACCTGCAAAACCCGCTGGGCAGCATCATGCCCGAGGCCAACAAGGCGCGATTGGTGAAACTCTGCGCCGAGCACAACACCGTGCTGATCGAAGACGACACCTACGGTGACCTGATGGACACCGAGCAACCGCTGTCCACGCTCAAACACTGGGACTGCACCGACAACGTGATCTATTGCGCCTCGCTGAACAAAACCCTGGCCCCGGGCATGCGCCTGGGCTGGATCAGCGCCGGCCAATGGCACGACCGCGTGGAAATGCTCAAGCACACGCAATCACGCGGGTGCGAGGCGTTATCGCAAATGGCCGCCAGCGAGTTCATGCGCACAGCGTCCTACGAACGTTACCTGCGGCGCTTGAGGAAAACCCTGACCGTGCAACGCGAACAGATGAGCACGGCGATCAGTCGTTATTTCCCCCTCGGCACCAGCGTCACCCACCCGCAAGGCGGCACACTGCTCTGGGTGGAATTGCCCCGACGGCATTCATCGATGGCGTTTTTTCACGAAGCGCTGAAGGTCGGCATCCAGATTTCCCCTGGGGATATCTTTTCCAACACCCAGCGTTTCGATCACTTTGTGCGCATGGGTTGTGGCGCGCCATTTTCGCCACGGATCGATGAGGCGCTACAGACCTTGGGGCGCATCCTCAAGAGCCAGCACTGAAACCCTTGTAGGCGCTGGCGTGCCAGCGAAAGCTTCCTCGCAGCCAATATCAATGCTGGATGTGCCGCCGTCTTCGCTGGCAAGCCGGCTCCCACAGTTGATCGGTGCCCACCGCAAGCTTTGTAGGAGCTGGCTTGCCAGCGAAGGCGGCAGCGGGGTTTCAGACCGGGTGCAGGTGCAGGCAAATGATGTGCGGGTCGTCATTCCAGTGCGGGAAAAGCTTGGCGATCAGCGGGTCATGGCCAGGGATGACATGGTCCTGGCTGTCGGCCAGGCGGTCAATTTCGCTGAAGGCTTCGAGGGTCTGCGCCAGGTCATCGAGGATCGGAAACGGGCTGCGCTCACGAATGTTCACCCATAGGTGCGCCGCATCCGAGGCCAGCACCACCCAGCCACGCTCGGTATTGACCCGCACCACCTGGCTACCCGGCGTATGTCCGCCCACCGGGTGCAGCGTCACGCCGGCGGCCACCTCGGCGACGCCGTTGTGCAGGCGCATCCGCCCTTCGAACAGCGGCGGCAACGCCGACATCACGTCCTCGACCTCGTAGGTTTTGTTCACCGTGCGATGGGCCATTTTCGGCCCGGTGCAGAATCGCAACTCCGCCTCCTGCAAATACACGGTCGCCTTCGGAAACAGCCCGAGGTTACCGGCATGATCCCAATGCAAATGGGTCAGGATCAGGTGCTCGACCTGCGCCGGATCGATGTCCAGTTGCCGCAGGGATTCCTCCGGCAAGCGGTACATCTGCCGATTGCGACGCTCTGCCGTGGCCGGTTGAAAACAGGTGTCGACTACGATCAACTGCTGCGCGTTGCGGATGACCCAGAAGTAGTAGTCCAGCGGCATCGGCGCATTCGGATCACCGCAACAGGCGTCGTAGAGAAAGTTTTCTTTGGCGGTGCGTTGGGCGTTTGCACCGACACGGATAGCGAACACTTCGTACACGGGAATCGACATACGCACCTCCGGGCTCAGGCAGCCGCCGTGGATTTGAGGGTCGCACGGAAATCAAAATCGATCTGGTCACTGATGCCCAGGTCCTGCGCCAGCTTATGCAGCCCGCTGTAGTCGCGCATGATGGTCGCGTTCCTGTTGCTCTCGCGCGTGTCGGCGATAATCAGCACCGCGTCCTCGACCCCGAGTTGCGTCAGAATCGCCTCCCACATCGAGTAGTCCTGGGCGATAAAAGCACTCAGCGCCACCGACAGATTGCGTGCGAAAAATTCCCGTTGCACAGGCTGCATGTTGGCGTACATGACCTTGGCCACTTCGGCCAGCACTTTGCTGTGGGCATATTCGTCGCGGTTGTGCATCTCGGCCACGCGGCGGTTTTGCGGCTGGATGGTCTGGTCGTCTGCCAGCAAATCCAGATAGGCGTTGACGCTGATTTCGGCCACCACCGCAAAGGTGATCGCCGCCAGATCGCGCTGCCATTGCTCGGGCAATGCTTCGCAATGGGCCTTGAGACGCAGGTAAGTGACGGAAGGTGGCAAGTCCAGGTCTTGATCCAGCGCCCGCTCCAGTTTAGTCCGCTCGATAGCCCGCAGGTGCATCAGCGTGTGGTAATGCTCGTCGATCAGGGTCTGTTGCATGGCCTCGCGAAAATGCCAGTCATCCTTGCCCAGGTACTGATGGGCGATGACGCTCAGCGCCGGGTTGACCACATGTTCCTCGGCGGTGATGGTGCGCAGGTTGTAGCCGATCCAGCCCCAGGTCACCACGTTGCTTTTGAGCTCATCACTCAAGGCCTGGAACTTCGGATGCTGGAAGAACGGCACCATGCACTCGGGGTAATCCGGGCGCGCCGGGTCGAACACTTCGTTGACCTGGGCCTTTTGCGGGGTACAAACGGAGGCACGCTTGGTCCAGCCCTGATTGAGCCGCACGATCAGTTGGTGATCGACCTGGGCGATCTCGATTGCTGTTTGCATGACGCGATACCTGTAGGACGCGTACCCGCCATGGGGTACGCCAAAAGAATGAGAAGCGACGGAAAAATCAGGCCAGCCAATAGCGGGTCAGGTGGCGCGCCGGGTCAGTGTAACGACTGCGGGCGTGGATCATTCGCCAGTTGTCCCAAATCAGCAGGCATCCGTCGGGAATCAGCACCGCAACGTTGTGCTCGACGAAATACGCTTCCCCCAATGCGGCAAACCTGGCCAGCGGCGATGTGCTGTTGGCGACCCGAGATTGCTGCAGGGCTTCTTTGGACGGGTTCACATCGCCATAGTGAAACTGGTTGTAGCTGAAGCGGAAAATATCCCCGTCCTCTGTAGGCGTCAGGATGTATTCCCTGACCCGCCGCTGTCCCGGTTCGCCGGGCTTGGCGGTGGCGACAAATTCTACCGGCGTATCCTCCAGCCACTCATGCAGTTCTGGTTCATCGCGTTCCAGGCACTTGAGAAATTGGTAGCCATCCACCAACCCGGTGTGCCCGCCCCCGCACGTGGCCTGCGTGTGGCAGTGCAATGCCAGGTAGCGCGGTGGCGGCCCGTACACCGGCGCTTCGGTGTGTGGGCCGATGCCGTTCATGCTCTGTGAATACGGCAAGTCTTCGTAACCCGGCTTGCGGGTAATCGCAAAGGCCATCTGGCCATTGAACTGTGGAATGACCGGACCGAATGCCTGCAAGGTGCCTACAACATCATCGGCAAATTCCTCCGGCGTCAGCACCGTCCAGCCCAGGGTGGACAGTTCTTCATGACGATGGCCCAGTGAGACAAACGCGTGAGACGCAACGATTCCTTGATCTGACATGGCGAGATTCCTGACAGGTTATCCGGCGTTGACGGTTGAGGTGTACGCGGCAATGAAGTCGCGGCAGGCGTCGCCGGGTTGGTAGTGGTGTGCGTCGATGCTCTGCACCGGGGTAATTTCGGCGGCGGTGCCGGTGAGAAAACATTCCTCGAAGTCGCCAAGCTCTGTAGGCAACATCGTGCGTTCGACGACTTGGTAATCCAGGGTTCTGGCCAGCTCGATCACCGTTTGCCGCGTGATGCCGTTGAGGAAGCAATCCGGCAGCGGTGTGTGCAGCGTCCGGCCTTTGACAAAGAACACATTAGCACTGGTGGCTTCGGCGACATGGCCGCGCCAGTCGAGCATTAGCGCATCGTGGTAACCGGTGTTCTCGGCATCGTGCTTGCTCAGCGTGGCGATCTGATAATGCCCGGAGGCCTTGGCTTCGAAGGGGCTGCTGCTCGGCGGCGGACGGCGCCAGGTCGCGGTTTTCAAACGAATGCCGGCCATGCGCGCCGCCGGGTCGAAATAGCTCGGCCACTGCCAGCACGCAATGGCTACGTGCACACGGTTGAAACGCGCCGAGGTTGAAATCATCTCGCTGCCGCGCCACGCCACCGGACGCAGGTAACCGTCGACCACCTGGTTGCGTTGCAACAGTTCCAGGCTGGCCGATTCCAGCTCTGCCAGTTCATAAGGGATGACGAAATCCATCAACTGCGCCGAGCGATACAAGCGCTCGCTGTGTTCGCGCAATTTGAAGACCCTGCCGTTATAGACTCGCTCGCCTTCATACACGGTGCTCGCGTAATGCAGGCCATGGGTCAATACATGCAACTGCGCCTGGGACCACTCGACGAACTCGCCGTCGAGCCAGATGACCCCTTCGCGCTGATCAAACGCAATACCGCTCATATTCTTGACTCCTCGCCATTGCCCTACGCCGTTTCCAGCAGGACCGGTATCAATTCCGGCACTGCTGCGGGCTCGTTCTGAAAGAAAAATCCACGCTCGCCGAAGGCCGGTTGCAGGTCGTCGAACCAGGTCACCTGTGGGTCGAAGCGCGCGTAGAACGTGCGCAACACCCATTGCGGATTGCGCGCCTGCAAAAACTGCAAGACGAAGACCTTTTCCCCGGCGACGGTCTCGATGCCGTTGATCAACACCTTGCCGTAGAAGGTGCTCATGGACGGCCCGCGCACCGTGCGCGCCAACCCCGACACCGTGCGGTACGCCGCCTGGAAGATCTCGAAGGCCCGCGCCAGCGGCATCGCGAAGTAATGGCTGGGACCGGTGTCACGCTCGACAAACATGTAATACGGCACGGCTCCAAGCCGTACACCTTCTGTCCACAGCGCGGCCCAATCGGCGGGGTTTTCGTTGATATGACGGATCACCGGCGCCTGCATGCGCAGCGTTGCGCCCGTCGAACGGATGCACTCGACGGCTTGGCGGGCGATGGCCTGGCGGATCTCCACCGGGTGGTTGTAATGGCCCATGATCGACAGGTTCTTGCCCGCCGCGACGATGCGCCGGAACAGTTCCAGCAACTCGGGTGCATCCTTGTCGCAGACAAAACGCTGCGGCCAGTACGCCACGGACTTGGTGCCGATACGGATGCTCTTGAGGTGCGGCAATGCCAGCAGCGGCTCGATGTAACCGGCCAGCGAACGGGTGTTCATGATCATCGGATCGCCACCGGTAATCAGCACATCGGTCACTTCGCTGTGCACCCGCAGGTAGCTGACCAGTTCCTGGGACTCGCGGGCGTTGAACTTGAGTTCTTCCTCGCCGATGAACTGCGCCCAACGGAAACAGAAGGTGCAGTACGCATGACAAGTCTGCCCGGCACCGGGAAAAAACAGCACGGTCTCGCGGTACTTGTGCTGGATGCCCGGCAGGACTTTGCCGTTGAGGGTGGCGACGTTGTGGGTCAGTTGTCCGGCCGGATGCGGGTTCATGCGCAGCCAGATCGCCTCGATCCGGCGCTTGATCGCGACGCTGTCATCTTGCGCGATCAGTTGCTTGAGCGAGGCATATTCCTCGGGCAGCAGCATGTCCTTGTGCGGGAAGGTCATGCGGAAAATCGGGTCGTCCGGGATGTTGTCCCAGTCGATCAGCGTGCCCAACACATAATCGTTGGTGCGAAACGGCATGACCCGGGCCACCACGGTCATGGCCTCCTGCAATGCCGGGGTCAGCTTGTGCCAGTACGGCGTATCGCGGATGGTGCGAGCGTTATAGGGTTTGTAGCGTTCGTGCTCCGACAGTCCTTGCATGGCCGCGCTCCTGGTGATTGCCCTGAGTGTTGTTACGCGATGGCCGGCGCTTGGCGCTCGATGTCCATCCATGCCCGGACACTGTCGCGATCCCACTGGCGACGCACGTACGCGGCAAGCCTGGCAGGCACCGGGTCACCATTGGCCAGCAAGCGATTGAGCATGATTGCCAGGTCGGTGTCGGCAATGCTCCAGTCACCGAACAGGTGTTCGGCGCCCTCCTCCAGCAAATGCTCGGCGACGAAGTACAGGCGCCCGACCGCGGCCTGGGCCTCATCGGACAGCACGGTGTGTTTTTTGCCGAAGTACACCAGGTCGAATGGCCGCTCCTTGCGCACCACCAGCAAGTCACTGCGCAACCAGGCTTGCAGTTGCCGGGCGCGAGCGCGTTGCTGGAGGTTCTGGGGATAGAGTTTGTTATGGCCCGGGGTGAGTTCATCGAGGTATTCGGCGATCGCCGACGACTCCGACAGGGCAAAACCTTCATGAACCAGCGTCGGAATCTTGCAGGTCAACGAAAGATCGCGATAAGTCGCCAGATAGTTTTCCCGCCACTTTAAATCGACCGTAACAAGTTCAAATGAAAGTTGCTTTTCCTTGAGCGCAACAAATGCCGACATTGCAAAAGCGCTGACATAATCCGCGCCGAGATACAGCTTTAGCTTCCTGTTATCCATAGAACACTCCATTCACTGACTTGCCGGGATTAGCGTGCATTTGAAGTGATCGTAGTTAGTTGAATGAGGGCTGGATAGATACAGAATTTGTCCGTTTCAATCGATACAGAAAGTTTGTTTGCGTGGGCATCCATGCAGGCCTGGCGCTGGAGTGGCAGGCTCGATAGATGGGTTCAACGGACACGAAAAAACCGCAGGAGCCGGCTTGCCGGCGAAGGCGATCTCAAGAATGCCT
>NZ_JAFMPV010000037.1:0-50166 GCF_049132105.1 Pseudomonas sp. NFX15
CAAGAACGGCGACACGAAGCCGTTATTTGTAGGCGCTGGCTTGCCAGCGAAGACGGCCGAAAGGGCGATGCAAGATTCAAGGAAGCCTTCGCCGGCAAGCCGGCTCCTACAAGGTCCGCGTCGCCACAAGAACGGCGACACGAAGCCGTTATTTGTAGGCGCTGCCTTGCCAGCGAAGACGGCCGCAAGGGCGACGCAACATTCAAAGACGCCATCGCCGGCAAGCCGGCTCCTACAAGGTGCTGCGTGTTTACGCAATTCACTGAATTTATCTTTCGAGGCACATTTTCATGCCCTCTATCGGCTTCGTTCGTCCTGCTTCTGGCCACGCTCTGGCATTGGTCTTCGTTTCTACCCTGTCGACAGCAACATTTGCCGCCGACACTCAACTGCAAACCGTCACGGTTCAGGCCAGCGCCAGTGATTCCGACGATGACGCCCTGCCCACCCGGCCGGAGTCTTCGATCTATGGAGGCATCGAAACCAAGGTGCTCGACACCCCGCGTTCGATCTCTCAGATCAATGCCGAACAGCTGGCCGACGACCCGATCCGCAGTGCCGACGACCTCGTCAAGTACGCGCCAGGCATTACTCGCGGTGGTGGCCAGAACGCCGGGATCGCGCCGCAGTTCCGCGCCCAGGGCTCTGAAGCGTTCCAGGACGGTCAGCGGGCTTACGGCGTGCGCCATCCAGCCAACTTCAACGCCTATGAAGGCGCCGACATTGTCGCCGGTCCGTCCTCGGTGACCTACGGTTCGGTGTCGGGCAGTGGCGGTTACGTCAATTACCTGAGCAAAAAGCCGAACTTCAATGAATTCAAGACCAGGCTCAGCGGCGAGGTGGGCAGTTGGGTGCCTGACGGTGAATCCCGCGACGCGACAAAATTCAGCGTCGACAACACCGGGCCGCTGAGTGACAACCTGGCTTATCGGATCAGCATCACCAAACAGCGTCAGGAAGACTTCTACGACAACGTCGACAACAACTTCGACGCGTTCTACGGCGCGCTGGCCTGGCGCAATGACAGCGTGCGCGTGGACTGGAATGCCAGTTACGACGACTACTACGACTACAACATCACCCACGGCTGGAACCGCGCCAACCAGGAACTGGTGGACAGCGGCAAGTATTACGCCGGACGGGCCACGCCGATCATCCAGAACGGCAACACGCTGTGGTCGCCGGTGCTGGCCTCCGGCGCGGCCGATGCGCCGACCCTGGGCTGGGTCAAACGCCAACGTAACGCCCAAGGGCAATACAGCGTAGTCGATGGCAGTTTCCAGTCCACCTCCCCCAACACCCGCAGCAACCCTGGCAGCCTGCGTGGCTGGGTCTACGACCCGTCGCTCGCCGGCAACGGCCTGACCTCCCTGTCCTCTCAAACCGGCCAGCGCGATGAGGATGAAAACACTTCGCGACGCTTCACCACGCAACTGCGAGTGGAGGCTGATCTGACGCCGACCATCACCCTGGCCAACAACACGTTTTACCAGCGCTCGCGGGACATGACCGACGCCGTTGGGTCTTTCCAGGTGCAGTCCAAGGACAACATTTTCGATAACCGCTTCGAGTTTCGCTCGCGCAACGAAACGCAGCTGGGCGGCCTGACCCTGCGTGATGACAGCAACACAGGGCTGATCTACCGCCGCGAGTTCAACCAGTCGATCGCCGCCAATAACAGTTTCGGCTCGACCATCAATGCCTATGACCTGACCCAGGACCCTTCGGGCAAGAACCCGGGGAGCCTTCTGGGGCTGACTGGCTCCAACCCGGCCGGCGGCAACGGTGCCTGGATCGGCCAGGCTGGCGTACCACAGTTTTCCAACCTCTACGGCTGGCTGAACCTGCCGCCGATGTACCCGGCCGGCCATGGCTTGTACGCTGAGTCCGTCGCGCCCTACACCGCTGAAAGTACCTGGACCACCCAGACATTGTTCACCCAGCACAACCTGCGATTGGGTGAGCGAGTCGGCCTGAACATCGGCGCGAGCCGCAGCTGGATCGATGCCGAAATCGATAACCCGTTCGTGCTCGCCGGTGGCAATCCGCGCAAGGACAGCGACAACTATCGACTGTTTGCCTTTCAGGTCAGCCCCTACATCAAGCCGACCGAAAACAGCACGCTGTACTACACCTTCGATCGCTCCCTGGCCGTCAACACCGGGTTCTTCTCCAATGGCCTTGGCTGGGGCAGCGGCGCGGGCGCGAACCTGCTCAATCCATTGGCGTTCGAAAGCCTGAGTGTCTTGCACGAAGTCGGCCTGAAAGTCGAAGCCGTGCCCAACGAATTGTTCATGAGCCTGGCAGCGTTCAAGCAGGAGCGGGATCAATCACCCGACAGCAACAACAACATCGCGCGACTGGTGATCAAAGGCGTGGAGTCGACCATTCGCTACCAGCCTGACGATCACCTGCGCACGGCGTTGAACCTTACGAAACTCACCGCCTACAACGAGTTCGCCTCCCAGGCCGGTTTTGCCTCGGCCGGCTTCATCCCCGACAACGGCACGGTGTTTGGTGACAACAATAGCCTTAACCAGCGACCGTCCGGGCGCTTCGACGCGGTACAGATTCCCGAATACACCGCCAGCGGCTATGTCGACTATCGCTTCGACTCAGGCTTTGGTGCCGAGCTGTCCGGGTGGTGGACCAGTAGCTGGTACCTGAACCTGAGCAAGACCGTGAAGGTCCCGGACGAGTACAACCTCGACCTCGCGGTTTACTACCGCCAGCCGCAGTGGAGCACCACCTTGCGCGTGCTCAACCTGACCAACGAACTGAATTTCGTCAGTGGCCTGGCCGGCTCCACCAACACCTTCCTGCAACCCATGCCCGGCCGCACGTTGCTGGCCCAGGTGGATTACCAGTTCTAAGCCAGCGGCCTGCCCGCTTACCGCAATCAGGAGTGTTCCCATGTCCATTGAATTCGTCGGCATGATTTTCCCCCGCCAGTGGTCCGAGACCCGAGGTGTTCGCAGCCCGGATTTCGATCTGGAGTTTATCCGCCATCACGCCCGGGCCCATGAACACGCAGGTTTTGATCGGGTGCTGATCGCCAGTGGACCGGGCAGCGCCGACAGTTTGCAGATCGCCGCCTACGCCGCCGCGCACACCGAACGCCTGGGGTTCATGATCGCCCACCGCCCGGCCCTCACCGCCCCGACCGTCGCCGCCCGGGCCTTTGCGACACTGGATCACACCACGGGCGGCGGACGAATTCGCCTGCATGCCATTACCGGCATCACCGCCGAACCCCAGGAAGGCGACTTCCTGCTGGACAAGACTGAGCGCTACAAACGTACCGATGAGTACCTGGAAATCGTCCGGCGCACCTGGACCGCGGAAGAACCATTCGACTTCGAAGGGCAGTACTTCAACATCAAGGGTGCCTTCTCGCCGGTCAAGCCGTTGCAGCAGCCGCACATTCCGATTTCCTTCGGCGGGTCTTCGGATATCGCCTATCAGATCGCGGTCAAGCACGCGGACCTGTATGCCTTGTGGGGTGAGCCCTTGAGCGGTGTCGCCGAGCAGATCGGCAAACTGCGCGCGGCCGCCAGCGCGGCGGGTGTGGAGGCGCCGAGGGTCAGCCTGTCCGTGCGCTTGATCCTTGGCGCCACCGAGGAACTGGCGTGGCAACGGGCGCAACAGATCCTTGAGCAGATCAAGGCCAACCCACAGTTTGCCGCCGGCAGCCCCTGGCAAAAACGCATCAAGGGCACCGGCTCCGAACGTTTGCTTGCCGCCGCCGCGGCGGGTGACCGTCATGACCGTGCGCTATGGATGCCCACCGCCACCGCCGTCGGTGCCTACGGCGACACCACCGCCCTGGTCGGCACCCCGGAAACCGTGGCTCAGGCCTTGCTCGACTACGTCGACCTGGGAGTGACCACCTTTCTCAACCGTGGCTACGATCCGCTGTACGACACGGTGGATTACGGACGCTGGATCATTCCGGCGGTGCGCGAAGAGGCACGCCGTCGAAAGGCGCGTGTGGCGTAAGTACGATGCAATATTGACCAACGCCATCGCCAGCAAGCCGGCTCCTACGGGTTCGGGTGTGCCAACATAATATCGGCACACCCACGATCTGTAGGAGCCGGCTTGCTGGCGATGGCGTCACAACGGCTACCACCTACAGCCATTTGGCATCCCACAAAGAATAATCGTGCACGCGTCTCACCAAGCCCGCACGTAACGGATTGGCAACGATGTATCGGGCCACAGCCTGTAAATCCTCTTCCCGTCGAATTGCACGGTCATGAAAACCTCTCTGCCATAGCGGTCCCCTACGGTTCAAAAACGCATTTACCACCTGGGCGCTGCGGGATTTGGTGGCGAGCATCAACGCCGGTAACGTGCTGTTCTTCAGTTCGACCAGCCAATGGAAATGGTCGGGCATTACCACCCAAGCGAGTGAGTCGGCCCATTCTTCTGTCTGGGCCTGGCGAAATTGATCCACCACCAGGCGCCCCACACGCCAATCGGCAAATAGCGGATCACGGTGATGAGTGACGGCAGTGAGCAAATAGATTTGTCCGAATTGGGAGTAGCGCCCGGCGCGAAGCCGTTTGGCATGGGGAAGATCTGGCATTCCATTGCCCTCCTGTGTTCGAGACCGAAATACAAGGCTAGTGCGCGAGAATCAAGAACGTCGTCAAAGTCTGGTTCTGGATGTGACAGTACGACCGCCATCGCCAGCAAGCCGGCTCCTACAGATTTGTGTCGTATCAGATTTCCGCGTGCCAATCCACCTTGTGTCGCATCACATTTCGACGTGCAAACGCCACCTTGTAGGAGCCGGCTTGCTGGCGATGGAGGCATGACGTTCACCGCCGAATCGCTGACAAACCGGCACCTACAAAACGCCGCCCGCCAACGTCGGCGAATTCTCCAGCAATGTGCGTGTATACGCCGCTTGCGGTTGATCCAGCACCTCATCCACCCGCCCCTGTTCCACCACACGACCGGATTTCAATACCAACACCCGGTCGGCGATGGCGCGGACCACGCCCAGGTCATGGGTAACGAACAGCAGCGTCAGTCCTTCCCCTTGCAATTGCCGCAACAGCGCCAGGATCGACGCCTGTACCGATACATCCAGGGCCGAGGTGATTTCGTCGCAGATCAACAGCCGTGGCTCGCAGACCAACGCCCGGGCAATCGCTACGCGCTGGCGCTCACCACCAGACAAGCTGTGGGGATACAGATCCGCCACCGAGGCCGGCAGCGAAACCCGCTTGAGCACCGCCTCCACTCGCTCCCGTGCGGCAGCGCCCTTGATCCCGAAGAAATGCTCCAGAGGCGCACTCAGTGTCTGCAAAACACTTTGTCGGGGGTTCAACGCCCGGTATGGATTCTGGAAGATGTACTGGATCTGATGCCGTTGCGCCCCGTCACGCTGGCGCGCCGACAGGCTCAACAAACCGCCCGCGTAAAGCAGTTCGCCCTCGGCGTTTTCCCCCAACCCGGCAACGGCGCGCGCCAGGCTGGTCTTGCCCGAACCCGACTCGCCCACCAGCGCGAGGCACTCCCCGGCAGCCACGTGCAGGGAAACATCGAACAGTACCTGGCGGTCGTAGGCCACGTTCAGGTCCTTGATCTGCAACAGTGGCGTGCGCTCCACCGAGTCGGTGACTGGCGCAACGGAAGCCTGGGCAATCCGCTGCAAGGGTTGCAGATGCGGGGCCAGGCAGGCCACCCGCTGCTGAGACGACAGGGCCTGCAATTGCGGCTCGAGCACCGAGCACGCCGCCACGCGACGGAGGCACCGAGGCGCGAAGGCACACCCTTGTGGTCGCTGCCCCGGTGCCGGCGCATGCCCCGCAATCGCCGGCAAATCCCGGCGTTGCGCCACATCGGGAATCGCCGCCAGCAAACCTCGGGTATAGGGATGAGCCGGCTGATGGAACAGCATTTCGCGCTGTGCAACCTCGACGATACGCCCGGCATACATCACCATCACCCGGTCCACCAGGTCCTTGATCACCGCCAGGTCATGGGACACATACACCGCAGCGATACCCAGGCTTTTGCACAACCGGCGCAGGGTGGCAAGGATGTGGGCCTGGGTGGTGACGTCCAGTGCTGTCGTCGGCTCATCGAGGACGATCAATGCCGGACGCAAGACAAAGGCCAGTGCCAACATCACCCGTTGCTGCTGTCCGCCGGACAGTTGATGGGGAAAGCGTCGCAGGAACTGCGCATCATCGGGCAGACCGACATCACGCAAGGTCTCGAGGATGCGCTGCTGTTGAGCGGCACGGTCCAGTCCAATCTGATGGGCACCCAGGGTTTCGCGCAGCAAACTGCCGATTCGCAGTGCCGGATTCAGGGCGGTCGCCGGGTCCTGGGCGACGTAACCGATCAGGCTGCCCCGGGCCCGGCGCAGGTCTTCGCCCTCCAGTGTCAGCAGCGATTGACCGGACACTTCGACGTCCCCGCCGACGATCCGCGCGCCCCTTCGGGCATGGGCCAGCAAGGCAGTGGCCAGGGTGGTCTTGCCCGACCCGGATTCCCCGACCAGCCCGAGAATTTCTCCGGCCTCAAGGCTGAAGGTCACGCCGGACAGCACGTCGATCTGTTCCGACAACTCGACCCGCAAGTCCCGAACCTGCAACACGTGCGTCTTCACCACAGGGGAGCGTGACTCGATTCCGGCAATGGCGTTCATGGCTGTTTTTCTCCGATCCGTGAGCTGCTGCGGCCAATGCCTTCGGCCAGAATGTTGGTGCCATAGGCGATGATGCCAATCAGGATGGCCGGTGCCAACACCGCCCAGGGCTGAACCAGCAACCCCGCCTGGTTCTCGTTGATCATCAGCCCCCAATCAGCGGTCGGCGGTGCCACGCCGTAACCGAGAAAACTCAGCCCCGAGAGCATGCCCACGCCCCAGGTCAGCATGTTGCCGAAGTGCACCAGCAGCGGCGTGAGGATATTGGGCAGGATCTCCTTGAACAGAATCCGCCGCCTGGAATACCCCATCATCTGCGCGGCCTCGACGAACTCCTGCCCCGCCACCGCCACCGCGCTGCCACGGGCCAGGCGAATGACGCCGGGGGTGAATGCAATGGCCACGGTCAGCACGATCAGCCAGGGCGCGCGACCCAGCATGGAGACGATCAACAACACCAGGATCAGGTCGGGAAACGCCAGTGACACATCTGCCAGCCAGGTAATCAGTTGATCCAGCCGACGCCGGGAGAACCCCGCCAACAGGCCCAGGGTGCTACCCGCCAGCAGCGCAATCGAGGCGGCCGCCAATGACATCCACAGCACCGACACGCCGCCGCTGAGCAAGCGCGACAACACGTCGTGTCCGAGAAAGTCATAACCCAGCAAAGCCGCCCCCACGGGAGCGCCATACACCGAGCCGACCATCTCCGTCGGGCTGTGGGGCGCCAGCCATGGGCCCAGTAACGCAAGCAGGACCACCAGCGAAGTGATCAGCGCGCCCTTGCGGGTTTGCGGTTCCTCCAGCCACCTGTGCCAACGAAGGCTTCGCGAATCAGTCATGCATAACCTCTCAAGGTGCCTTGGATGGGGAGCGTCGCCACCAGGGCTGGATACCCCGGCGGTTGCGTCGAATCATGGTGACCCGGCGGGCGGTGCGCAGTTTCGGCGTCAGCAGCACTGTCAGCAGGTCGGCGAACAGATTGATCAGCACCACACCCAGCGTGATCAACAGCACGATGGCCTGGACCATCGGCAAATCACGCATCTGGATCGCCGAGTTCAGCGAGGTGCCGATGCCCGGGTAACTGAAGATCACCTCCGCGAGCAGCGCCCCGCCGATCAGGGTGCGCAGGGTCAGGGCCACACCCTGGATCGCGGGTATGAGTGCATTGGGCAATGTGTGGCGCCAGACGATTCGCCATTCGGGAATGCCCCGCAACCTGGCGGCGATGACGTAATCGGACTCCAGCGCTTCGATCATCGACGCCCGCACCATGCGGGTCAGGTACGGCAGCGCCGACAGACTCAGGGCGAGCACCGGCAACACCAGAAACTGCAACTGGCGCAGCAGGGACTTGTCCGGATCAAGGATCGACACCGCTGGCAGCACGTCCATGTGGGGCATGGAAAACAGCAAGACCAGGCCAATGGCCAACAGAAACCCCGGGGTGGCCTTGAGAAAAATCAACAACGACAGGCTCCAGCGATCAAGGCGACTGTCACGCCGCAAGGCCAGCGACACGCCGAGCAGCAACGCCGCTGGCACCACCACGGCAATCACCCCTGCCAACAGCGCCAGCGTATAGCCAAAACGGCCGAACAGAATGCTGCCAACCGGTGCGTTGGAGTCGAGCGACACACCCAACTCGCCACTCAGCGCGTGCCCGAGCCAGCGCAGGTATTGCTCCAGGATCGGCCGGTCCAGACCCAACTGCCGTTGCAGGGTAAGGATGCTTTCCAGCGGCGCATCGGGCCCCAGGATCACCCTTGCAGGGTCCGAGGGCAGTGCCTGGGTCGCAATGAACACCACCAGGCTGATCACCCACGCCGTCAGCAGGCCATAGCCCAACCGCCCGATGAACCACGACAGCCAGGCCGGAGTGCGTGGGGGTTTGCAGGACGGCTCAGACATGGTTCACCCACATTTCATCGAAACGCCAGGAGGCGAACGTCGTCTGTTCAGGCGCCAGGCCACCGACCCGTACCGACGCTGCGTCCAGCACATCATTGAAGCCCCAGATCAGCAGGCCACCACGGTCGTGCTGAATGCTTTGCGCTTCATGCACCAGCACTTTGCGCCGTTCCAGATCAGGTTGCGCCAGCGCCTGTTGGTACAACGAAGTGAAACGCTCATCGTGGAAGTTGCTGCGGTTGTAGATGGCCTGCGGTGCGTCGTTGTGCAGCGCCGAAGCCAGGAACCCCCGAGCCGGCGTGGAGCCTGGCGATAACAGCCAGTTTTCCCGTTGCGGGCCGTTGAACACCGACCCATCGACCTGAGTGACCTTGATCTCGACCCCGGCCTTCTTCGCCTGTTGGGCGAACACCAACGCCGCATTGACGCCAGGTCCCGGCGTGGTGGTCAGCTCCACCCGCAAATCGTTCTGCCCAGCCTGGCGCAACAGCGACCGCGCCTGCTCCAGGTCGTAGGGACGCTGGGCAATGCTGTGGTTGTACGTCGGGTCATGGGGCGAATACAGGTCATTGGCGATCCGCCCGAAACCATTGAGCCCACGCTCGACCAGCTCTTGACGATCGGCCAGCAGACGAAACGCCTGGCGCACCCGCTGATCCTGGAACGGTGCCTTGGCCAGGTTGAGGTTGAATCCGGTAAACGAAGTGCTTGGCGATGCGTACAAGTTGAGTCGCGAGTCAGCCTTGAGCAGCGCGCTGTGCTCAGCCTGCACGCCGCTGGCGACATCGATTTGCCCGGCGCGCAGGGCCGCAGCGCGGGACACCTGATCCTTGAACTCGATGATTTCCAGCTCATCGGCATAGGGTTGACCGGGTTTGTAGTAGTTTTCGAAACGCTGGTAGAGCGAGCGCTGTCCGGGGATGAAACTTTTCAGTTTGTACGGCCCGGCGCCAACCGGATTGGTGACCGGGTCGTAATCGGTCGGCACGATGCCGCCGAAACTGATCAGGGTCTCATCCAGCGGATAGAAGCTTTGGCCCTCCTTGAAGCGAATCTCAATGGTGCGCTCGTCCAGTTTGCGCAAGGCATTGCGATCGATCGCCCCCACCAGCCCGGCGAATGGCGACGCCAGTTTCGGGTCCGTCAGGCGCAGGATCGAGAACAGCATGTCGTCGGCGCCGATGCTCTTGCCGTGGTGAAACTCCAGCCCCGGCTTGATGCGAATGGTCCAGGCGCTGGCATCGGCATTGGGTTCGGCAAACTCCGCCAAGGCCAGGCGCGTGCTGACGTCGGTGTTCCATTCCCAGAACTTGCTGTACAGCGCCCAGCCGCGAATGATCCCGCCGCCTACCGGTTTGTGCGCATCGAGGTTGCCCGATTGATCGCCGTCGATAATGCCGACCCGCAAGCGCCCGCCATGCACCGGGGAGCTGGACAAGGCCGCTGCGCCACTGACTGCTTCGCCACTGTCGCAACCGCTGAGCAGGCTGCCGCCCAGTATCAGGCCACCGCCGACCGCCAGGCCGTTGCCGAGAAACCTGCGACGGGAAAATCCTTCACTCATGACCGACTCCTCAGGCCCGTTCGACCACGTTGGTGCGTTGCGGCGCTGGCGTGTCGGCGCGCAGGCGCGGCACGTCGAAACCGTGATCGAGGTCGAGCAACGGGAACAGCAGGTCCGCGACCCGGTGCGCTTCATCGATCAGCGGAAAACCCGAGAGAATGAACGCTGACGTGCCTTGTGCTTCGTACTCGCGAATCCGCTCGGCAACCTGCTCGGCGCTGCCCACCAGATAAGTGCCAGCGGCTGGACCGAGGATGTTGAAGCCGAACAGGCTCGGACCGAGCCAGACGTTGGGGTAGATCTCCAGGTCGCGAGCCTTGGGCAGGCGACCTGCACGGACGGCGTCGACGTTGCGCTGGATTTGCGGGTCGTCGCTGTGGAAGCTGTCCAGGGTTTCGCCAGGGGGCAGTTGCCGTTCGATGGCCGTGCGCGCGGTTTGCAGTGAGGTGCGCTGCAAGAGTTTTTCGGCGTGGGCCCAGGCCTCCTCTTCGGTCTCACGGACGATGATTTGCAGGCGCGTGCCGAAGGTCAGCTCGCGGCCGATCTTCGCAGCCTCTGCCGCCACTTTGCGGAATTTCTCGCCGAGTTTCGGCGGGGTATTGGCGAAACTCAGGTAAACGTCGAGCAACTGCACCGAATGGGCAACGCCGGGCCCCGAGGTGCCGGCGCCCCACAATGGAATGCCGGGTTTCTGTTTCGGCGGATGCCAGCCGCCCAAGGGATGACTGGCAGCAGCCGGTGAACGCGGGGCGAGCTTGACGTATCGACCGTCATGCCCCGACGTGTCGCCGGCGTAGAAGTTCTGAAAGGCGCGCCAGTATTCGAGACTGAAGTCATAACGCTCATCGTGGGGGTAATGCACGCCAAGCGTGGCCAGGCCGGCGTCGTTGCCGTTGACCACATTGAACAACAGGCGTCCGTTGGAGAATTGATCGAAGGTCAGCGCCCACTTGGCCAGCACCGCCGGCGACAATTCGCCGGGATGTTGCGCCACCAGAAAACGCAAACGCTGGGTGGCATCGATCAACGCGGCTGAGACAGCCAGGCTTTCATTGGGGCTGGAGCCCAGCAACGAACCGTAATACCCCAGGCGATCACTGGCCACGGCCAGTTGCTTCAAATGCTCGAAATCGGTTTTCCAGCGCCCTTCGGACTCCCACGGATAGGGCCCGTCGGGGGTGGTGAGGTACCAGAGGATTTTTACAGCCATGGTGGAACTCCTTGAGTTGTGTATCGACCTTCCAACCGCCATCGCCCTCGTAGGAGCCGGCTTGCCGGCGATGGGGCCTTCGGCCTTGCGCCGACCTCACGATCGCCATCGCTGGCAAGCCAGCTCCTACAATTCAATGTTGCGAATACGCCCTCGTAGGAGCCGGCTTGCTGGCGATGGGGCCTTCGGCCTTGCGCCGACCTCACGATCGCCATCGCTGGCAAGCCAGCGCCTACAATTCAATGTTGCGAATACGCCCTCGTAGGAGCCGGCTTGCTGGCGATGGGGCCCTCGGACCTTGCGCCGACCTCACGACCGCCATCGCTGGCAAGCCAGCGCCTACAGTTCAATGTTGCGAATACGCCCTCGTAGGAGCCGGCTTGCCGGCGATGGGGCCTTCGGACCTTGCGCCAACCTCGAGATCGCCATCGCTGGCAAGCCAGCGCCTACAGTTCAATGTTGCGAATACGCCCTCGTAGGAGCCGGCTTGCTGGCGATGGGGCCATCGGACCTTGCGGCAACCTCGCGACCGCCATCGCTGGCAAGCCAGCTCCTACAACTCAATGTTGCGAATACGCCCTCGTAGGAGCCGGCTTGCTGGCGATGGGGCCCTCGGACCTTGCGCCGACCTCACGACCGCCATCGCTGGCAAGCCAGCTCCTACAATTCAATGTTGCGAATACGCCCTCGTAGGAGCCGGCTTGCTGGCGATGGGGCCATCGGACCTTGCGCCAACCTCGCGACCGCCATCGCTGGCAAGCCAGCTCCTACAGAAGGTGTGGTGGCCGGGAGGTCGGTGGATCAGCTGCGGCGGTCGATGGCAGGTACCAGGCCCAGTTCGGTGGCTTTGTCGTACAGGCCGCTCATTTTCCACTGCTGGGTCAGAACGCCCGGACCATAGGGGCGGGAGCCGCCCAGGGCATCGGCGAGCAATTGCAGTTGCGCGCCCTCTTCCAGCAACAGGATGAATTCAGCAGTGGCGCGCAAACCTTGCTTGCCCCACACGGTGGAACCGCCATTGGCTTCCAGGATCGCCAGGTTGAAGGGGCTTTCGGCAATCTTGTCGAGAATGAAATCGACTTCCGGCTGACGTCGGTCGATGTACACCGGCAGTTCCCGCGCCAGTTGATATCGCTGCACCGGCACGTAGTGGAACGGCAGCGTGCGATGGGTTTGCGCCCAGGCACCCAGGTACGGCGAATGCACGTGGGACACGGTGGTGATGTCCGGGTGCTGCTGGAACAGTTTGGTGTAGCGACCCAAACCGCCCTTGCCTTTGCCGTAGATCACTTTGCCTGCAAAGTCGGTGACTGTAGCCTGCAGTGGTTTGCGGTAATTCCACGGCCCGCCATAGTTGACCGACACCAGCAACTCCTGGCCCGGCACACGCTCGATGAAACCGACGGTGCCATTAGCCGTGATGGTGTTGGTTTCACGAAACACGGTGAAGGCTTCTTCAGCCTCGATCAGCACCTTGTCGATAAAGCTCTTCAGTTCTTCGCTGATCAGTTGTTCGTTGATTGGTTTTTCGTAGACGAGAGTGGTCATGGCAGATCTCCGGATTCAGGCGCGGCGCTTGGCCAACAGTTCATGGGCGGCTTGCAATGGGCGCGGATCGACCCAGTCGGCGATGGAAAAATCGCGTTCCAGGAAGCCGTGCAGATAGAGAAAGTCTTTCTGGGTATCGAGAAATTCCAGTCGCTGTGAGGACAGATCCGGCGCCAGCGTGGTGTGGAATTCGCCGCGATAGGCCTCGGCGACCCCGGCGCTGCCGGCGCGGGTTTCTTCCTCGAGAATGGCGTTCAGTGCCTCCCGATTGTTGGCGGCCCAATCAGCGGCGCTGAGGGTTTGGGCGAGAAACCGCACCACCAGGTCGAAATGGTTGTCGAGCAGGCTCTGGTGGACGGTAATCGGACGCGGTGTGCCGTTGTTGATGCGATACCGCGGCTCGGCGATCAGGTCCAGGTCGATGCCCACCACCAGCCCGAGACGCCGTGCGGCATCGGCGGCGGAAGCACCTTTGACGTAGACCGCGTCCACCTCACCGCGCACCAGGTAATCGAGGCCCGACCACAATCGTTGCAAGCCCTCTTGCGGGCTCGCCGCGCGTTCTTGATCCTGCAACGCGACTTCCACCAGTTCGACATCGTCGAACCCCAGTCCGGCCAGGCTCAGCGCGCCCTTGTAACCGTGCAGGCTCATGGCCCGGGCGATGCTCCCCGGGCGGGTTTCACCCCAGGCTGGCAGCGCCAGGCGCTTGCCCTTGAGGTCTTGCGGATGACGAATGCCGGAGTCGGGGCGAACCAGGATGGTCTGCCATTCTTCGATCCAGGTCAGGCCGATCAGGCGACTCGGCGCACCGGCCGCCCGCGCGGCCAATGCCGGGACGTTTCCGCCTTCGCGAAACAGCCCTGGCAGTTCGTGATCGTAGTGGTGATGACCCAGTTGACGGGCCTCCTGCAAGGTCGAAACCGGCAGGCCGTCGGCAGCGAACTCTTCACTGAGCCAGCCGAGTTTGTAGGCGATTCCGGAAGCCGTCGGCACCGGGCAACGGGTGAACCAGATCTGCTCGAGTTCAGCTGTGGTATCGGGTCGGGTGTGTTTGGCAGCAAGCGTCATGGGCAGCTCCATCTGGGTTGGCAAGTGACTGTTGCCGGAGCTATTGCAGCGCCCGTGCCAAGAAACGAAAGCCGCCGTTTATGGGGCTTTGCGCCTGTACCCGGATGCCCGACTGCCTTCAATTGCTGGCCTGCCAGCAGCATTGCGCGGCGACTGCTGCTGATCGAGCAGAGGACTGCTTCCACAGCAGCACCCGTGCCTCTCGCAGACTGATAAACCCTGCGTCAACAGCCTCCAAAGCCCTTGGCGCAGAACTTGCTCAGCCCCTCACAACGCCCGGAAAACTCCCCCCTGTAGGAGCCGGCTTGCTGGCGATGGCGTCGACGGGATCAGCGCAAGGCTCGAAGGCCAATCGCCAGCAAGCCGGCTCCTACAGGGGATAGGTGTGATTTTCGTGGCCATCAGCCGATCAATTATCAGAGGTGCATCAATGAGCAAGGTCGAACACAACCCCGCCGGGCAACTGATCCAGGAGCAGGCTCCAATCCGCTTGCTTCAGAGCGAAGCTCAAGCCATCGCCGTGGCGAAGGACATCGCCAGGGAGATCGCCGAAATCGCCGCCGATGCCAGTCAGAACGGCCAACTGCCCCGGCGTCAGGCGCAGCTGCTGTCCGAAAGCGGACTGACCGCCATTGGCGTTCCCAAGGCATTTGGCGGGCTGGGTGCCTCGGTGGAAACCATCGTCGAAACCGTGCGCATCATTTCCGTAGCCGATGGCGGCGTCGGTCAATTGCTGCAAATCCACAACGTCATGCTGCGCGGGATTTTCACCGGCTACTCCGACGACATCCGCGACCGGTTGATCCGCGATGTGCTGGCCGGCAAGCGTTTCGGCAACGCCTTGGCTGAAGTGGGCGGCAAGAACAAGTTTGCGCTCAAGACCCGGGTCGAACGGCGTGCCGACGGCAAGTTGATCCTCAACGGCAGCAAGTTCTACTCCACCGGTTCTTACCTCGCCGAGTGGATTTCCCTGACCGCCGCCAGCGATGACGGCGGCGCCGGCGTATTGCTCAATCGCAACGCGCCGGGCTTGACCCTGGTGGATGACTGGGAAGCCTTCGGCCAGAAAAACTCGGTCAGCGGCACGGTGATCTTCGACAACATCGAGCTCGACGAAGGCTTCGTCTCCCTGCGCAAGGGACCGATGAAGCGCACCGGCCTGACCTTCCCGCAGATTCTTCATGCCGCCATCGACACCGGCATTGCCGAAGGCGCGTTGTCGGCAGCGGTGGACTACCTCAATCACAACGCCCGCCCCTGGGTGGAAAGCGGTGTCGACCAGGCCAATCAGGAGCCGCACATCATCAAGCAGATCGGCGAATACGCCGTGGCCTTGCGTGGGGCGCAATCACTGCTGCGTGATGCAGCGCGAGTGTTCGACCAACACGAGCTCGACCCGGACAACAAAGCGTTGCAGGACGAGCTGATTCTCTCGGTGGCCACCGCCCGCGCCCACTCCGACGCGGCCTCGCTGAAAATCTCCAGTGACATCTTCTCCCTGCTCGGTGCCAGCTCATCGCTGACCAAGTGGAACCTCGACCGCTTCTGGCGCAACGCCCGGGTCCATACCACTCACGACCCGATCCGCTGGCGCCTGCATCACGTCGGCAACTATTACCTCAATGGTGTCGATCCGGGCGAATACACCGCGATCCTCAATGCCAAGGAAAAACAGGGGGCCACCAGCCCGGCATAGATCTGACGGCCCCCATCGCCGGCAAGCCGGCTCCTACAGGGCGTATTCACAACACTGACCTGTAGGAGCTGGCTTGCCAGCGATGGCGTCGTCAATACCGGTACACATCCAAAGGCCCCATCGCCGGCAAGCCGGCTCCTGCAGAGCTATTACATGATCGAAAAACATCCCCTATTACGCTGCCTGGCGATTTATCGGGAAATGCCTTGGCGCTTCGCCCTGGTGGCGGTGCTGTTCATTGCAGCGAACCTCGGGCTGGTCTGGCAACAATGGCTGATCGGACACGCGGTGAACGATGTCAGCGCCGGTCGCGCGGTGATCCGGCAAGCCGATGGCAGCCTCGACGCAAGTCTTGGCTGGTACTGGCTGTGGCTGATGCTCGCCGTCGCCCTGGGCCGTGGCGTGTTGCAGTACGCCGCGAGCGTGTTGTCGCTGGTGCTCAGCCAGGAACTGCTGACGCGCCTGCGTGAGCGCATCCTGCAACAGGTACAAACCCTGCACCTGGGCTACCACTGGCAACACGGCATGGGGGAAATGATCACCCGCACCACCCGTGATGCCGACAAGGTTCGCGATGCCCTGATCAGCTTCTGGCGGCAGGTGGTGGAAACGCCGCTGGTGGTACTGGCAACCGTCGGCCTGCTGGGTTGGTACAACCCGTTGCTGGGGCTGGTTCCACTGTTGCTGACGGTGTTCGGCCTGTGGATCTTTGTGCGCCAGACCGAACGCCTGGTCAGTCTCGACCGGGCCGTTGGCCAAGCCTACGACCGGGTCAACCAGGACCTCAGCGAAGGTATTGGCGGCGTGCGGGTGATCAAGTCGTTTGGCCTGGAACACCACCGCATCCAGCGTTTCGCCACGCAAGTAGCGGTGTTCGCCGACCACGCCCGCGACGCCCTCGCCTACTCCAGTTCGCGAATACCGCTGCCCCAGGCTGTCGTCGCGCTGGGGCATGTGTGGATTCTGGTTTACGGCGCCCACCTGGTGGCAAGCGAACGGCTGGGCATCGGCGAGCTGGTCACCTCGCTGCTGATTGCCACCACCCTGGTGTTTCGCATCGAGGGCATTGGCCGCGTCATGCAGACGTTCGCCGACGCGCGCTCCAGCGCCGAGCGGATCTGGCAGCTGCTGGACGAGCCGGCCGCCATCCGCAGCGGCAATGCCAGCCTGCCCGACACGCCGCTGGGCTTGAAGCTCGAGCATGTCTGCGTCAGCGCTCCCGGCGGCGGCCTGGATATCCTGCAGGACTGTTCGCTGACCCTGCGCCCGGGCGAAATCGTCGCGCTGGTCGGCGCGACCGGCACCGGCAAAAGCCTGTTGGCCGGCCTGTTGCCGCGCCTCAGCGACATCAGCTCCGGGCGCCTGTCGTTGGGCTCGGACAGCGCCGGCTGGCAGGACATTCGTCAGTTGCAACTGGACGAACTCAGGCGGCGGGTTCACGTGGTCCCCCAGGAAAGCTTTCTGTTTTCCGACACCCTCGCAGCCAACCTGCGCCTGACGGCACCGCACGCCAGCGATCAACAATTGCTTCACGGGCTGCGCCTGGCCGCCGCGGAAGATGTACTCGAACGCCTGCCCCAGGGATTGGCCACGCCGCTGGGCGATCGTGGCGTGACGCTCTCTGGCGGCCAGCGCCAGCGCCTGAGCCTGGCCCGTGCGTTGCTCGGCGAGCCGGACATCCTGTGCCTGGACGATGCCACCAGCGCGCTGGATGCGATCAGCGAACGCCAGGTGCTGAACAACATTCGCCAACTGCGTCGTGAACAGGGGCGTGCCACCACCTTGCTGGTGATCTCCAGCAAGCTCTCGACCATCCTCCTGGCGGACCGCGTGCTGATGCTCCAGGACGGCCGGATCGCCGCCAGCGGCACCCATGCCGAACTGTTGAATACCTCTCCTGATTATCGCGACCTGCTAGGGATCGACCATGGCTAATCCAATCGCCGGCAAAGCCTTGAGCGATATCGAAATTGAAGAAATGCTGGCCAAAAAGGCCCTCGACCGCAGCATGTTCAGTCGGCTGTTGCCGCTGTTGAAGCCGATTCGCCGGCACATTTTCACGGTCATCGGCATTGAGCTTTTGCTGGTATTCACGGTGTTCCTGCGCCCTTGGTTCGTCCGTGAACTGCTCGACCGCGGGCTGATTCAACAGAGCGGTCACTGGTTGCTCGATGAGCGCCTGGTCCTCTGGCTCGGTTTGGGCTTGGCGGCCAGTTGGCTCGGGCGTTTCCTGCTCGCCGGGGTCTCGCAGTTCGTCGCCGGCAGTGCGGCGATCCGGGTGTTGAATGACCTGCGGGTCCGCGTGTTTGCCCATGTCCAGAGCTTGAGCGTCAGTTATTTCGACCGGACCAAGGCCGGTCGGATCATTTCCCGAGTCGACCGTGATGTCGATGCCCTTGAGCCGCTGTTGATCCAGGGGCCACCGGAGTTGCTGGGCGCACTGCTGCGCTGCGGGCTGGCCTCGGTGATGCTGTGGCGAATCGATCCGCGATTTTTTCTCAGCCTCGCTGCGACGGTGCCGCTGCTGGTGCTGGCGACCTGGGGTTTCAAACGCATCTCCCAGCGCAACTGGGCCAGGGTCGCCGAGAACCGCAGCCGCTTCACCGCGCATCTGGTGGAGAGCGTCAGCGGCGCGCGCATGTTGCAGCAGTGTGCGCAACAAGCGCCGAACCTGCGGCGCTATCGCGGCCTGCTGGATGACTTCAATCAGGCGCTAATCCGTGGCAGCCTGCGGTCTGGCTGGTTCGCGCCCTTTACCGCGCTGCTCAGCTCGGCCGGCATGGCCGTGCTGTTGCTGGTGGGCGCCTACGGTCTGGCGCAGGCGGACGTGACCGTGGGCCAGATCGCCGAGAGTCTGTTTTATGTATTCCTGTTCCTCGGGCCATTGCAGGAGCTGTCGGACCTGTTCGAGCGCTACGCCACCGGATCGGCTTCGGCGCAACGCATCTTCCTGTTGCTCGACACGCGCGCGCACATCAACGACAGCGCCACACCGCAACGCGTGGGCAGGGCCCGCGGCGAAGTGAGCTTTGAACAGGCGCGCTTCAGCTACGATGCCAACAGTTCGACGCCGGTGATCAACGACCTTGACCTGCACATTCCTGCCGGTGAAGTGTTGGCGATTGTCGGCCCCTCGGGCCATGGCAAGAGCACGCTGGTGCAGTTGCTGACGCGTTTCTACGAGGTGCAATCGGGCGCCGTCAGGCTGGACGGCATTGATGTTCGCAACCTGACCCAGCATGAACTGCGGCGTAATGTCGGCGTGGTCCTGCAGGACAATGTGTTGTTCAGCGGCAGCATTCTCGACAACCTGCGCCTGGCCTCTCCCCACGCCGACGACGCGAGCCTGATTGCGGCCGCCAGGGAGCTGGGCGCGGACGAAGTGCTGGAGCGGTTGCCGCACCAATACCAGACCGAAGTCGGACCACTGGGCGGGCACCTGAGCCATGGCCAGCGGCAATTGGTCTGCCTGGTGCGCGCCTACCTTGCGGACCCTGCGGTATTGGTGCTGGACGAGGCGACCTCGGCCGTCGACATCCATACCGAGCGCCGCATCCAGCGGGCGTTTCGCCGATTATGCGAAGGTCGCACGGCCATCATCATCGCCCATCGCCTGGCAACCATCC
Source organism: Pseudomonas sp. NFX15 (assembly GCF_049132105.1). Lineage (NCBI taxonomy): Bacteria > Pseudomonadati > Pseudomonadota > Gammaproteobacteria > Pseudomonadales > Pseudomonadaceae > Pseudomonas > Pseudomonas sp. NFX15. Next base: position 19,300 of record NZ_JAFMPV010000037.1, read on the forward strand.
GCGATGCCGATCGCATTGCGGTCATCCGCCACGGTCGCCTCGTCGAGCAAGGCCCTCACAGCCAATTGATCGATCAGGGTGGCGCTTATGCGGCGCTGTACCAGACCTACCTGCGCAGTGCCGAAGCGGGCGCCTCGATTGACGACATCGTCGCCACCGCGTCAGCGTGATTGAGACCACCATCGCCCGTAGGAGCCGGCTTGCTGGCGATGGCGTCCTCATGATCGCAGCAAATCCAACGGCCTCATCGCCAGCAAGAACCAGGCGTCCCCCCAGCTCCTACAGAAACGCGTGTTCTCAGGTTCCCTTGCTGCACCCCGAACAACCATTGCTGACGGACTGCTGCTACAGCAGCACCCCCGCCTTCACCCCCTCTGCCTTCCCCCGCCAACCCCCCGGCCCCGCTGGCTAAAACCCGGCGGGCCGACCATGGCATGTCCGTTGCAATCCCCCTGACAAGACAGCCTCGCACCTGCGCGACGTACCGCCTACTTGAATCAGGAGCAACCCATGAGCACTGAGTTTTTCTGGCGCCTGCCACTGGGCACCGACGGCCCGCAACTGACCACCGACAAACACAACCGCGGTAATCCGCACTATCGACCAGGCAATATCGCACCAGGGCGCTTGCCCAATGGCGAACCGGACGACTTCACCTACATCGACTACATTGCCCAGGTCGCGAAAGCCGCAGAACTGGCAGGCTTCGAAGGCGCCTTGTTGCCCACCGGCCCGGAGCCATGGATTGCCGCAGCGGCCCTGGCCCGTGAAACCCGTCGCATCAAATTCCTGATCGCGTTCCAGGCCACCTGGACCTTGCCGGCCTATGCCGCACAACAAGCGGCCATCCTGCAAAACCTCAGCCGCGGTCGCCTGGAGTGGAACATCATCACCGGTGGCAACCCGGCCAGTCAGCGCGCCAACGGCGATTTCCTCGAGCATGACCTGCGCTACAAGCGTACCGGTGAATTCCTCGACATCATCCAGGGCCTTTGGCAGAACGAACGCTTCTCCTACGAAGGTGATATCTACCAACTGGAGAACGGTGCCCTGCCCCACGGGCTGCAGAATGAGCGCAAACCCGGCGTGTACTTTTCCGGATTCTCTGACGCAGCCCTTGATGTAGCTGCCAAACACGCCGACGTCTACCTGAACTGGGCCGAGCCCATCGACAAGCTCAAGCCGCATATCGATCGGGTACGCGAACTGGCGGACAAACAGGGTCGCAGCGTGCGCTTTGGTCTGCGTGTCGACCTGTTCGCCCGGGAAACCGAAGAGCTGGCGTGGAAAGACTTGCGTCGTCAGTTCGACAAACTCGAAGGCAAGAGCAGCGTCGTCGCCAAGGGCTTCACCAGCGGCTCCGACTCGGTAGGTGGCGCACGGCAAACTGCCTACCACCAGAACATCGACCGCTTCGATGACCTGATCATCGGCCCGAACCTGTGGGCCGGCTTCGCCAAAGCCAAGCCGGGGCCGACCGTGGGCCTGGTGGGCAGTCACCAGAACATCGCCGAACGCCTGGTGGAGTACCGCGATGCCGGTTTCTCGACCTTCATCCTGGCGGGCAATCCTCACCTGGAAGAAGCCCTGCGTATCGGCCAGGAAGTCCTGCCACTGGTGCACCAACGTCCTGCCGTGCAAGCGGCAACTCATTTGAAGGCCAGCGCCTGAGCGCTGCGGGAGAATCATTGATGACTCAAGCTCTGGACACCCTCTGGTACACCCGCTGCCCGGTCCCCACCGGGCTGGGCATCGCCGTGCAAAAAGGCTGGCTGCAAGACACCGTCGGCGCGTTGGGCACGCAAGTGCAGTCGCTGCGCGAATCCACCGACAAGGCCGTGCGGGAATCGCACTTCGATCACACCCTGCGCAACTCGGTGCGCCACGGCGGCAACATCCCGGCCATCTGGGCCAGGGCCCAGGGCCGGGAAACACGGGTGATTGGCCTGTCCTGGGCCGATGAAGTGCAACTGATCCTGACCCTTCCCGACAGCGGCATCAAATCCGTCAAGGACCTCAAGGGCCGCCGTTTCGGCTTGCCCGACTGGGCCGGCGCGCAAATCGACTTTACCCGCGCCCAGGCCCTGCGCGGGCTGGAAAACGCCCTGAGCCTGGAAGGCCTGCAGGTCGGCGATGTGCAGCTGGTGAACTTTCGCTATGAAGGCACGTTCAGCGACCCGCAGGTCAGCACCGTAAACGGCACGCCGGTCAGTGCGCAGCGAGTCGAGGGGCGCAACCTGGAACTGGTGGGTCTGCTGCGCGGCGAGGTCGATGCAATCTTCCTCAAAGGCGCCAGCGCCGCCCGGCAGGCCCATGAGTTCGGCCTGCACACCGTCATCGACACCGGCTCGCACCCCGAGCCCCTGATTCGCAGCAACAATGGCACCCCCCGCACGCTGGCCGTGGACCTGAACCTGCTGGATAACCATTTCGATGTCGCCACCGGCATTCTCGATTCCGTACGACGCGCCGAACATTGGGCTCACACCCATCCGGAAGATACCCGCCGCTACCTGGCCCGGGAAACCAACAGCAGCGAGTACTGGGTCAGCGCCGCCTATGGCAACGATGCTCATCTGCGCTTGCGCACCGAACTGGATGAACAGGCCATCGACGCCCTGCAGGACTTCACACGCTTCCTGCATCGCTGGCGCTTCATCCCGAAAAGCTTCGACGTGCGCGACTGGATCGATCCTCGTCCGCTGGACGCGTTGCTGCAAACCCCTACCGCACTGGCAGGCTAACCCGCCAGGTTTCATGGATCGGCACTGAAGGACTTTATGAGCAAACCACTCGATACGCTTTGGTACACCCATAGCCCTGTTCCCACGGGGCTTGGCATCGCCGTGCAGTCCGGTCGACTGGCGCAAGCCTTTGCGCCGTTCGGCACGAATATCCAGTCACTGCGCGAGTCCAGTGAGCGGGAAGTTCGCGAAGCCCATTACGACCATCACCTGAAAAACTCGGTGCGTCACGGCGGCAACATCCCGGCCATCTGGGCCTATGCCAGCGGCGTACAGACCCGGGTGCTGGGGCTGTCCTGGAGCGACGAGGTGCAGCTGATCCTGACCACCGCCGAATCCGGTGTGAAGAGCATTCGCGACCTGAAGAACCGCCGCTTCGGCTTGCCGAAATGGGCCAACGTGCAGATCGACTTCACTCGCGCCCAGGCCCTGCGTGGCCTGGAAAACGCCCTCAAGCTCGAAGGCCTGGACGTGTCTGATGTCGAGTTGGTGGACTACCCCTATGGCGGCACCTACAGCGACGATCAAAAACAGCATGTCTACGGCTCGGAAGTCAGCCTCGATGTCACCCGCGTCAGCCGCCGCAACAACGAACTGATCGGCTTGTTGCGCGGCGACATCGATGCGATTTTTCTCAAGGGCGCGCACGCCGTGCACCTGGCCAACGAATTCGGTTTGCAGGTGGTCGTCGATACCGGCTCTCACCCCGACCCGCTGATTCGTTCGAACAACGGCACGCCACGGACCCTGACCGTCGACACCCACCTGCTGCACGAGCATTTCGACGCCAGTGTGAACATCGTTGATACCGTGCTGCGCACCGAGCAATGGGCCTGGGCCAACCCAGACGAAACCCGGCGTTTTCTCGCACGGGAACTCAACACCAGCGAGTACTGGGTCGCCGCCGCGTACGGCGAAGACGCCCATCGGCGCTTGCGCACGACGCTGGATGCACGATCCATTGAAGCGTTGCAGGATTTCACCGATTTCCTGCATCGCTGGGACTTTATTCCGCGGCGTTTCGATGTGCGTGACTGGATCGATTTCAGTGTGCTGGAGAAGGTCATCGGCTCCACGTCACGATTGGCGGTTTGAGTTTTTCAGCGCCTGTCAGGACGTCATCGCCAGCAAGCCGGCTCCTACAGGTTTTGCATTGAAACGGAATAAACATTGTAGGAGCCGGCTTGCTGGCGATGGCGTCCGCAAGGCCAACGGATTGTTGGCCAGGCAACAATCCCTCACTCAACTCCTGCTGCTCCAGCAACACCCGCCAAGCAACTTCTGCTGAATGCCTGACAGGCACTTCTCAGGAGACTGAATCCAACTAACGAACCCTAAAAAAATCCGCCTAACGCACAACTTACCATCAAATAAAATTCTTTATTTTCAATACTTTGACAAAACTAACCACGCAAAAAAAAACACTTGGCACGATCTCTGCTCAACCCCCACTAGTGAAACTTTCCTGGGGGAGACTCAAATGCATAAACTTAATTCAATCACCAAAAGTATCTGGCTAACCTTGCTGCTCGCCGGGGGCGGCGTCAGCGAGGGATTGCTGGCAGCAGAAACCACAGAAACCGACAGCAGCAAAACCGCTACCGAGCCTTCGCTCAAGACCGTGACCGTCACCGCGCAACACCGGGAGGAAACGCTGCAAGAGATTCCGGTGGCGGTGTCAGCGATACAGGGCACCAGCCTGGTCGCCGACGGCGTGCGCAACATGGGCGACATCACCACATTCGTGCCCAACACGTCTGCGAAAAACCCGGACGGCGATGGCCGCCCACGTTGGTACATCCGGGGTCTCGGTACCGGTGATACCGGCGCAGCCACCGTTTTCCCGGTGGGGATCTACGCCGATGATGTTTACCTCAATGCACCGGTTGCCGGCGGCGGGCCGTTGTTCGACCTGGAGCGCATCGAAATCCTGCGCGGGCCGCAAGGTACTCTGTACGGCAAGAACACCACCGCGGGCGCGGTGAACGTCATCTCGAAAAAACCAACCTTCGACACTGACGGCTTCGGCACGATCGGGTTTGGCACCAAGAACGAACGCATCGTCAGCGGCGCTCTGGGGGGAGCGCTGGTGGATGAAAAACTCGCGGCACGGGTCTCGCTGTACTCCGAGGAGCGTGACGGTTTCCAGGAAAACCTGGTCGATGACAACACCTATGGCGATGTGAACAAGAAAGCCGTGCGCCTGCAGTTTCTTGCTCAGATAAATGACGATCTCGAGGCATTGCTCAAGGTCCACAGCCGCGAATTCAAAGGCGACGGCAGCAACGGTTCGCTCGCGGTCGGGCGTTATTACAACGTCGGCTACGAAAGACCTCGCGGGCGCGATATCGCAATCAATGTCAATGAAGACTCCAAGCTCAATCACGACGGCACGTCGCTGACCCTGAACTGGCACCTGGGTGACTACACCCTGACCTCCATCAGCGCCTACGACTACATTCGCAACCAGGCGACCAGCGACGCCGACTACACGCCTTATGAAGTCAACGGCGCAGCGATTTCCGACAACAAATACGCTCAATACTCCCAGGAGCTGCGCCTGGCATCGCCGCAGCAGGAAACCCTGCGCTGGCTGCTGGGCGCGCATTACTTCCACGAAGACCTCGACAGCTCTGCCCAACGCATTGTCACACCCGGCCCGACGCCTAACGGCACCGGCTCCAACCAGATTGGCGGCGTCACCGACTTCCGTGATCTGAGCTATGACCACAAGACCGACAGCTACGCGCTGTTCGGCAACCTGACCTACGACTTCACCGAAGATTTCAGTGTGACCGGCGGTCTGCGCTGGACCCAGGAAAAGAAAGACATCGACCTCGACCTGACGCAACTGACCCGCATCACGGCCAACGGCCCGCTGGTGCCGCTGCGTGGCGTCGGCACCAATGGCAATCGTCAGGAAGACAAGACCTGGGACGCCTGGACCTATGACCTGACGCCGGAATACCGGATCAACGATAACGTCCGGGTGTTCTTCCGTTACGCCCATGGCTTCCGTTCCGGCGGTTTCAACACCGGCCTGTCCACCAGCCTGTCGCAGCTGACCACGGTCGACCCGGAACAACTCGACGCCTACGAGATCGGCCTCAAGTCCGAGTGGTTCGATCATCGCCTGACGGCCAACGCCAACATCTTCTACTACGACTATTCGGATATTCAGGTGAACCTGCTGACGGTCAACAACGGCGTGCTGACCACAGCGCTGACCAACGGCGCCAAGGGTACGGTCAAGGGCGCCGAGCTGGAACTCGAAGCCCAGCCGACTGACTACCTGCACTTGCGTGCCGCAGTATCGTTCCTCGACACCGAATACACCGACTTCAAGAACACCAACCCCAACACCGGGGTGGTCACGGGTGACTACAGCGGCAACAGCTTCGTGCGTTCACCGCGCAACGTGGTCGCGCTCGGTGGCGACTACACGTTCCCGCTGGAAGTCGGTGGCAAGCTGGTGGCTGGCGGCGATGTGAGTTTCCGCGACAAGGAATACTTCCTCGCCGATCGCCAGAGCAGTGCTGACAAGACCCTCAGCCAACCGCACTACACCCTGGCCAATACTCGCCTGACCTGGTACAGCCCGGACGAAAAACTCAGCGTTACCGGGTTTGTGAACAACGTCACTGACCGTCGCTACCAGGTACACGGTCGTCCGAACGGCACCCTGGGCCAATACGTGATCACCTACGGCGATCCGCGTACCGTCGGCCTGAGCGTGACCAGCCGCTTCTGACCTGAAACCTCCCCCTGTAGGAGCCGGCTTGCCGGCGATGAGGCCCACAAGCCTTGCATCGCACTTGAGCCCGCCATCGCTGGCAAGCCAGCTCCTACAGGGGACATCGATTTCCGGGCCACCGATATCCATGCAGAACCCATCGATTTCCGGGCCTCCGGCATCCACACAAAACCCACGGATTTCCGGGCCTCCGGTATCCACACATTCACTGTAGGAGCCGGCTTGCCGGCGATGAGGCCCACAAGCCTTGCATCGCACTTGAGGCCGCTATCGCCGGCAAGCCGGCTCCTACAGGGGTCTTCATTCGTCTGGAAGGAATTTATCCATGTTCCATCACACTCCGTTGGCCGGCGCTATCGCGCTGGTCATTGGCAGCTTTGCCGTGCCTGTCCTGGCTGCCGAAACCCACCCCTCCGCCAGCAGCGATCACCTCGACACTGTGGTGGTACTCGGTACCCGGCGCAGCGATATCACTGCGCTCGAAAGCGCCGCGCCCATTGATGTGCTGTCCAGCGAACAGTTGGAACAGACCGGTGCCAGCGACCTGTCCGGCGCCCTCACCGCGCTGTCACCGTCGTTCACCTATCCGCAATCGCCCCAGGGCGCTTTTGCTGGCTCCATCGCCCAAGGCGCGTCATTGCGCGGCCTGGCATCCGATCAGGTGCTGGTGCTGGTCAATGGCAAGCGCCGCCACACCAGCGCCAATGTCACCCGCCAAAGCCTGGTCAACGGACGGGGCGCGGCAGCGGTCGACCTGAGCCTGATTCCCCTGAGCTCGATCCAGCGCGTGGAAATCCTGCGCGACGGCGCGGCGGCCCAGTACGGCTCCGACGCCATCGCCGGGGTCATCAACATCGTGCTCAAGGAGAACGACGACGGTGGCAACCTCGGTTATCGCTTCGGCGGCTACGACAAGGGCGATGGCATCCAGCGCAAACTCAGCGGCTGGAAAGGCATTGCCCTGCCCAATGACGGCTTCCTGACCCTGAGCTTCGATGCCGGCAGTCAGGACCCGGCCAGCGACACCAACCCCGACAACCGGATTTTTTACCCGGGCTCCACCAGCATCAACACGCCCCGCGAGCAGAACAACCGCTATCGCACCTGGCGCTGGGGTTCGGGCAATGTGTCGGACCAGTACAACTTCGCCGCCAACAGTGAAATGGGCATTGGCGACGGTTTGACGGCCTACGGCTTTGCCACCTACTCGCACAAGAACACCGACGCCGAAGGCTTCTTCGACCCGCCCACGACGTTGCGCAACAACTACAGCAGCACCGCGTTGCAACGCTTCCCGGACGGCCGTGTACCAATCACCCGTTACTCGCTGGAAGACTATGCGTTGACCGGCGGCCTGCGCTACGAAAATGAACAACTGGGCAAGTTCGACTTCGCCGTCAACCACGGCGACAACACGCTGAAGTCCACCGACCGCAATGCAATCAACCCCAGTTGGGGAGTCAACAGCCCGGAAAAAATCTTTACCGGCGAACGCGACGCCGACCAGACCAACGTCACCCTCGATTGGGTGCGGGACTTCCCGACCGACCTGTTGTTCAAGCCCCTGACCGTGTCCGCCGGCTTGGCCTGGCGCCGTGAAAATTACGAGCTCAGCGCAGGCGAGCCCGCCGGCTGGCAAAACGGCCCGCTGTTCAACACGGTCGACCCGCTTACCCGACGGCGTATCCCGGGCTACTACTCGGGCATCACCCAGGTCGATGCAGCCTCGCTGGACCGTAACGTAGCGGGCGCCTATGTCGACATCGAAGGCCAGGTCACCGAGAAATTCCAGGCCGGTGTCGCCCTGCGCAGCGAGCACTACTCGGACTTCGGCGGCACCACCAACGGCAAACTCTCCCTGCGCTACGACTTCACCCCGCAGATCGCCGCCCGCGCCACCGCCAGTACCGGTTATCGCGCGCCATCCCTGGTGCAGAGCGGCCTGTCCTCGTTCAGCGTGCAAGTGGTGGAGCAACCGCCCGGCAGCGGCAACTTTGTCGAAGTGCAGCAGCGTACGTTGCGCGCCGACAGTCCAGAGGCAGCGCTGCTCGGAGGGACATCGCTCAAACCGGAAGAATCCACCAGCTACTCCCTGGGCCTGGTCTGGCGTCCATTGGCCAATGCATCGGTGACGCTGGACGCCTACCGCATTGATATCGACAACCGCATCACCCTCTCCGACCAGTTGCCCGCGTCGGTGGTCTCGCCGATTTTCGCCGGTACCCCTTACGCGAACATCCAGAGTGCGGCCTTCTACACCAACGTGGCCGACACCCGCACCGACGGTGTCGAGCTGGCCGGCAACTATCAGCTGGACCTGCAGCAATGGGGACGCCTGAACCTGAATGCCGGCGTGAGCCAGAACAACACCAGAATCACCGCCCTGCGTGACGTCGGCAACATCAAGGGCTCGCAGATTGTCGGCCGCACCACCCAAGGCCTGATCGAGGATGGCACGCCCGAGTCCAAGCTGATCCTCAGTGCCAACTGGCTGTATGAGAGTTGGGGCGTCACCGTGGCCCAGCGCCGCTATGGCGAATGGAAAAGTCTGAACTCGACCAACCCGAACCTGGACCAGACCTACAGCCCGCAATGGGTGACCGACCTGGATCTGTCATACACCTTCGACAAGGCGCTGAAAGTGTCGGTGGGAGCGATCAACCTGTTCGACACCCATCCGGACAAGGCTGACGGAGCGCAGTTGTACGGCGTGCCGAAGTACTCGATCACCAGCCCCGAAGGCGCCCAGGGCGCGTTCTACTACACCAGCGTCAGTTACGACTTCTGAGTGGACTGCTGCCGGGGTGTTGCCCTGGCAGCAACGGGTGCTGATCAGGCATCAATTGCACCGACACACGGCCTGTAGGAGCTGGCTTGCCAGCGATGCGGTCAGCACGATCTACGTCGCCTGCACCGCCGCCATCGCCGGCAAGCCGGCTCCTACAGGGTTGTTTGGCGTGATCGGTATTTGCTGGCACAGCTCTTGCGATACCCCTTCGGTACTTCGCCGAAATAAGAACCGCCATGCGTACTCAACGTCTGTTGTCCTCCCTGAGCTGGCTCACCTCTCCTGTTGCCCTGTTGTTGCTGTGGGCGGTGGTCGCCGAGGCCGGGATTTTCCCGCGCAACCTGCTGGTCCCTCCCGCTCAGGTGTGGCGGACTTTCGAAGCGCTGTCGGCCAGTGGTGAGCTGCTCGAACACCTGCTCAACAGCCTGTCGCGCCTGGGGCTGGGGTTCGGCATTGGTTCACTGTGCGGGCTGGCGTTCGGCGTGCTCATGGCCTTGTCGAAAAACGTCGAGATCTACTGCTCGCCGCTGTTCCACACCTTGCGCCAGATTCCCAGCATCGCCTTGATCCCGATGTTCGTGCTGCTGTTCGGCATCGATGAAACCTTCAAGATCATCATCGTTGCCAAAACCGCATTCTTCCCGGTCGCGCTGGCCGCCAGCGAAGGCGTCAAAGCCATTCCGCGCAGCTACTTCGAGGTGGCTGACGTCTACCGCCTGCGCTGGCCGACATTCGTCCGGGAGATCGCCCTGCCCGCTGCCGCGCCCCCGATCATCACCGGTTTTCGTATCAGCCTGACCCGCGCCTGGGTGGTGCTGGTGGCCACCGAGTTGCTCGCCGCCGACAGTGGCCTGGGACAGATGATCGAAATGAGCCGGCAAATGTTGCGCATCGATGTGGTGATGGTCGGGATTGTCGTGACCGGTTTGATCGGTTTCATCCTGGATTTCAGCTTTCGCCAACTGGAACAGCGGCTGTTCCGCTGGCAGACCCGCTAGGAGCCTTCGATGTCTGGACTCATTGCCAAATCCCGTGGCCTGTTGCTGCCGCTGTTGTTGATCGGCGGCTGGGAATACCTGTCGCGCCAGGACGCGGCGGGGGCTTACGCCTTTGTACCGCTGTCGACCATCGGCGCCGCCTTGCTCGAACTGCTGGCCAATGGCGAGCTGCTGGTGAACCTGTTGGCCAGCCTGGCGCGTACCAGCACCGGCCTGGCGCTGGGCATTTTCTTTGGGGTCCTGTTGGGCGTGTTGATGGCGCTGTCGGGACTTGCCAACCGGCTGATCGGGCCGCTGTTTCATTCGATCCGCCAGGTCCCCATGCTCGGCTGGATTCCGCTGATTGCCATGTGGTTCGGCAACGGCGAGTTCTCCAAGGTGCTGATCGTGAGCCTCGCGGCCTTCTACCCCATGGTTCTCAACACCTACCAGGGCTTCCACCATGTCGAACAGCGCTATCGCGAGGTCGGCCAGGTGCTGGTGCTGAGCCGCTGGCAACGGTTTCGTCATGTGCTGTTGCCCGCAGCGCTGCCAAGCATCGCCACCGGTGTGCTGCACGCGCTCGCGTTTGCCTGGGTCACGGCGGTGGGCAGCGAGTTGTTCCTGTCTTCGGGAGCCGGCCTGGGCAACCTGATGATGAACGCCGAAGCCGGCTCACGCATGGAAGTCATCGTCCTCAGCGTGTTGTGCATCGGTCTGTGCGGTTACCTGATGACCCTGCTATTCACCCTTCTGAGCCGCCATTTGCTGCGCTGGCGCAACATTCGTTGAAAGGCCACTCCATGAACGCAATCGCCCAACATATCCTGCCCCACAGCACTCCGTTACAGTCCGGCGCGCTGCAAATTCGCGGCCTGAGCAAGGCCTATCGGATCGAAGGCCAGCCTTTGCCGGTGCTGCGCAACATCAACCTCGACGTTCGCCCCGGCGAGTTCGTCAGCATCGTGGGTGCCAGCGGCTGCGGGAAATCCACCCTGCTGCGGCTCATCGTCGGGCTGGAGGCCGACTATGAAGGTGACATCCTGCTCGATGGCAAGCAGATCGTGGCCACCAGCCTGGAACGCGGGATCGTGTTTCAGGATCACCGTTTGTTTCCGTGGATGACCCTGAACCAGAACATTGCCCTGGCCTTGAAAAACCATCCACTGTCCCAGACGGAAAAAGACCGTTTGGTGGCCGAACACATTGCCCTGGTCAACCTTGAGGGCTTCGAGAATGCCTACCCGCACCAGTTGTCCGGTGGCATGGCGCAACGAGCCGCCATTGCCCGGGCCCTGATCAACAAACCGAAAGTGCTGTTGCTCGACGAACCCCTCGGCGCGCTCGACGCGTTGACCCGGGTACGACTTCAACACGAACTGCAGCGCATCTGGGTGCAACAACGCTGCACCGTGATCATGGTGACCCACGATATCGAAGAAGCCCTGTACCTGGGTGACCGGGTGATCGTCATGGACGCCCATCCGGGACGGATCAAGCACGAAATCAAGGTCGACTTGCCCCATCCCCGGGACCGGGCTTCAACCGTGCTGCAAGGCTACAAGGAACAACTGCTGGAGGAACTGGTGGGGCATTGAAGCCCGGACCGGTCCGTCGAAGCGTGGAAAAACCACAGGATTCACAGGAGTAAACAAATGGGCAATGTCCAAAGCCCCGCCAGTCTGCCGCAGGTATTCCAGGGCCCGGGCCTCGGTGAGCTGCTCAACCTTGGCCGGGTATTTCGCGAACCCTTGGCACTGTCTCGCCTGCACCGCACACCGCAACGGCTGTTGAGTCGTCGCGAGGTGGTCTTGCTGGGGGTGTTGGCGCTGGTCCTGCATGGCGCGGTGATTGTCTGGGTCAGCCAGGCACCTACGCCGCAACTGCCCGTAGTCCCCCCGGAAATCCCGCCGATGACCATCGAGTTCTCCCGGCCGGCGCCACCCGTTGTCGAACCACCTGCGCCCGAGCCGATTGCCCAACCCGTGGTGGAGCCGCCGCCACCGGTGGAAGATGAATTGGCCGTGAAGCCACCACCGCCCAAGCCGATACCCAAGCCCAAGCCTGTGGTCAAGCCAGTGCCCAAACCGGTGGCCAAGCCGGTGACAGCGCAACCTGCCCCCGCCGTGACGCCGCAACCGGTGGCCGCGGCGCCAGCACCTGCGGCACCGCCTGCCCCTCAGCCCGTGACCCCGGCTTCGGCAACGGCCGGGTACTTGCACAACCCGGCGCCGGAGTACCCGTCCCAGGCCTTGCGCCGGGGCTGGCAAGGCACGGTGCTGTTGCGCGTGCATGTGTTGGCCAGCGGCAAGCCCGGTGAAATCCAGATTCAAAAAAGCAGTGGCCGCGAATCGCTGGACGACGCCGCACTGGCCGCCGTGAAACGCTGGAGCTTCGTCCCGGCCAAGCAAGGCGACACCGCGCTGGACGGCTGGGTCAGCGTGCCCATCGACTTCAAAATCAAGTAACTCAAACCTATCGAAACCCTGCGGGCTACCTGGCAAAAGGCGCATCGCTACAACTGATCTAATGCCTTGTTGGAGCACCCGACCATGAGTCTACTCACCTCCCCCTTCGAATCCATCGAACACGCCGTCATCTGGCTGCTGATTGTCTTCTCCGTCGCGACCTGGGGCCTGGCCTTGCTCAAGGGCCTGCAGTTCACCCGGTTGAAGACGCAGGACCGAAAATTCCATCGGCTGTTCTGGGCCGCTTCGAGCCTTGAATCGGCCGCCGATTTCGCCAACAACCTGCCTGGCGCTGCAGCCCGCGTTGCGCTTGCCGGTTACAACGCGATCCAGATCAGTGACAGTCAGAACGCTGACCTCAGCCAGTCGATCAATCATCAGGACCGCCTTGAGCGTGCCTTGCGCCAGCAGATCGTGCGTGAACGGCGCTCGCTGGAAACCGGCTTGGCCATCCTCGCCAGTATTGGCAGCACCTCGCCCTTCATCGGCCTCTTCGGTACCGTCTGGGGGATCATGTCTGCATTGAAAGGGATCAGTGCGGCGGGCTCGGCGAGCCTGGAAACCGTGGCGGGCCCCATCGGTGCCGCACTGGTCGCCACCGGCGTCGGTATTGCTGTCGCCGTGCCGGCGGTGCTGGTCTACAACTATTTCCTGCGTCGCCTGAAGTTGACGGCAGCAGACCTGGATGACTTTGCGCACGACTTCTACAGCCTGGCGCAGAAACATGCATTCCGTGTACTGCTGAGCCCTGTCGCGGGTAAATCCGCCGCCAGCACCTCAGGGCAGAAAATCAAGGAGGCGTCCTGATATGGCCTTCTCTACACAAGACAGCGATGAAGTACTCAGCGAGATCAACGTCACGCCCCTGGTAGACGTGATGCTGGTGCTGTTGGTGGTGTTCATCGTCACGGCGCCTCTGCTGACCAATGCGATACCGATCAACTTGCCGAAAACCGAAGCGGTGGCGCCGGTAGAGCAGAAGGACCCTTTGGTGGTGAGCATCGACGGTGCCGGCAAACTGTTCATCAACAAGGATGAGATCCAGCCGGATCTGCTGGAGTTCAACCTGCAGGCGGCGAAGGCCAAAGACCCGGAAGTGCGCGTGCAATTGCAGGCCGATGACGGCGTGAATTACGGCGAAGTGGCCCGCGCCATGGCGTCGATCGAGCGCGCGGGGATCAGCAAACTGTCGGTGATCACCGCGAGGTAAACCGCACGCGGTCACTGTAGGAGCCCGGCTTGCCGGCGATAGCGGTCTTCAGGGCCACATCGCTGGCAAGCCAGCTCCTACAGGTATGGGTGGAGTTCAGCAATGCGCGCTGGCATGCTCAACGCGATGAAACAGGCGGTTGAAATACACCAGGCTGTCGCGCGGCTCGCGCACGCCGACCTTCGTCAGCTCGACGAACATCACCGAGTGCGAGCCCACTTCCTTGCACTCGCTGATCCGCCCTTCCAGCTGTACCAGGGCATCGCGCAGCACCGGCACATCGGCCGCGCCGTCATCCCACAGGTCCCAGGCGAAGCGCTCGGCCATCGGCACCTGGGTCATGCCGGCGAAATGCCGGGCCAGTTCTTCCTGCTCGCCACACAGCACGTTCACGCACAAGTGACCATTGGTGCGGAACACGTCGTGGGTGGCGCTGTTGCGGTTGACGCACACCAGCACGGTGGGCGGCGAATCGGTCACCGAGCACACGGCGCTGGCGGTGATGCCGCAACGTCCGCCAGGGCCATTGGTGGTGATGATATTCACCGCCGCAGGCAGCTGCGCCATGGCGTTGCGAAAGTCGATTTGCTGCTGGCTCAGGTCGGCCATGTCGATGCCCCTTCCTTCTAGGAGGACCGCCTTCTTGCGGCCCGTAGCTGATGGAACAAGACTAAGGCTGCAGGCGCTGCGTAACCATTCTGACGATCCCCATGCCGAGGTTGGGTTTCCGCTAGTCGACTAGGTGGTTTCTTTATCGCAAGGGCCGGCCACAGTGGGTATTCTGCTCACTGGCTCAAGAAAGACGAGCCAATGCATGCCGTGCGTTCGCGTGCGAAAACAATCATTAGAATTTTCGTGGCAGCCCTGATGGAAACCCGCAAACCGATTGTTTACATCGTTGACGACGACAAGGACCTGCGCACTTCGCTGGCGTGGTTGCTGGAGTCGGTCAGCGTGCAGGCGCAGTGCTTTGCCGGCGCCGAAGAGTTCCTCAGCCAGTACGACCCCAAGCAGCCCGCCTGCCTGGTGCTGGATGTGCGCATGCCGGAAACCAGCGGTTTCCAGTTGCAGGAAATCCTCAACCAACGTGGCAGCACCTTGCCGACCATCTTCGTCTCGGCCCATGGCGACATTCCGATGTCGGTCACGGCAATGAAGAACGGCGCCCTGGATTTCGTCGAGAAGCCCTACAACCCGCAGCAGATGATCGACCGCATCCAGGCCGCACTGAAGACCGCCGTGCACGCCCAGGCCGACCAGCAGCAGCGTCAGAACCTGCAAGGCAAGCTGGCACTGCTGACCAGCCGTGAGCGGGAAGTGTTGATGCTGGTGATCGATGGCAAGGCCAGCAAGGTGATTGCGCGGGAGCTGAACATCAGCGTCAAGACCGTTGACGTGCACCGCACCAAGATCAAGGAAAAGATGGGCGTGAGCAGCATTGCCATGCTGGTGCGCGAGGTGCTGCATTTGCCGGTGGAAGAGCCGGTGCGGCATTGATCATTCTGTCTTTGCCGACAGGCCGTTTTCGCAGCAGATCCCTGTAGGAGCCGGCTTGCCGGCGAAGGGGTCAGCCTGCCATCTAATGTGTTGAATGACACACCGCCTTCGCTGGCAAGCCAGCGCCTACAGTGGATTTTTGTCGTACACAGGATTCGTGTTCGCGGCAGGTCCCTGTAGGAGCCGGCTTGCCGGCGAAGGGGTCGGCACATCCAACATCAAGGGTGGGTGTCAGATCTGGCTATACCGCTTGCGATAAGCGCCCGGCGAAACACCAAAACGCGATTTGAAGGCCGACGAGAAGTAGCTCGAATCCGAGAAGCCCCACGCATAACACAGCGCCGACAGCTTCTGGTCGACATCGGCGCGGCGCAGGTTTTCGGCGCAGAAGTCCAGGCGGCGGTGCTTGATGTATTGCGCCACCACCAGGCCGCGCTTGGAGAACATGCGGTACAGGCCGCGCACGGAGATCCCCACTTCACGGGCGATCAACTCGGGGCACAGTTCCTCGTCGCTGAGGTGTGCATCAATGAAGGCGATGATCTTGCGGAACTGCCGTTCATGGGGATCGGCAACGCTGTCGCGAGCGCTGATGCCCGGCAGCAACAGGCTGGCCAGCGCGTCGAGCACGGCCTCGCTTTCCTGCATGTCCAGCCCGTCCTGCTGGCGGGTGTCCAGCACCAGTTTGTTGGCCATCGCCGCCAAAGGGCTGCTGGACGCAATGCGCGTGGCGCAGTTGACGGCGTTGAAGTGCGAACCACGCTCGACCACCTGGCGCGGCAGAATCAGCGACAGCTGCCGGCAATCGTCGTGGTAGATCATGTCGCTCGGGCGGCTGGCGTCGATCAGCGCGATGTCGCCACAGCCCAGTTGCGCTCGGTTGTCGCCCTGCTCCAGTTGCGAGCTGCCGCGCATCTGGAACACCGCGTAATAGTGGCCGTCGCTGCTGGTGCTGACGTCCTTGCTGGTGCGATACAAATGCACGTGCGCCATGTCGACCACACTCAGGTTGATCGCCCCGCTGCGAAATTCCGCCAGTTCGCCGTAGAAATCCGTGTCCAGCGCCCGCGCGTCAAAGCGCCCACAGGCCTGGTTCACCTGGCTCAACCAACTTTCGAACGCCTCATTGCGCACCGTCGATGCTGTAATCATGTCCGCAAAGCCTCACGCTTCTTGTTGTTATTTTTCGACCGTTTCATCGAACGGTTCGCTAACACGGTTGTTTCTGTAGCCATCGCCTCCCTCGATGGCCGCCGGGCGCCGATTTAACAGGCTCCGGCGCGTGCTTTCCAGCCTTCCTTAGTCTTACAGGTCCAATACCAGACGAGCGGAGAGCGCCCGGGATACACAAGCGCAAATCTGCTTGTTCGACGCCTTTTCCTTATTGGACAGGCAGTTGTCACGGTGCTCCGGCACGCCGTCCAGCACTTCGACGATGCAGGTACCGCAGATGCCTTCGCGGCACTCGGTGTCGATATCGCAGCCGTGGGCTTGCAGCACGTCGACCAGGCTGGCGTCGGCCGGCACGTGCAGCACCACGCCCGAACTGGCCAATTCCACTTCGAAGGTGCCGGCCGGGGCGCTGTTGGCCGCGGGGTCTGCGGCGAAGTGTTCCAGGTGAATCGAATCGTCCGAACGGCTGCGTGCAGCGACTTCCACCACTTTGTTCATGAACGGGGCCGGGCCGCAGGTGTAGACGTGGGCTGCGGGGTTGGCGCGGTCCAGGCAGGCGCTCAATGCGCTGTCGAGATCAGCCGGTTCTATGCCGTAGTGAAACTCGACGTTATCGGCAAACTGTGTCGCCAGCAGCTCGGTAAACGCAGCGTATTGCGCCGAACGGGCGAAATAATGCAGGCGGTAAGGCTGACCACTTTCGGCCAGTTTATAGGCCATGCTCAGCAGCGGTGTGACGCCGATGCCGGCGGCAAACAGTACGTGTTCGCAGGCACCGTCATCGAGACGGAACAGGTTGCGTGGTGCACCCATTTCCAGCTCCATGCCCTCTTGCACCTGCTCGTGCAAAGCCTGCGAGCCTCCGCGAGATTGCGCTTCTTTCTTCACCGCCACCAGGTAGGCGCGGCGATCCTGTGGCGGGCTGCACAGCGAATACTGACGGGTTACGCCGGTCGGCCCGGTCAGGTCGACGTGGGCACCCGGTTCATAGGTGTCGAGCGGCTGGCCGTCACTGCGCACGAGGCGAAAGGAGCGGATATCCAGCGCTTCGTCGACGATCCTTTCGATCTTCACCTTCATCATTGCATCACCTGAATATAAATTTTCTTGTCAAACACGGCCCCCTTGTAGGAGCTGGCTTGCCAGCTAAGGCGGCCTTGAGTCATACATCGCCCATCAGAGCGCCTTCGCCGGCAAGCCGGCTCCTACAGGGATGGCTGTTCACCCGGCCCCTGTAGGAGCTGGCTTGCCTGCGATGGCGGTCTTGAGTCTTGCATCGCCAGTGTTGACGCCTTCGCTGGCAAGCCAGCTCCTACAGGGTTATTTGTTCAGCCATAGGATCGCTTATCGCATGAACAAGCCGCCGTTGATGTCCCAGCACGCGCCCGTCACGGAGGTTGCGTTATCGGCGACCAGCAGTAATACGCTGTCAGCGACGAACGTCGGGTCGCCGAGGCTACCGGTGGGGATCATTTTCAGGATCTGCTCCAGACGCTCCGGCGCCACACTTTCGCGCACGATCGGCAAGTCCTGCGGGCCTGGCGAGATGCTGTTGACTGTCACCCCTTGCGGCGACAACTCACGGGCGAAGACCTTGGTCAGCGTCGCAACGCCGCCCTTGGCCGCCGCGTAATGCGCGCCGGTGGCGGTGCCGCCGTTTTGCCCGGCCAGGGACGCGATGTTGACGATGCGCCCGAAGCCACGCTCGGCGAAGTGCGCACCGAACACCTGGCAGGCAACAAAGGTGCCGCGCAGGTTGATCGCCATCGACTCGTCGAACTCTTGCGGGGTGATGTCCATCAGCGCCGCGACTTTCGACACGCCGGCGTTGTTCACCAGAATGTCAGTGCCGCCCCATTGCTCGGTGAGCAGGTCGCGGGCACGCTGGAAATCCGCCTTGCTGCGCACATCCAGTTCGATGGCCATGGCGCTGGCGCCAGTGCCATCCAGTTCGGCAGCCAGTTGCTGCACGCCCTGCAGATGCACATCGGCCAGCCCGACGCGATAACCCGCAGCGTGCAGACGGCGGGCGATGCACTCGCCCAAACCACGCGAAGCGCCCGTAACAAGGGCTACTCGACTCATGATGAAACCCTCACAAAAGGAAGCCGAGCGCGCTCAGGCTGTCGGTGGAGTTGATCAGGCGCACCACTTTGCGTTCCAGCGACGGCATGCCATCGGTGAAGCGAATGCGGTGGTTCAGGTCGGCCACGAACGGCGTATGCACGCCTCGCTTGTAGGCGTACAGCAACTGTGCGGAGTTGACTTCAACGATGTCACCGGCCGCTTCCACCAGGCGAAACCGCGAAACGGTGCGAATGGTTTTTGCCGCGTCCACGGCCGACGGCGAGAAGCCGGCGCTCAAGCGCTCGATACGCAAGGCGCGCATGCGTGCATCGTCGTAGGCGTAGTTCAGCGTCGCTTCGAAGTCTTCGGTGTCCGGGTCGATCGGCACGATGTACTTGCCGCTGTCGCTCCACAGGGTCGCCCATTCGGCGTAGTTCTTGTGGTCGAGCAGTTCGGCTTCGCGCCAGATGAACTCCATGGCCTGGGCCAACGGGCCGGTAAAACCGTTCAGGGTGTCGTGATTGCTCATTGGCTCATCATCCTTTTCCACATGTCGTAGGCACCACGCATGCCGCCTTCGTCGGTGGCGTGGCTGACTTTGTCGCCGTTTTCAGCGGTGATTTCGCGGTTCAGGCCGCGGTTGACCAGGATTGGCGCATCGACGCCGGCATACGAGCCGCGCTGCACGCGATCCCAGGCCTCGGCATCGTCAGGGCTGCCGAAACCGAACGGGCCCTGGAAGTGTTCGTGAATGCGCATACGCTCGCGGTTGGCGATTTCCGGGCCGCCGTCCATGCCGAGGGCAACGTGACGGATCTCGGTTTCGGTGACCGACACTGGGCGCAGCACACGAAAGAACGACATCGACATCGCGATGTTAGGGAACAGGTTCAGGTTGAAACCGGCGCCGTGCAGCGAACGCACAATGCGACGCACCTGATCGGCGGGCAGGGTCTTCGACAGCTCTTCAGTCACATGGGCGAAGCGCTCCTGCAACTGCTCGCTGCCGTCGTCGTGATCAAGATCGACGTGCTCCGGGACCATGACCATCACGCTGTGGCCGTTGCCCAGCGAGTGGGTCACGGCGTGTTCGTCGGTCATGAACGAGAGCATTTCCGAGGTTTCTTCATCGACCGACGACATGAACGACTTGTGCACGATCGGGAAGTGATAACCGTCGGTGGTGTTTTCCAACTGGATCTTCCAGTTGCCCTTGAAGCTGAACTTGTGTTCGCCCTGGGTCTTGATCGGGTAGCCCGCGCCCTGCTTCATGAACAGGTCCATCCAGTGCTTGGCGCCACCGAGGAAATCTTCCAGCGGTTCGATCTCGTCGTTGTAGCTGGCGAAAATCATGCCGGCGTAGCTCTCGACACGCAGGCTGGTCAGCGGCAGTTCGGATTTCTCCAGGATGCCCTCGTAGCCATCCGGATACGGCAGCGCACGCAGCTTGCCGTCCAGGCCATAGGACCAGCTGTGGTACGGGCAGGTGAAGCCGGTGGCGTTGCCCTTGTGCTTTTCGCACACGGTGGCGCCACGGTGCCGGCAACGGTTTTCCAGCACGTTGATGGTGTTCTTCTTGTCGCGCACGACAATCACCGGACGCCGGCCGATGGTCGCGGTTTTGAAGTCGCCGCTGTTGCGCACTTCGCTTTCATGGGCGACCCACACCCAGGTACGGTAGAAAATCTTGTCCAGCTCGGCTTCGAACAGCGCCGGATCGTTGTACAGCGAGACGTCGACGCGGTCATGCTGGACCAGGTCTTCGGGGCTTTTCGACGTCGCGATCAGCCGGTATTCATGAGTGCTCATGCGGTTCTCCTCATGGCTTGTTTTTATGATTTCTTGGAGGCTGGGCGTTCGCCGGCCATGCTGTGTTGCAGTTGCGCACCGAAGGCGCAGACCCGTTCGTCCTGTCCTTTGCGGCCAACGATTTGCAGGCCGACTTTCAGCCCGCCGCAATCGAGCTCCACCGGCACCGTCAGTGCCGGGTGGCCGCTCAAGTTGAAGGGTCGTACAAGCGGGGTCATGCCGGCCACGGCTTTGCTGCCGGCGCGGGCTTCGCTGAGGGTCGGCGGCAGGCTCGGCAGCGTGGGCAACAGCAACACCGCAAAGTCTTCCAGCGCCGCGTCCACCTGCCGGGTGAAACGGGTGCGCACGGCTTCGGCGTGGGCCACTTCCTGTGCGTCGGTACGGCTGGCGGCCAGCAGACGGGTTTCCACGTCGGCGCCGATCAGGCCTTTGCCGGTGAGGTGACCGAACGCCGCCCAGTTTTCAAAATTGATCACGGTCAGGCCGGCCGCGAAGGCCGCTTCGAATTCGCTCAAGTACAAGTTGCTGCGATGCCAACCGGCACGGTCGGCAGCGGCACCCAGGCACGCTTGCAGGTGCGGGTCGCAGGCGACTTCGAGGAAGCCGACTTTGGCATTCGCCCCTGGTAAACCTTGCGTTGCAAAACCTGGGCAAATCACCTGCATCGCGGCGATCAGGTCGTCCATGGATCTGGCGAACGGCCCGACGCAATCGAGGCTGGAATTCAACGGATGCGCACCGACACGGCTGACGCGACCATAAGTCGGCTTCAACCCGGCAACCCCGCAGCACGCTGCCGGCACGCGCACCGAACCACCGGTGTCGGTGCCGATGGCGATGTCTGCCAGGCCGGCCGCGACCGCCGAGGCCGAACCGCTGGACGAACCGCCCGGCACCCGATCCGGCGCCTGCGGGTTGATCGGCGTGCCGGTGTAGTCGTTGATCCCGGTCACGCCGAACGCCAGTTCATGCAGGTTGGTCTTGCCGACGATCTGCCAACCGGCGTCGAGGATGGCGTCGACCACGTCAGCGTTTTTCGTCGCTGCCGGGGCCTCGGCAAAGGCCCGGCTGCCCGAGCGGGTCGGATGGCCGGCGATGTCGATGGAGTCCTTGATCGCAACGCGCTTGCCACTGCCACCGAGGAGGAATTCGCTGATGAAGGTACTCATGCACTCAACTCCGTATTGAACAAACGCTGGGTGCGAAAATGCGCGATCAGCCAGACGCCGTCGACACAACGAAAATCGATGTTCAGCCGAGTGCCGAACAACTCGTTGCGGCCATCGGCGTAGGTCGAAATCTGCTGCATGATCCACTGCCCTTGCGCCCCGCTGCCGTCGACAACGATCGACTCGCTGGTGAGGTAGTGCAGGTTCAGCTTGAAGTGGTCGGACGGCGGCAGGTAACCGCCGACGAATGCCGCCACAGCGTCGCGTCCCCGGTGTTGACCGAAGGTCTGCGCCGTCTGGCTGCCAACGCCTTCCCAGATCGCGTCTGCACAGAACAGCTCAGCCAATTCACTGACCTGAGTGAGCACCCGCGGCACATCGCACAGGTCCATGTAGCGCGCCATCAGGCGGCGCACCGCACTTTCCCCTTCGAGCGTCGCCAGACGCCGCAGCAAGGTCTCGTTCATGGCTTACACCTTGGCCGCATCAGGGATGGTCAGCGGGCGACCGATGCGCGCTTCGATCTTGGCGTAGCGCCACAGGCTGTATTGGCCGACCGGCGTGGTGCGGAACAGGTTGCAAGCGTCGATCACCGACTGGTGGCAGTCGACGTCGGCCATGATGTACACGGTCCACGGCGAGGTGGTCGACGGGCCGACCATCAAGCGATCGTCGTCCATTGCGCCGAGCACGGTGATGCCGGGCATGGCGCCGAGATCGCCCATCATCTGGCTGAAGCCTTTCCAAACGCTCAGGCCTTCGCCGGTGGGCAGGTCGAAAAAGTTCTGGGTGATGCCGATGCAGAAGACGACGCGCAGTGGTTCTTGGGTGGTTTGCGACATGGGTGAAGTTCCTTGAAAAAATAATGAGGGTCAGATGTAGCCCGGGAACGGCGGCACGCCGAGGAACACCGAGCCGGCGCCGTCGTACAGGCCTTCGCTGAGGAAGGCGTGCTGGGTCACTACCATCGAGTCACGCAGGTAGCGTTGCAGCGGATGGCGCAGATAAATGGCGGTGGTGCCGGCCAGGCTGTAGGCGCTGTGCACCACTTCGGCGCCGGCCTGGGACACATGGATCGCCGACAGTCGCAGCAGGCTGGTTTGTTCCGGGGTAACCGGGTTGCCGGCGAGGATCGAGTTCCACACCTGTTCGGTGGCGTTGTAGAAGAAACCGCGGGCGGCGCTGAGCTTGGCTTCGGCCTTGGCGATCTCGATGCGCACGTAAGCGCGGTCGGACAATTTCGGCGCGCCGGTGATGCCACTGCCGCCGGCCATGCGGCTGATTTCGTCCAGTGCGGCGCGGGCCAGGCCGAGGTTGACCACCGCCAGCACTTGCGCGGCGTAGGCAATCGACGGGTAGCGGAACAGCGGTTCGTCGATGGTCGCGGCGCCGCCACGGATGAAGGTCCAGCGTTCGTCGACGGGTTTGTCGGTCACGCGCAAGTCGTGGCTGCCGGTGCCCTTGAGGCCGACCACGTCCCAGTTCTCGACGATGTCCACCTGCTCCGGGCGGAACACCGCGGTGCGTGGCTTACCGCCCGCCGCGCCGATGCCCACGCCGAGCAGGTCTGCGCCTTTGCAGCCGCTGGCGAATTTCCAGGTGCCGTTGACCTGATAACCACCTTCGACGGCTTCGGCCGGCTGCAACGGAAACAGGCCGCCGGCGAACACCAGGTCCGGGCTGTCGGCGTACAGTTCAGCCAGGGTTTCTGGCGGCAGAGCGGCGAGGTAGACGCCGGCGCTGCCAAAGCTGGCGACCCAACCGGCAGAGCCGTCGGCTTCGGAAATGCGTTCGATCATGTGCAGGAACAGCGCCGGCGCCAGGGCGTCGCCGCCAAAGCATTTCGGCGTGGCAGCGCGGTAGATGCCCACTTGCTTGAAGCGCTCGATCATGTCCCGAGGCACGTGGGAGCCGGCGTCGAATTCCTCGCGGCGTTGACGCACCTCATCCAGCACTTGCTGAAATAGCTGACTCTCGACCATTGGCACGACCGGGGCAGACACAGGGTCTTGTTGCGCGACAGCTGAACGCAGCATGGGCTTTCTCCGTATTGCTTGTTATTAGCTGGAGCCAGGCTGGACGCTGGCGACCGTTTATAAGTGCCGGTGACTGCACGCTGATTCCCTTTGTAGGAGCTGGCTTGCCAGCGAAGAGGCCCGCGAATTCAGCGGTGACCTCAAGGGCGCCTTCGCCGGCAAGCCGGCTCCTACAAGGGGTGATTCAGTGATGCGGGGGCAGCGACCGTTACGTTGATGGGACCCAGTGTAAAAACCGTACCGCGGCGCAACTATTGGGGCGTGCAGCCTCCCCGCTAAAGAAAACCCCTAGGCCCACGCCGGTTACCTCTGAGCGCATCGCGCTGTGCGAGCAGGTATAAAGCGCCATACTGCAAACCCCTGCCGCCAAGGGCCGTGCGATGTACCTGCCAAAACCGAACGACTTCTACACGCTGATCGAAGCCATGCCGCTGTGCATCATTCTTCATGACGCGCACACCAAGGAGATTCTCTGGGCCAACGCCGCCGCCCTGGCGGCGCTGGGTTTTACCCTGCAAGAGCTGACGCCGCTCAAAGCCCCGGACATGACGAGCGACGCGCCGAAGTACCGGCGCTCGGTGGGTTTGCGTTGGCTGGAAGGCGCGGCGCGCACCGGGCAACGGGCCATCGAGTGGTGCTATCGCTCCAAGCAAGGGGTGGAGATCCTGTCCGAGGCGGTGGCGACCCTGGTGCACCTGGACGGTCGCGATGTGTTGATGGTGCAGTTCCGCGACATCTCCAAGGAGGACAAGGTCAAGCGCGATCTCAAGCGTTTCGAGAGCCGGCTCAAGGCGTTCATGCAGGACCTGGCCGAGGGTGTGGCGGTGCTCGGCCCCGAGGGTGATGTCCGTTTTATCAGCGACTCCGGCGCGCACCTGCTCGACAGCGAAGTGCATACGCTGATGGGCAAGAATTTCCTGGTCTGGTGCGACGAGGCCTCACGCCAGCGCCTGCTGCAACAGTTTGCCCATGAGACGCCGGAACACGCGCCGTTCAACGTGCATTACAAGGTGCAGCGCCGCGATGGCGAGTGGCGCTGGCATGACGCGACCTGCCGCTACATCGAGATCGAGGACGATCTGGTCGGCCACCTGCTGCTGTTTCGCGATGTCACCGAGCAGGTCCGGGCCGAAGAAGCGCGGCGGGTCAGTGAACAGAAACTCGAGTACCTGGCGCGTTACAACGCTATGGGTGAAATGGCCGTGGCCATCGCCCACGAATTGAGCCAACCACTGGCCGCCACCCGCAACTTCATCGAAGGCACGGTGATTCGCCTGGGCAACGCCGGGGAAACCGATCAAGGCGTCGCCTGGGGTTTGCAGAACGCGGTGCGGCAAATCGAACATGCCTCGGTGATTATCAAGAGCGTGCGCGATTACGTGGTCAAGCTGGAGCAGTCCGAAGAGCGGGTCGACCTTAATGAGCTGCTGCGCGAAACCCAGTACTTCATCAGCCTGCGCGCCGATCCGAGCCTGGTGCGGGTGGAGGTGGTCGCGGCGCCCGAACCGCTGATGGTGAGTTGCGAGAAAGTGCTGATCGGTCAGGTGATCCTCAACCTGGCCTTCAACGCCATCGAAGAAATGGCTGACCTGCCGGCCGAAAGGCGTCTGTTGCGCATCCATGCCAGCCGTGAGAATGAGGTGGCATTGGTACGCATCGAAGACCGCGGCCGGGGCATTCAGGCCCAGGCGCAAGAGAAGCTGTTCGACGGTTTCTTCTCGTCCAAGGTCAGCGGCAACGGCATTGGCCTGGCGTTGTGCAAGAACATCATCGGCCGCCATCGCGGCGATATCTGGGCGCAAAACCTGGAGCCGTGCGGCGCGGTATTTACCTTTTCCTTGCCCCTCTCCACCTCCCTCTAGTCCGTGTTTCCCCCACCCCTCTGTAGGAGCTGGCTTGCCAGCGAAGGCGTCCTTGAGGTTTGCGCTGAACCCGAGGGCCTCTTCGCTGGCAAGCCAGCGCCTGCAGGTTTGCGTCCGATAAACGCTCCCGCCGCCCTGCAATATCAGGCTTTGGCACAGATTTCATGACACTGGCACAGACACACAAACACTTGGCAGGCAGGGCAATTCTCCTGATGGCGCGGCACGGCAGAATCAAAGGGTAAAAATCTGCCAAAGCACCCGCGATCCGCGTTACCAACAATTCAGGAAGTTCCCCGTATGCGAACAAACAGGATCTCCGTACAGTCAGCGCTAGGCCTGAGCCTGCTTGTACTCGGTTTGAACAGTGCCCGTGCGGACTTGCCCGCCGGCACCGTTGGCCAGACCGTTCTACCGTTTCCACCAGAAGCTCACCGGGCGTTCATCATCGACGTTGAATTCGACAGCTTCGTGGTCGGTCGCGTGACCGTGGTCGACCCGGACCAGAAGCGTGTGCTGGGCATGGTACCCACCGGTTTTGCCGCACCGTCGACCCTCAGTCACGACAAGAAAACCCTCTACAGCGCCGACATCTGGTATTCGCGCGGCACCCGCGGCACCCGCACCGACGTGCTGACCGCCTGGGACAGCTCGACCCTGTCGCCGGCCTGGGAAGTATCGCTGCCGAACAAGCGCGCCGAATCGTTGACCCAGCGTTATTCGCTCAACGCCAGCGGCGATGACAAGTTCATCTACGTCTACAACTTCACCCCGTCCACCTCGGTGACGGTGGTCGATACCCAGGCGAAGACCGTTGCCGGGGAAATCGCCATTCCGGGCTGCGTGCTCAACTACCCGATCGGTAATCGCCGCTTCGCCTCCCTGTGCGGCGACGGCAGCCTGCAAGTGGTGACCCTCAACGACCAGGGTCAGGAAACCGCACGCAGCCGCACGCCGTTCTTTGATCCGAACGCCGAAAAACTGGTAGAGCGCGCGATCAACGTCGGTGAGACCTACTACTTCACCACCACCCTGGGCACCGTGCGGCCCGTGGACTTCTCCGGTGATGCACCGAAAATCCTGCCGGCCTGGTCGCTGGTCAACGACGAAGAGAAAAAAGCCGGTTGGGCGCCGGGGGGCTGGCAGCTGATGGCCGCCTCGCCGAAGCTGGACCGCTTGTACGTGCTGATGCACGACGCTCACGAACCGATGAAGTGGGAAGACCCGAGCCCGCTGATATGGGCGTTCGACCTCAAGACCCACAAGAAGGTAGCGACCCTGGAGGCCCCGGTTCCGGTGTGGAGCATGCAGGCCACCGGCGACGACAAGCCGCTGCTGCTGGGTGTCGACGTCGAAGGCGGTTTGCAGATCTTTGATCTGAAGACCAACAAGCTGACCGGCAGCATGCCGAAAGTCGCGAAGACCGCGACCCAGGTCATGAGCTACTAAGAGGTTCGGCCATGCACACAGATCCGATCTTCATCATTGCCAGCGCTATCGCCATCGCGGTGTTGCTGGCCAGCGCCGCGACCCACAAGTTGCGCGCGCCGGCCCGCTTCACTCGGCAACTGGCGGACTACCAACTGCTGCCCCAGGGGCTGGTGCGCCCGACGGCACGGCTGGTGCCGCTGCTGGAACTGGCCATCGCCTTTGCCCTGTTGATGCCGGTCAGCCGCGGTTATGCCGCCTTGAGCGCCGCCAGCCTGCTGGCGCTGTACGCCGCGGCCATCGGCATCAACCTGTGGCGCGGTCGTGCCGACATCGACTGCGGCTGTGCCGGCCCTGACCAGGCACAACCGCTGCGCCCGGTACTGCTGGCGCGCAACAGCGCGTTGGTTGCGCTGGCGCTGGTGGCCAGCCTCGCACCGGTGGCCCGCGACCTGACCCTGTTCGATGGCTTCGTGACCCTGGCCTCCGCCGCGGTGGCGCTGCTCATCTACGCCGCGGCCGATGGCCTGCTGGCGAATTCCCCTCTTCTGCTCAAATTGATTGGTAGGTAATCGAAATGGAAGGCTTGATCGTTTCCAACGTTCTGCTCTGGGTGCTGCTGGTGGCCGTGGCGTTTGTCGTCATGGGCCTGGTGCGGCAGATTGGCGTACTGCACGGTCGCCTGGCGCCGGCTGGCGCACTGATGGTCGACAAAGGCGTGGCGGTCAACGAAGCCGCGCCGCAAATCACTGCTGCTGACCGTCATGGTCGCCCGGTGAACTTCGGTTATGCCGGCGAGAAATCGCAACTGCTGTTCTTCCTCTCGCCGACCTGCCCGATCTGCAAGTCGTTGCTGCCGGCGATCAAATCCATCGCCAAGGAACAAGCCGGTAACCTCGACGTGGTGTTCGTCAGCGATGGCGACATGGACGCCCAGCAAGCGCTGATCCGCGAACACAAACTCGAAGACGCCACCTACGTGGTCGGCCCGCAAGTGGGCATGACCTACCAGATCGGCAAGCTGCCGTACGCGGCGTTGATCGACAAGTCCGGCACCCTGCGCGCCAAAGGCCTGGTCAACTCCCGCGAGCACCTGGACAGCCTGTTCGAGGTCGAGCACTTGAAGCACGCCACGCTGCAGCAATACCTCAATGCCCAACCGCATGCCCACGACCACAGCCACAGCCACGGCCATAGCCACTGATAAGGCAGGGAGACGTTTATGAAACTGCTGGATCTGTTGTTTGAGCGCTCGACCCGCCGTGTCGCCGACACCACCTCGCGCCGTAAATTGCTGTCGCGCATGGGGTCGCTGATGGTGGCTGGCGCCGCCCTGCCCCTGCTGTTGCCGCTGGATCGCACCAGCAAGGCCCTGGCCGCCGAACCTGCGCAAGCCGGTGACCCGGGTGATCCGAACAGCTGCGACTACTGGCGCTACTGCTCCATCGACGGCTTTCTGTGCAGCTGCTGCGGCGGGTCGGTGACTTCCTGCCCACCGGGCACCGAAGCCTCGCAAGTGTCCTGGATCGGTACTTGCCGCAACCCGGCTGACGGCAAGGACTACATCATTTCGTACAACGACTGCTGCGGTAAGCAAAGCTGCGCCCAGTGCGCCTGTACGCGTAACGACAGTGAAGAACCGGCCTATCGCCCGTTCAACAACAACGATGTGAACTGGTGCCTGGCCGCCAAATCGCACATCTACCACTGCACCGTGTCGGTGATCCGCGGCGTCGCCATTTAAACGCGCAATTTCCGCCGGTTGCTCGCGCAATCGGCGGCTTTTTTTTCTGTGGCTGCTTTCCTTTTTTTTACTGCTTTGTGTGTGTGTACCTGTAGGAGCGAGCTTGCTCGCGTAGAACTCAAGGGCGGCGCGTTAAACCATTTTGCCCGCGTTATCGTTGACGTCCTTCGCGAGCAAGCTCGCTCCTACACGGGTACCAAACGGTCATCAGTGGAGTTCGGTTAAATGCGTCGTTTTATTTTGCTCGGTCTCGTCTGCGCCCTGAGCGCCCCACTTGCTTTCGCCCGGGCCATTCCCAACCCGAACCAGCACCACGCGCCGGGCAATGAATCCCCGCAGACCCCGATTGCCCAGGCCGGGTACAGCGTTGGCGTGAACTACCAGCTGCAATGCGCCGGCTGCCATTTGAACGACGGCACAGGTTCTGCCGCCAACGACGTGCCACGGATGAAGGGGTTTGTCGGCAATTTCCTGAAGGTGCCCGGCGGTCGCGAATTCCTGGTGCGGGTTCCGGGCATGTCGCAGTCGGCGCTGAACAACGCGCAACTGGCAGACCTGATCAACTGGCTGATGCGTGAGGACGGCATGGCGGGCCAGAGCCGGCCGGCCGACTACCAGCCCTACACCGCCGAGGAAGTCACGACGCTGCGCGCCAAGACCATGCTCAACCTGCCCGGCACCCGCGTCGAGTTGATCAAGGCCATGCGCGCCCAGGGCATCGCGATTGAAGACGGGATGAATTACTGACGACGGCGGAACACGGCATGGGGCATGGCCATGCCAACGCGCTGGTGGCCTACCACCTGGCCGCCACCCAAAGCGGCTGAGCACGCGCTGTCGGTGGCGCCGGACAAAACGGGCGCCACCACTTCCTGTGCCCTATCCTTTCATCGAACCCATCACGCCGGACATGCCCATGTCAGCCGCCAAATCCCCCTTGCTCGACAGCTGGCACCACAACGCCCAGGCCTGGATCGTGGCCATTCGCAACGGCACCATCGAAAGCCGCCTGAAGGTGACCGACCAAGCCATCCTGCTGGCGATCATGGGTCGCCAGCCCGAACGTGTGCTTGATCTGGGGTGCGGCGAAGGCTGGTTGCTGCGGGCGCTGGGGGACCGGGGCATTGAAGCGGTCGGCGTGGACGGCGATGCGACGTTGGTTGAGGCGGCGCGGACGGCGGGGACAGCGACCGTGCACCTGGCGAGTTATGAACAACTGGCGCAAGCAGACGTCGACATTGGTCGCGACTACGACCTGATCTGCGCCAATTTTGCTTTGCTGCATCAAGACATCATCCCGCTGCTTGCGGCCATGAATACCCTGCTCGCCCCCGGTGGTGCGCTGCTGATCCAGACGCTGCATCCGTGGACGGCAGCGGCAGGTGATTATCAGGATGGCTGGCGGGAGGAAACCTTTTCCACGTTCAAGGGCCAGTGGCAGCCCATGCCGTGGTATTTCCGTACTCTGTCCAGTTGGCTGAACGCGCTGGACATGGCCGGTTTTGCGCTGGTTGGTTTGCAAGAGCCGCAGCACCCGCAGAGCCCGGTGCCACAGTCGTTGCTGTTGGTGGCCGAGCGTCGGCAGATTCAAAATTGATATAGCAGACACACCCACAATCCCTGTAGGCGCTGGCTTGCCAGCGAAGGCGTCGGCAAAGCCAACATTGGAGGTGGCTGGACTGGCACATTCGCTGGCAAGCCAGCTCCTACAATGTTTGTATCAAACACCGCTCTTGCGCCCACCCACAATCCCGTAGGAGCTGGCTTGCCAGCGAAGACGTCGGCAAAGCCAACATCGGCGGTGGCTGGTCTGGCGCTTTCGCTGGCAAGCCAGCTCCTACAATGTTTTGTGTCGAACACCGCTCTTGCGCCCACCCACAATTCTGTAGGAGCTGGCTTGCCAGCGAAGGCGTCGGCACAGCCAACATTGGCGGTGGCTGGTCTGGCGCTTTCGCTGGCAAGCCAGCTCCTACAAGGTTTGGTATCAAACACCGCTCTTGCGCCCACCCACAATCCTGTAATTGGATGGACTCGCCCAAGCCGAGGCGTCAATGCGCCACGGTGGCAGTCTAAACAGCCAACGACAGCGAGGGCGAGTCCATGAAAAATCATAGTTCGATTCATCAATCCGTGTCTTCTTC
>NZ_JAFMPV010000038.1:0-48447 GCF_049132105.1 Pseudomonas sp. NFX15
GCCATCGCCAGCAAGCCGGCTCCTACAAGGGGGGCGTTTACTGCGGGCGTACGCGCAGGGTCAGGCCCTTGAGGAAGTTGCGCAGCAGCTGGTCGCCGCACGGACGGTAGTTGGTGTGGCCGAACTTGCGGAACAGCGCGCTCAGCTCAGGTTTTGATACCGGGAACTCGGCGGCCTTGAGGATCGCGTGCATATCGTCCTCTTTCAGCTCGAACGCCACGCGCAGCTTTTTCAGGATGATGTTGTTGGTCACCGGGACTTCGATCGGCTGCGGCGGACGGCTTTCGTCCTTGCCACGCTTGAAGATCACCAGGCCATCGAGGAAGTGCGCCATGACTTCATCCGGGCAGCGGACGAAGCCTTCTTCGTCTTCCTCTTTCTTGTCGAGGTAGGTCAGCAAGTCCGGCAGGGTCACGTTCATGCCGCCGAGCTTGATGATCTCGATGACTTTCTTGTCGCTGATGTCGAGCATGTAGCGCACGCTGCGCAGTACGTCGTTATGAATCATGTGTGCAGTCCTGATAATTCAGCTATGGGCGCCGCCGAAAACAGCGGCGCCGAAAGGTGTGGCGGCAGGGGAAGTGTCAGAACTTCTCTTTGCCGGACAAGTAGCGCCATTGCCCCACGGGCACTTTGCCGATGGACACGCCGCCGATGCGGATGCGGCGGATGGCGACGACCTTCAGGCCGACGGCCTGGCACAGCTGGGCAATGATGCCCGGTTGCGGATTCTTCATGGCAAAGCGCAGGCGGTTCTCGTTCTGCCAACTGGCCTTGACCGCCGGCAACTCCTTGCCCTTGTAGGTCAGGCCGTGGTTCAGGCGATTGAGGCCGTGCGCCACCATCTCGCCTTCAACCTCGACCACGTACTCCTGCTCGATCTTGCTGGAGTCGGCGGTCAGTTTGCGCAGGATTTTCCAGTCCTGGGTGAACACCAGCAGGCCGCTGGCGTTGGCCTGCAGGTCGGTGCTGGCGGTCAGGCGCAGGAAGTGGCCGCGCAACGGGCGTTTGCCGTAGCGGTGTTCTTCGCTCAGCGTCTCGGCGCCGAGGGTGGCCATGGCGGTGTCTGCGTCCATGCCGGCGGGCACGTTCAGCAGCAGCGTTACCGGCTCTGGCGCAGTGGCCTTGGCTTCGGGGTCGAGCTCGACTTTTTGGGTGTCGACCTTGAATTGCGGCTCGTCGATGACCACGCCGTCGACGGTGACCCAGCCGCCCTCGATGAACAGCTCAGCCTCCCGACGGGAACAGCCGACGAGTTCGATGAGGCGTTTGGAGAGACGAATCGGGTCAGTCATGTCAGGGCCGTAACAAAAAAGGGGTGGGCATTGTACCTGCGTGGCGCCGGTTAATCCCGGCTCCATTTACACCGCAGCGCTTTTTGTAGGCGCTGGCTTGCCAGCGAAAGCGGTGTGTCTGTGAAAACGATGCTGGATGTGCCGACGTCTTCGCTGGCAAGCCAGCTCCTACAGGAGGTTGTGTGGTGTCAGCCGTGTTGTGAGTGGTGCTGGTTTTGCCTCAAGCGCATGTGCAGCAGCGGGTACGGTTGGCCCATGCCATCGACTTCCGAGCGACCAATGACCTCGAAGCCCTGCTTGAAGTAAAAGCCCAGGGCTTGGGGGTTTTGTTCGTTGACGTCCAGTTCGTCGGCGTTCAGGTGTTCGAGGGCGTAGCGCAGCAATTTCTTGCCCAGGCCCTGGCCGCGATGATCGGGGTCGATGAACAGCATTTCGATCTTGCCGGCCGCCACCCCGGCGAACCCAGTGATGCGTTGGTTCGAGTCCTTGGTGCAGACCAGCATTACCGCGTCGAGGTAGCGGGTCAGTACCAGGTTTTTCAGCAGCTCGATGTAGCTGTCCGGCAGAAAGTCATGGGTGGCGCGGACCGAGGCCTCCCAGACCTGGGTCAGTTCTTCGTAGTCGCCGAGTTTCGGCGTATGGATGACCGAATGCTGACGCATGCCTGTCTGCCTCTGAATGCGTGAGTGATGTGAATCCTTTCAACGTCAAACGATAGCCGTAAAAAAGCCCCGCATCTCGTCAAGAGAGCGGGGCTTTGGGTATTTTTTGCGTTTAGATCTGTTCAGCCCACAGATCGTATTCGTCGGCGTCGGTCACTTTGCACCAGACCTTGTCGCCTGGCTTCAAGTTGCTGCCGTTGTCGATGAACACGTTGCCGTCGATTTCCGGGGCATCGAAGAAGCAACGGCCAACCGCGCCTTGCTCGTCGACTTCATCGACCAGCACTTCGATTTCACGGCCGATGCGCATTTGCAGGCGTGCCGAGCTGATTGCTTGCTGGTGCGCCATGAAACGCTCCCAACGGTCCTGCTTGACGTCATCCGGGACGACATCCAGGTCCAGGTCGTTGGCTGGTGCGCCTTCGACCGGCGAGTACTGGAAGCAGCCGACGCGGTCGAGCTGGGCTTCGGTCAGCCAGTTCAACAGGTACTGGAAATCTTCTTCGGTTTCGCCGGGGAAGCCGACGATGAAAGTCGAACGGATGATCAGGTCCGGGCAGATTTCGCGCCAGTTCTTGATGCGTGCCAGGGTCTTGTCTTCGAACGCCGGGCGTTTCATCGACTTCAGCACTTTCGGGCTGGCGTGCTGGAACGGGATGTCCAGGTACGGCAGGATCTTGCCGGCGGCCATCAGCGGGATCAGCTCGTCAACGTGCGGGTACGGGTAAACGTAGTGCAGGCGCACCCAGACGCCCAGGGTGCTCAAGGCTTCGCAGAGTTCGGTCATGCGGGTTTTCACCGGCGCGCCGTTCCAGAAACCGGTGCGGTACTTAACGTCGACGCCGTAGGCGCTGGTGTCTTGCGAGATCACCAACAGCTCTTTGACGCCGGACTTGACCAGGCGCTGGGCCTCGTCCAGCACGTCACCGACCGGACGGCTGACCAGTTTGCCGCGCATCGACGGGATGATGCAGAAGCTGCAGCTGTGGTTGCAGCCTTCGGAAATCTTCAGATAGGCGTAGTGGCGCGGGGTCAGCTTGATGCCTTGCGGCGGCACCAGGTCGATCAGCGGGTTGTGATCCTGGCGCGGCGGCACGACTTCGTGCACGGCATTGACCACTTGCTCGTACTGCTGCGGACCGGTCACGGCCAGCACGCTCGGGTGTACGTTGCGGATGTTGCCTTCCTCGACGCCCATGCAGCCGGTCACGATGACCTTGCCGTTTTCCTTGATGGCTTCGCCGATCACTTCCAGGGACTCGGCCTTGGCCGAATCGATGAAGCCGCAAGTGTTGACCACGACAACGTCAGCGTCCTGGTAGGTGGACACGACGTCATAGCCTTCCATGCGCAGCTGGGTAAGGATGCGCTCGGAGTCGACCAGTGCTTTGGGGCAGCCCAGGGATACGAAGCCAACCTTTGGATTGGCTGACGCAGGAGTGGTGGACATGTCTAACCTCGGTATTTTGTGACGCCTCGTGCCGAGTGCGGCAAGACGACGGACGGGCGCTTATTTGGCGCCTCTGATCAAAAAGTGCGCAATTCTAGCGATGGTAAGCCCACTTGACCAGCTTTATGCAGGGAAATACGACGAGTGCTGCGCTATGCTTCGCGCCGTTACGCTTTACTGATTTTTTACAGTCAACAAAACGTCTGTAACGTGAAGTAAAACAGCGCATGCTGCACGACAAAGCATAGTGCTTCTTTCAAGAAGCCCGAGTCTGGGTAGTAGGAGTGGTGGATGGGTCAGGCAAGTAGTCAGACTGCGGGCGCCGAGCATTCGGCGGTGAAGCCGATCGGCATGCTGGTCGCGGCAGTCGGGGTGGTTTATGGCGATATCGGCACCAGTCCGTTGTACACCCTCAAGGAAGTGTTTTCCGGCGGCTATGGCGTGCCGGTTAACCACGACGGGGTGCTGGGGATCCTGGCGCTGATCTTCTGGTCGCTGATCTGGGTCGTGTCGATCAAGTACATGATGTTCGTCCTGCGGGCCGACAACCAGGGCGAAGGCGGGATCATGGCCCTGACCGCGCTGGCCCGGCGGGCGGCGGCGGGGCATGCGAAGCTGCGCGGCTTCCTGGTGGTTTGCGGTCTGATCGGCGCGGCGCTGTTCTATGGCGATAGCATGATCACGCCGGCGATTTCCGTCCTCTCGGCGATTGAAGGCCTGGGACTGGCGTTCGACGGCATCGATCATTGGGTGGTGCCGCTATCGCTGGTGGTGCTGGTCGGGCTATTCCTGATCCAGAGCCACGGCACGGCGCGGATCGGCATTCTGTTCGGGCCGATTATGGTGACCTGGTTCCTGGTGCTGGGCGCACTGGGTGTCTACGGCATCCTGCAGCACCCGGAAGTGTTGCAAGCGATGAATCCGGTGTGGGGCGTGCGCTTCTTTGTCGTCCACCCGGGCATGGGCCTGGCGATTCTCGGCGCGGTGGTGCTGGCATTGACCGGTGCCGAAGCGCTGTACGCGGACATGGGTCACTTCGGTCGCAAGCCGATCGCTCGCGCCTGGTTTCTGCTGGTGCTGCCGGCGTTGGTGCTCAACTATTTCGGGCAAGGTGCCTTGCTGCTGGGCGACCCGGAAGCGGCGCGCAACCCGTTCTACCTGCTGGCGCCAAGCTGGGCATTGATCCCGCTCGTCGGCTTGTCGACCCTGGCCACGGTGATTGCTTCGCAGGCAGTGATTTCCGGCGCGTTCTCCCTGACCCGTCAGGCGATCCAGCTCGGATACATCCCGCGCATGCACATCCGGCACACCTCCAGCGCCGAACAGGGCCAGATCTACATTGGCGCGGTGAACTGGGCGCTGATGGTCGGCGTGGTGCTGTTGGTGCTGGGCTTCGAATCCTCGGGTGCGCTGGCCTCGGCCTACGGTGTGGCGGTGACCGGGACCATGCTGATGACCAGCATCCTGGTGTCGGCGGTGATCCTGCTGCTGTGGAAATGGCCACCGCTGCTGGTGGTGCCGGTGCTGTTGGGCTTCCTGCTGGTGGACGGTGTGTACTTCGCCGCCAACGTGCCGAAAATCGTCCAGGGCGGTGCCTTCCCGGTGATCGCCGGTCTTGCACTGTTTGTGCTGATGACCACCTGGAAGCGCGGCAAGCAGTTGCTGGTCGATCGCATCGACGAAGGCGGCTTGCCCCTGCCGATCTTTATCAGCAGCATCGCCGTACAGCCGCCACACCGGGTGCAAGGCACCGCGGTGTTCCTGACGGCACGCGCGGACGCCGTGCCCCACGCGCTGTTGCACAACCTGCTGCATAACCAGGTGTTGCACGAGCAGGTGGTGCTGCTGACGGTGGTGTACGAAGATATCCCGCGGGTACCGCCAACCCGACGGTTCGAGGTCGATGCCTATGGCGAGGGCTTCTTCCGGGTAATCCTGCACTTCGGCTTTACCGACGAGCCGGACGTACCGAAGGCGTTGAAGCTGTGCCATCTCGACGAGTTGGACTTCAGCCCGATGCGCACCACGTACTTCCTCAGCCGCGAGACGGTGATTGCCTCGAAGCTCGAAGGCATGTCGCGCTGGCGTGAGGCGCTGTTCGCGTTCATGTTGCAGAACGCCAACGGCAACCTGCGGTTCTTCAATCTGCCGCTGAACCGGGTAATTGAGCTGGGTACTCAGGTGGAGATGTAAGCGACCCACAAAAAGCCCTCGTTGCCTTGCGGCAGCGGGGGCTTTTTTGTGGATGGTCATCCGGGCCGGTGTGATCTGTGTAGGAGCTGGCTTGCCAGCGAATGCGGTGTGTCTGTGACGTTGGTGTTGAATGCGCGGACGCCTTCGCTGGCAAGCCAGCTCCTACAGGTTTGTGTGATCTCTGCTGGAGCTGGCATTGTGTGGTGGAATGAAAAAGCCCCCGTTACCGTGAGGTAACGAGGGCTTTTTTGGGGCTCAGATCACTCTGTAACCGCCGCGTCCTTCGGTTGGCGCTTCTCGATGATGTCCACCAGGCGCTTGGCCAGTGCCGGGTAGTTCTCGTCGAAGTGGTGGCCGCCAGGCAGCTTCACGGCTTCGCCCACCGCGGTCTTGTCGGTGCAACCACTTTCGTCGGCTTCTTCTTCACCGTAGATGCACACTACTTTGGCTGCGGGCAGCTTGGCCATTTCCGGGCCGGTGGCGGCTTCTTTGCCGGCGTTGCCGAGCCAGCCTTCGACTTCGATTTCGAAGCTGCCGGTACGGGCGAAGGCCAGCAGGATGATCGCATCGACGCGATTCTGCTCCGAGGCCTCGAGACGGTTGTAGATCGCTGGCAGCACATCCGCGCCGAACGAGTAGCCGGTCAGGATGAAGCGCTTGGTGCCCCATTTCTGCCGGTAGTGCTGCATCAGCTCGGCCAGGTCCAGTGCGCTCTGCTCCGGGCTCTTGTGCTGCCAGTAGTAGCGCAGGGTGTCGATGCCGACCACCGGGTAACCGATCTTCGCCATCTCGCCCGCCACGTCGCGATCCAGGTCACGCCAACCGCCGTCACCGGACAGGAACAGGGTCACGGTGTCCTTGGCCTGGCCCGCTGGCACTTCGACTACCGGGATCTGCAGGCCGCCAGCGGCCTTGTCGCCACCGACGAGGATCTTGCGCAGTTCGTTGTTCAGCACTTGCGGCAGGTTGATGTCGTAGTCGCTGATGCTGGTTTCGGCGTTCGGCTGGTCACGCACGAAGCCGGCACTGGCGTCATCCGGGTTGTCGTTCCAGGCCACCAGCCAGTGACCGTGGGCGGCACTTTTCGGAAACAGGTGCGTGCAGCCGCCTTTTTCCAACGCCAGATCGACCGAGATGGCCTGGGCCTTGTCGTCTTTCTGTTCGGCTAGCCAGCGCCAGGCCAGCACGGCACCCGGGCCGATACCGCTGACCAGGGTTGCCGGGCCATTGAGTTCGCGCAGACCCGATTGCAGGGCTCGGCTTTGCAGCAGGCAGTCTTTGGGCAGGATCACTTGGACAATTTGCGCCGCGGCGCTGCGGCTCAGGGTCATCAGCTGCTTGTCGCTGAGTTTTTGGTCGTCATTGACGGCCACCAGCACCTGGGCGCGTGGCTTCGTGCCGGGGATGACACGGGTCATCGCCGCGCCGTCGGCCGGGGTCAGCAGTTCGAGGGTCGGTTCCGGTGCCGGGCGTTTCAGGTACCAGTAACCGCCACCAAGAATCGCGGCCAGCACAATCAGTGCGACCAGGATGTACTTCAGGGAGCGTTGAATCATCAGCGTTTCACCAATCCAGTCAAGCCGCCCGCGATCAGGGCAGCAGTGTCGGCCAGCGCAACCAGCGGATCGAGTCCGGCGGGCACAGCCATATAACGGGGTTCCCAATCAGGCTGGAACTTGTCTTTAAAACGGCGCAAGCCTTGGAAGTTGTACAGCTGCTCACCACGGCGGAATACCATCGAACCCAGGCGCTGGGTCAGCGGTGCACCTCGACGGGGTTGCAACCCCGACAACGGCACCATGCCCAGGCTGAAACGCGCGTATCCATGGTTTTTATAATGTTGAATCAGGCCGACCATCATGAACTCCATGGTCAGCTTAGGGGCCTCCGGGTGCGCACGCATCAGGTCGAGGCTGGCCAGGTCATGGCCGTAGGTCTCGAGCAAGTTGGCAAACGCCACCGGGCGCCCTTCGAAACGAATCACCGCGATGCGGAAATACTTGAGGTAGTCATCACTGAAGCGGCCCAGCGAGAAGCCTTTTTCGCGGACATTCTTGCCGGTCAGCCAGGCATCGGAGATCACCTTGAGCTCATCCATCGGCGCATGACCCGGCTCATGGATTTCCAGCGACAGCCCATCGCGGGTGCCACGGTTCCAGGTGTAGCGCAGGTCCTTCATCTCTTTGCCCTTGGCTTCGAGATCGAACTTCTTGAGTTCGACCCGGGCTTCTTCTCCGAGCTTGATCGCGGTCAGGCCGATGTCCATGTAGTACGGCAGGTTCTCGGCACGAACCTGATAGAACACGGGACGGGCGTGGTGGAGATCGCACAGATCGCGGAACTGCCAGATCATTTCGGCGCGTTGCTGGCCCGGGCCGATCGGATCGTAGAGGGCCACCAGGCTGCGGCCACGACGGGCGTACATCAGGAACGCTTCGTCATTGGGATGGAACAGTAGCGCCTTGTCACCGGTCAGCGCCAGGCCGCCATCCGGTTGGGCCGAGGCCATGAGGATCTTGTTGGCGCGCTCCAGTTCATCGGGCGTCGGCAGGTGAATGATCGGGCGCGCGGTACGCAGCAGCCAGGTCAGCGACACCACCACCAACAGCACGGCGGCACCGAGCAACGAACGCAGGCCACGCGGGGCATCGGCGTCGAGGGTGAACTGCCACCACAGTTGATGGCTGTACGGAACGTCCTGATAGGCGAACAGCAGCAACCAGATCGACGCACCCAGCACGCACAGGCTGGCCACCAGGTACAGCGGCGAAAACGGCACTTCGGTCAGGCGGCTTGGGCGATAGAACGAGCGACGGAAGACTCCGAGCAGGCTGGCGGTGAGCATCAGCAGGCTGGCTTCTTCCCAGTCGAAACCCTTGAGCAGCGACAGCAGGGCGCCGACCAGCAGCAGAATCGTGGTCAGCATCCACGCGGCGGACAGCCGGCGACGCAGGCCCTGCGCCAGCAGCAGGCACAGCACGCCCACCAGGCTGGCGCCGAAGTGCGAAGCATCGACCAGGCGATGAGGGATCAGGAAACCGATGTGTTCCAGGCGCGTGTCGATTTCCGGGGTGGCGCCGGAGAACAGCAATACCACGCCGGAGAGGAACACCAGCACCGACAGGATCGGTGCCGCAAGGCCCGAGGCTGCGCGCAGGGTCTGGCGAGTCTGGAACAGGCGCTGGCCTTCGTTGATCAGCAACAGCAGGCACGCCACCAGCAACGGCAGGACCACATAGATCAGGCGATAGAGCAGCAGGGCGGCCGCCAGTGGCGCAGCGCCAAGAGTGTCGGAAAACGCTGCGAGCAAGATTGCCTCGAATACCCCGACACCGCCAGGCACATGACTGAGTACACCGGCCGCCAGGGCCAACAGGTAAACCAGCAAGAAGGCACCGAACGGTGGCGCTTCCGGCAGCAGCAGATACAGCACGGTCGCGGCAGCCGCAACGTCGAGGGCAGTAATGATCAGTTGCAGGAACGTCAGGCGACGCCCCGGAAGGCGCAGCGTGCGGCGTCCGACCTGGACCAGCAGGTTGTCCTGCAGGGGTTGTTCCGGCAGCCGACGGCGATAGATACCGATGGCCAGCACCGAGAACAACAGCAGCACGACCGCTGCCACCACGCCCAGCAGCGTCTCGGACAGACCCAGGGCAATGGACGCGGCAGGCAGGTCGCTGAGCGTCGCCAGGGCCGCCAGCGGTGGCAAGGCACACCCGAGCGAGAGGCTGGCAAACAGCGTCATGCGCGCGACCTCACCCGCCCCCAGGCCATGACGGGCGTACAGGCGATAGCGAACCGAGCCGCCCGACAACATTGAAAGGCCGATGGCGTTGCCAATGGCGAAGGCGGTGAAGCCACCGAGTGCCAGGGTGCGCGGTGCCAGGCTGACCCCGGCATAACGGCTGGCCGACCATTCGTAGCCCAGCAGGATGATGAAGCCGACGATGGTTGCGCCCAGGGCACCCAGCAAGGCCGGCTTCGGTACGTCGAGGATCGAGTCGTGTAGCGCGTAGAGATCGAGTTCGCTCAACAAGTGGCGACAGGCAATCAGCGCGATCGCGAACAACAGCAAGGTGACCGCCAGGCCAATGGGCTGACGGTATTTGCTCACTCGATCGAGCAGGCGCAGACGCTCAGCCTTGATCGGTTGTGTCGCTGTGACAGTGTCTTGTGGATCAGACGAGTTGGCGCGCATCAATCACCTCTTGGATTGTGCGCGACAGGATGGGGGTATCGAGCCAAGTTACCAATCCCTGTAGAAAAAAATAATCACAAATATTAACGCCTATCACCCGGCAGCGGGGACGGCATGTCATCGGTCGTGAAGGCTTCGGCCTGCGATAGAGCATAGTCTGAACTCGGCGCATGGGTGGCTCCCAAACGGCTTGTTGCACAATGACAGATCATTGTTGCGAAAGGACTTTTTCAACAGATACAAAAAAGGCCACTCTTTCGAGTAGCCTTTTTTGATGTTTGGTTGCGGGAGCCGGATTTGAACCGACGACCTTCGGGTTATGAGCCCGACGAGCTACCAGACTGCTCCATCCCGCGTCTGTGTGGCGGCATTCTATAGAGATATGCCGGGGTGTCAACCGTTAATCCTGAAGCAGGTCAAATAAACGCTCAAGCGCGGCAAACCGTCGCAGTCGTGTCCTAAGTTTCAGAATCGAAACGATTTCTGCTTTTTGCTCGATTCAGTGAGTAGGGCTGGTTGCGCGGCCCGACAATACAAAACAGGCACGCACAAAAAAGGCCACTCTTTCGAGTAGCCTTTTTTGATGTTTGGTTGCGGGAGCCGGATTTGAACCGACGACCTTCGGGTTATGAGCCCGACGAGCTACCAGACTGCTCCATCCCGCGTCTGTGTGTCGGCATTCTATAGAGATACGCCGGGGTGTCAACCTGCAATTCTGAAAAAAGCTGTTCAGGTTCAATTGGTTAGCTTGCGTAGGGGCAGGGCGGGTCTTCTGCGG
This sequence comes from Pseudomonas sp. NFX15, assembly GCF_049132105.1. Classification (NCBI taxonomy): domain Bacteria; kingdom Pseudomonadati; phylum Pseudomonadota; class Gammaproteobacteria; order Pseudomonadales; family Pseudomonadaceae; genus Pseudomonas; species Pseudomonas sp. NFX15. The sequence goes on from NZ_JAFMPV010000038.1 coordinate 10,577, forward strand.
GGCAGGCAGGGCAAGGGTTGCGGCTCTATTGGGGGTGCTTTTTCGATTGAAAAAATAAATTCATCAGTGGCATTTCCCACAAACCGAAAAGAACATTCCGACCACTGGTGCTATATACAGGTGTCGGTGAGATACTGCCCGTCCGGCACTCGCATGCGCCTTTTCTTATCCAAGAACACAGCTTTGATATGACACAGCGAAAGATCATCCATGTTGATTGCGACTGTTTCTACGCCGCCATCGAGATGCGCGACGACCCGAATCTGGCCGGCAAGCCTTTGGCGGTCGGCGGCTCGGCGGATCGACGCGGGGTGATTGCGACCTGCAACTACGAGGCGCGAGCCTATGGTGTGCGTTCGGCGATGTCGTCAGGGCATGCGCTGAAACTATGCCCGGACCTGACCATCGTCAAGCCGCGCATGGAGGCCTATAGAGAAGCCTCGAAGGAAATCCATACGATCTTTCGCGATTACACCGACATCATCGAGCCGCTTTCGCTCGACGAGGCCTACCTTGACGTATCGGACAGTGCGCATTTTGGCGGCAGTGCAACGCGCATCGCCCAGGACATCCGTCGTCGGGTGTCCAATCAACTGCATATCACCGTGTCGGCCGGCGTGGCGCCGAACAAGTTTCTGGCCAAGATCGCCAGTGACTGGAAAAAACCCAACGGTCTGTTCGTCATTACCCCCGATCAGGTCGAGTCGTTTGTCAGTGGCCTGCCGGTGAGCAAGTTGCACGGGGTGGGCAAGGTCACCGCCGACAAGCTCGGCAAGCACGGTATCAGCGATTGCCTGCAACTGCGCGAGTGGGGCAAATTAGCCCTGGTGCGTGAATTTGGCAGCTTTGGCGAGCGACTCTGGAGCCTGGCCCGTGGGATCGATGAGCGCGTGGTGCACAACGACAGTCGTCGTCAGTCGATCAGCGTGGAAAATACCTACGACGTCGATCTGCCTGATCTGAAGAGTTGCCTGGATAAATTGCCCGAATTGCTGGAGACCCTGGCCGGGCGCATGGCGCGCATCGACAGCAGCTATCGGCCGGGCAAGCCCTTCGTCAAAGTGAAATTCCATGACTTTACCCAGACCACACTGGAGCAGGCCGGGGCAGGGCGGGATCTGGGGAGTTACCAGTTAATGTTGACCCAGGCGTTCAATCGCGGCGGTAAGCCGGTGCGGCTATTGGGGGTCGGGGTGCGGCTGGAGGATTTGCGGGGCGGGTTTGAGCAGATGGAGTTGTTTGAGCGGTAGCGGTAGATAAGAAGCTTTTGGTGAATGGCAAGCCGCCTTCGCGAGCAGGCTCGCTCCTACAGGGGATTTTTGTGCACCTCAATTCCACTGTAGGAGCGAGCCTGCTCGCGAAGCTTTTGCCTTTTAGTTCAGTCCCGGATTCGCGACCAGGCGGTCGCCATTTTTCGCGAGGGACTTGAGGAATTCGCCCTGCAGTTGCGGATCATTGCGCGTCAGTTCGATCAGGCTCTGTTCCAGCTCACTGGCTTCTTCTTCAAGGCCCAGCTCCGACAGGCGTTTGACCCGGTGCACCCACTGGCTCACTTCATCACCTTCGAGGTCGTCGTAAATCAGCCCGTGGGCCTCATACAATTTGCTGCGCAAGGTGCTGCTGATGGCCAGCGAAGAGTCGGTGTGAACCTCGCCCGGTACGTCGGCAACCCGGATTAGCAAGCGGGTCAGATGGTTGATGTCATGTTCGGCGAACGGGCTGTCCAACAGGTTCAGGCGCAAGACGCCATTCTTGTCGGTGGTCAGATCAAAAGTGTCCTTGCCAGCCTTCACCTCGACCGGACGCTCGCTCCACGGCAGGCTTGAGTATTCCATGCGCTTGTCGCGCTGGATTTCATCAATGCCGGCGAGGTTTTGCTGGGCGCGTCCGTGAGACGGCGTGTTCATGAACGGGTTGAGCCCGGCGAAACCGTAGCTCAGCCAATCCTTGGTCATGCTGTCCGGCAGGTTGCCCAGGGCGAAGACGTTGACCACGTTGGCGCCGATACCAGCCACCACCGCCACCGCGCCCAGCGGGATCTCGTAGATCTCCCGCCAGGGTTGGTACGGCGTGTAACGGTCGTAGTGGCGCGTGACTTCGTACTCGGTGACTTCGAAAGTCTTCTGCTCGTGGATTCTCACCCGCCGCTGCGGCAGCTCAAGCACATCGGGCTCGCCGACATCGATCTGCAGGCTGTGGTCGAGCAATTTGCGCTCGACCCGTTCCTCGTGCTCGCTGCGTTGTGACATGTGATTGGCACAGCCGCTGACCAGCAGGGCGCCGCACAGGGCGGCGCCACCGAGGCCTAAGGTGTTTCGCTTGAACATGACGTCTCTATATCTGGTATCAGCGGCGGATGCGGGCCTGAAGGAAGGACAGTACGTCGGCGACCGGCAGCGCTTGTGCCTCGGCTTCGGTACGGCTCTTGTATTCCAGGTTGCCGTCGGCGAGGCCGCGGTCGCTGATCACGATCCGGTGCGGAATGCCGATCAGTTCCATGTCTGCGAACTTGATGCCCGGGCTGGTTTTCTTGTCGCGGTCGTCCAGCAGCACTTCGAAACCGGCAGCGGTCAGTTGCGCGTACAGCTTGTCGGTGGCTTCACGTACCTGCTCGGTTTCGTAGCGCAGCGGTACCAGGGCGATCTGGAAAGGCGCGAGGGTGTCGCTCCAGATGATCCCCTTCTCGTCATTGTTCTGCTCGATGGCGGCGGCCACCACGCGGGACACGCCGATGCCGTAGCAACCCATTTCCAGGGTGACCGGCTTGCCGTTCTCGCCCAGCACTTCGCACTTCATCGCCTTGCTGTACTTGTTGCCTAGCTGGAAGATGTGCCCGACTTCGATGCCGCGCTTGATTTCCAGGGTGCCCTTGCCGTCCGGGCTCGGATCACCGGCCACGACGTTGCGCAGGTCGGCGACGGTCGGAACCGCCAGGTCGCGCTCCCAGTTCACGCCAAAGTAGTGTTTGTCGTCGATGTTGGCACCGATGCCGAAGTCGCTCATCAGCTCGACCGAGCGGTCGATGATGATCGGTATCGGCAGGTTCAACGGGCCGAGGGAACCGGCGCCGGCGCCGATGGCGTCACGCAGTTCGGCGTCAGAGGCCATGACCAGCGGGCTGGCAACGCCCGGTTGCTGGGCCGCCTTGATTTCGTTGAGCTCGTGGTCACCGCGGATCACCAGGGCGATCAGCTTGCCTTCTTCTTCGGCGTGCACGATCAGGGTCTTGATGGTCTTTTCAATCGGCAGATTGAATTTCTCCACCAGAGCGGCGATGGTCTTGGTGTCCGGGGTGTCGACCAGGCGCAGTTCTTCGGTCGCAGCGGCGCGCGAAGTTTCGCGCGGCACGGCTTCGGCCTTCTCGATGTTGGCGGCGTAGTCAGAACCGTTGCTGAACACGATGTCGTCTTCACCGGAGTCGGCCAGTACGTGGAACTCGTGGGAGCCGGCACCGCCGATGGAGCCGTTGTCGGCTTCTACAGGACGGTATTTCAGGCCCAGGCGAGTGAACACGTTGCAGTACGCTTCGTGCATGCGGTCATAGGTGACCTGCAGCGAGGCCTGGTCGGCGTGGAACGAGTAGGCGTCCTTCATGATGAATTCGCGGCCGCGCATCAAGCCGAAGCGTGGACGGATTTCATCACGGAACTTGGTCTGGATCTGGTACAGGTTGATTGGCAGCTGCTTGTAACTGCTCAATTCGTTGCGCATCAGGTCGGTGATGACTTCTTCGTGGGTCGGGCCCGCGCAGAAGTCACGGTTGTGACGATCCTTGAAGCGCAGCAATTCAGGGCCGTACTCTTCCCAGCGACCGGATTCCTGCCACAGCTCAGCCGGTTGGGTACTCGGCATTAACACTTCGAGAGAACCGGCGGCGTTCATTTCCTCACGAACGACGGCCTCGACCTTGCGCATTACTCGCAAGCCCATCGGCAGCCAGGTGTACAGGCCCGAGGCGAGTTTGCGGATCATGCCGGCGCGCAGCATCAGCTGGTGGCTGATCACGACCGCGTCGGAAGGCGTTTCTTTCTGTGTGGCGAGCAAAAATTGACTGGTGCGCATGGTTGGCCGTTATCGATTGCTGATGACGAGAAATGACGGAGCATTGTACGGGCGAGATCCGCTGGCGTACAGGCGTGCGGTCGGTGGTGTGGCAGCAGGGCGCAATTCGCGCCACCCTGTGCAAAAGTTCCTGCAAACGTTTCCTACGATTCTTCGGCGACCTGGGTCGGCACCGGTTCCGGCGTGGGCGTGGGCCCGGCGCGGCGGCTTTCCTGGAACCAGTGCAAGGCGATCAGCAGCAGGGTGGGTACGCCTAGCAGGGCTGTGATCAGGAAGAAGTTGTGGTAACCGAATTTTTCCACCATGACCCCGGAGTAGCCGCCGATCAGGCGTGGCAGCAACAGCATGATCGAACTGAGCAGGGCGTACTGGGTGGCCGAGAACTTGAGGTTGGTCAGGCTCGACAGATACGCGACGAACGCCGACGTGGCCAGGCCTGAACTGAAGTTATCCAGGGAGATGGTCACGATCAGCATCTGCAGATTCGGGCCCATGTCGGCCAGCATCAGGAACAGCAGGTTGGTGGCGGCAGAGGCCGCACCACCGATGAACAGGATTGGCAAGATGCCGAAACGCACGATCAGCAGGCCACCCATGCCGGCTCCGACGAGGGTCATGATCAGGCCGAAGATCTTGCTGACGCTGGCAATCTGGTCCTTGGTGAAACCCTGGTCGATGTAGAACACATTGGCCATCACGCCCATGACCGTATCGGACATGCGATAGGTGGCGATCAGCCCGAGCAACAGGAAGGCCTGCCAGCGGTAACGCAGGATGAAATCGTTGACAGGTGTCAGCACGGGCGCCAGGCCACGGCGGCCCACGGCCGAGAGGCAGAGGGCCGTCAGGGTGGTGTAGAGGATCGCTCGCAGGAAGGCGCGGTCTTCGAGCAGCAGGTCAAGCAGGCTGACGCCATTGAATAGCACGCTGGCGAAGTCGGTGTAGTAGAGCTGGGTGAACATCGCGGGTACGGAAACCAGCAACACGATCAGCACGAACACCGATGCCAATTGATGCACAAAACTGTATCGGCCGGCCTGCAACTGAGTACGCAGTGGCACGGGCGGTTCGCGCATGAACAGGCTGGTCAGCAATGCCGGGACCATCAGGGCGCCGAACAGGATGTAGGTGCCAGCCCATGCCGAATGCTGGTAATTGAAACCGGTCGAGCCGAAACCTTCGGCGAAGTACAGGGCACCGGCGGTAGCCAGCAGGGCGGCGATCCGATAACCGGACATGTAGCTGGCGGCGAGTGCGGCCTGGCGGTTGTCCTCGGCGATTTCCAGGCGGTAGGCGTCTACCGCGATGTCCTGCGTCGCTGAAGCGAAGGCGACGACCACGGCAATCGCGATCAGCCAGGACAAATGCTTTTGTGGGTCGCAGAAACCCATCCCGATCAGGCCAAGGATCACCAGGGCCTGGGACAGTACCAGCCAGGATCGTCGTCGACCGAGCTTGCCGAGCAATGGCAGGCGCCATTGGTCGAGCAGCGGGGACCAGACCCACTTGAAAGCGTACGCCAGGCCGATGAGGCTGGCATAGCCAATGGTTTCACGCGCTACGCCGGCTTCACGCAGCCAGACCGAAAGCGTCGAAAACACCAGCATGTAGGGCAGGCCGGCGGCGAAACCAAGCAGCAACAGCACGAGTGTCGAAGGGCTGGCATAAGCGGCGAGCGCGGCGCGCCAGGTTTTACGGGGCATGGGCTGGAGTCTGCCTCAAGAAATACGGAAACAAAGCGCGCACTCTAACCGCTGTGCTCTACCGGGCGCCAGCCATGCCGCTGAATATCAACACGATTGTTCAGGATACTGACCCCCTCCATGCGTAAACGTGCGCGCTGTTCGTCGCCCGAGGCACTGCCCGCGGGCAGGCTCAGGCGCCCACCGGCGCCCAGCACGCGGTGCCAGGGCAATTTACTGTCGCCCGGAAGCTGGCTGAGTGTGCGACCAACCCAGCGGGCGGCTCGCCCCAGCCCTGCAAGCTCGGCCAATTGACCGTAGCTGACGACTTTGCCCTCGGGTACTTGCGCCAGCGTCAGGTACAGCGCCGTGCGTCGGATTTGCGCGGCGCTCTCGGGTTCATCGGTTGAATCGCTCACGGGCGTTATTCCTGAAGTAGTCGCTTTACCGCCTGTAGAGTAATTCCTGCACCGCTGGTTGAGAAATGAACTCGATAGAAATAGTCAGGTCAGTCCTTGTCAGGGTGTTGTTCCTACGGATAATGCCGACTTTTCTCGCAAGCTCGAGTTTGTATGTTGCTTATGTTGTCCAGATCCCTGTTATGCCTCGCCGTCCTCAGTGTCTCCACGCCCCTATTAGCCGATACCGTCTGGTTGAAGAACGGTGACAAGCTGAGCGGCAAGATCACGCTGTTCGATGGCGGCAAGTTGCTGATCCAGACCGAATACGCCGGCGCAGTGACCATCGACTGGAAGCAGGTCAAGACCCTGGACAGCGACCAGGAGATGCTGGTCAAGCAGGATGCCTACCATGGTGAGAAAGCCAAGTCGCTGAAGGCGGCGGACGCGGGCAAGGTGACGCTAGCCAACGGCGAAGCGCCGAAGACCGTCGAGCTGGCGAGCATCCAGCAGATTCTCAAGCCAAAACCGGTGGTCGAGGACCTGGTGTGGAAAGGCAACGTCGATCTCTCGCTGGATTCCCAGCGAGCGGAGAACGATACCGACGACTACGGCCTCGATTTCAAGACGACCGCGCGTCACGGTCGCTGGCGGCACACCGCTGAGGGCGAATACAACCGCGCGTTCCAGGATGATGTGGTGACCACCGACAACTGGCGAGCCGAATACTCCATCGACCGCTTCCTGACCGAACAATGGTTCTGGCAGGGACGCATGGTGTACAAGCGCGACAAGGTCGAAGACCTTTCCCGCCAGCGTACGGTCGGTACCGGTCCCGGCTATCAGTTCTGGGATGATGAGCTTGGAGCGTTCTCGCTCGGCTCGCTGCTCAATCGCACGGACTATGAGTTTGCCGATGGCAGCAAGGACAATTTCTACGCCTTGGCCATGAAGTGGGATTACAACCGCTACCTGGTGGGCAAGCGTGTCGAGTTCTTCACCAATGGTGAGGTTGGCAAGCCGCTGTCGGGCGTGGCCGATTACGCACTCGATGCCGAAATGGGGTTGCGCTACAAGGTGACTGACTGGGCTTCGCTGAACCTGAAGGCGGAACGCAATATCATCAGCGGCACCGACGATGCGGACCTGGACAAGACCCGCTACACCGCGGGGTTTGGCGTGGCCTGGTAAACAGATGAAAAAATCGCCACCTGCGACTATTCCTGAAGCTTAAGCACAGGCATTGTCGAAGGCGGCGATTTTTTTTGGTGCGGGCAAAACACTCGCCCACAAAAAAGCCCCGCTGTTGAGGGCGGGGCTTTTTACTAAAGCAAGGACAAGTTAGATAACTTGAACTTCTTCAGCTTGCATGCCTTTCTGACCGCGGGTAGCGATGAAAGAAACCTGTTGGCCTTCTTTCAGGCTTTTGAAGCCGTCGGATTGGATAGCTTTGAAGTGAACGAACAGGTCGTCACCGGATTGTGGAGTGATGAAGCCGAAGCCTTTTTCATCGTTGAACCACTTAACGGTACCGGTTTGGCGATTAGACATGGTGTAACTCCTTGAACAAAGATAACTGCGACTCAGGAAGAACCCTGGCCGAGACTGAGTGCAAAGAGCAGGAAAAATTCTTGTAGATGGTTGGATCGAAATTCAACATATCGTGTAGAGATTCTCAGTGACACAAGCAGCACAGTGGCGCCACCTTAACCCTTTTTCCGGAACGTGCCAATGCTTCTTGCGAAGGTTTCTCTGTTTTAGGGATCGGCGGTGTGACGGTTCGTCGCCAGGGCCCGCAATTGCTGCCGGTTCGGCGAGAACTTGCAGCGCGGACTTTGAACCCGGCGGCGCGCCCGGTAAGATGCCGGACAGAATTTTTCGACCTCGCTATTCAGGACACCCCGCCATGAGCATCAAATCGGACAAGTGGATTCGCCGCATGGCGCAGGAACACGGCATGATCGAGCCTTTCGTCGAGCGCCAGGTGCGCGGCAGCGACGATAGCCGTGTGATCTCCTACGGCGTGTCCAGCTACGGCTATGACGTGCGTTGCACCAATCATTTCAAGGTGTTCACCAACATCAATTCGGCCATCGTCGACCCGAAGAACTTCGACGCCGGCAGTTTCGTCGACATCCACAGCGACGTGTGCATCATCCCGCCGAACTCCTTCGCCCTGGCCAGCACCGTCGAGTACTTCCGCATCCCGCGCAATGTCTTGACCATCTGCCTGGGTAAAAGCACCTACGCGCGCTGCGGCATCATCGTCAACGTCACGCCGCTCGAGCCTGAGTGGGAAGGCCATGTGACCCTGGAGTTCTCCAACACCACCAACCTGCCGGCGAAAATCTACGCCAACGAAGGCGTGGCGCAGATGTTGTTCCTGGAATCTGACGAAGAATGTGAAGTGTCCTACAAGGACCGTGGCGGCAAGTACCAGGGCCAGCGTGGCGTGACCCTGCCGCGTACCTGAGTCAGCCGTCTGGCAAATGCCGGGAATTCCTGAGCGGGCGTACACTCTATGGGGTGTACTGTTCCGGTCTGCGCAAAGCGGGCCGGACCATCGCTCAGGAGTGCCGAATGAAGATCGATCCCCGAATCAGTGCTGAACTGGCAAGGCTTGAACCCAATCAGGTTGGCGTTCTGGCCTGGTCATTATTGGCGCATCCGCCCATCAGCATGGCGGGGGGCATCCCCGGTCAGCCTGACCCCGATACCCCGAACGAACAGCCCAACGAGCCCGGCGAACCGACCTTGCCGGATGAGCCGCCGCCGGTGCCAGTGGCGTAATAGACCAGACACGACAAAACCTGCGGGAGCGAGCAGGCTCGCTCCCGCAGGTTTTGTCGCTGGCGTTACTTGAGGTTTCCGCTGAGGAACTGCTTCAACCGCTCGCTCTTCGGGTTGCCCAGCACGTCGTCCGGCGCGCCTTCTTCCTCTACCAGGCCCTGGTGCAGGAACAGGACCTGGCTGGACACCTTGCGGGCGAAGCTCATTTCGTGGGTCACCATGATCATGGTCCGGCCTTCCTCGGCTAGGCCCTGGATCACCTTGAGCACTTCACCCACCAGTTCCGGATCCAGCGCCGAGGTCGGTTCGTCGAACAACATGACTTCCGGCTCCATCGCCAGCGCGCGGGCAATCGCGACCCGTTGCTGCTGGCCGCCGGACAGGAACGCCGGATACTGGTCAGCCACCCGGGACGCCAGGCCTACTTTGTCGAGATAACGGCGGGCGCGGTCCTCGGCTTCCTTCCTGTCGCAGCCCAAGACCCGGCGCGGCGCCATGGTGATGTTTTCCAACACCGTCATGTGGCTCCACAGGTTGAAGTGCTGGAACACCATGGCCAGGCGGGTGCGAATGCGCTGCAATTCATCGGCATCGGCCACGTGCATGCCGTGGCGATCCTTGATCATGCGCACGTTCTGCCCGTCGAGGCTCATGGCGCCGTCGTTGGGTTGTTCGAGGAAGTTGATGCAGCGCAAAAAGGTGCTTTTGCCCGAGCCGCTGGCGCCGATCAGGCTGATCACGTCGCCGGTCTTGGCCTTGAGTGAAACGCCTTTGAGGACTGCGTGATCGCCATAGCTTTTATGCAGGCCTTCGATGGTCAATTTGTACATGGGGCATGCATCCTCAAGGCGAAAGTAGATAGCCGCTGCGATAGGCTTCGGTGCCCGCGACGTGGGCGATCACCATGCCGGCAGTGGCCATGCGGCGCAGCGAACGGGCGTACATCAGCCCGGCGGCGGAGCAATGAACGGGGGTGACGCGATCGTTGATCGGGTCGATGATCTCGGCGATCAGTTGCCCGGCCTCCAGATACTCACCCGGCAGCGCGGTGAACACGAGCAGCCCGCCAACGGGCGTGGCCACTGGCTCGACACCGGCCAACGGCGTTGCGGGGTAGGGCAGGTCGGGCAGGGGCGAAGGTTCGCCGGCGATTGCGCCGAAATGGATCAAATAGTCGATCAGGGCCTGGCAGTCGAGGCTCGCCAGCGGGTGATTGACGTCGCCTTGGCCGCGCAACTCGACGGTCACGGAAAAGCTGCCCGGCGGAATGTCGAAGTGCTCGCCGAAGCGCTCCTTCAACTGCCACCACAGCAAGGTGAAGCATTCGTCGAATGATTGGCCGCCGGAATCGGTGGCCAACAGGCTGGCTTCGGCACCGATGTAGCGCGCCAGCGGCTCGACCCGGGGCCAGGCTTGCGGCGTGGTGTACAGGTGCGACACCGCTTCGAAATCGCAATGCAGGTCGAGCACCATGTCGGCGTCGCAGGCCAGTCGTTGCAGGGTCAGGCGCTGGGATTGCAGTTGGGTGCCGGCAGTCTGCCGGGCCAGTGCCTGGCGCAAGTGGCGGCGGATCAGTTGCAGGTTGTGCTGCGCATCGTCATTGAGCTGGCCATCGATGGCGTTGCCGACTTCCTCGCTGAGGTCGATGAACCAGCGGTTGAAGTTCTGCCCGCTTTCCAGCTCGTAGCGACCCAGCGGTACATCCATCAGCACCTGTTCCAGGCCGACCGGGTTGGCGATGGGTACCAGCACGATTTCGCTGCGCAGGCGTCCGGCGGCTTCCAGCTCCGCCAAGCGTTGCTTGAGGTGCCAGGCCACCAGCATGCCGGGCATTTCGTCGGCGTGCAGGGAGGCCTGGATGTAGATCTTGCCGGTGGCCGGTTGTGGGCCGAAGTGAAAACTGTGGATCTGTCGTGCGGTCCCCGGCAGCGGGGCCAGCAGGTCGTGTTTCTGGTGGCGCATCGGTTGTTTCCTGAAACTGGTTGAGACCTAGTGGGTCGGCCCGAGGAAGGCCAGCCATCGGCGTTCGGCAAGTCGGAACAGGCCGACCAGTGCAAACGTGACGGTCAGGTAGATCAGTGCGGCGATGCCGAACGACTGGAAGGTCAGGAAGGTCGCCGAGTTGGCGTCCCGAGCGACTTTCAGGATGTCCGGGATGGTCGCGGTGAAGGCCACGGTGGTCGAGTGCAGCATCAGGATCACTTCGTTGCTGTAGTACGGCAATGAGCGACGCAGCGCCGACGGCATGATCACATAGGCATACAGCTTCCAGCCGGTCAGGCCGTAGGCCTTGGCGGCTTCGACTTCGCCGTGGTTCATGCTGCGAATGGCCCCGGCGAAGATCTCCGTGGTGTAGGCGCAGGTGTTCAGCGAGAACGCCAGGATGGTGCAGTTCATCGCATCGCGAAAGAACGAGTCGAGCACCGGCTGCGCGCGGATGGCCGCCAGGCTGTAGATCCCGGTGTAGCAGATCAGCAGCTGGATATACAACGGCGTGCCACGGAACAGGTAGGTGTAGAACTGCACCGGCCAGCGAACATAGACACGCGGCGACACGCGTGCGATGGACAGCGGAATCGACACCAGGAAGCCGAAGAAGATCGACGCGCTGAGCAACCACAGCGTCATGGCCAGGCCGGTGATGTTCATGCCGTCGCTATAAAGGAAGGGTTTCCAGTATTCCTGCAGGAGCTCGATCATCGTACGGCCTCCCGGGTCCCGGCGGAGTAGCGGCGTTCAAGCCTGCGCAGGATGAAGTTGGATGCGCTGGTGATCAGCAGGTAGATCAACGCGGCGAGCACCAGGAAGTAGAACAATTGATAGCTGCTTTTGCCGGCGTCCTGGGCGGCCTTGACCAGGTCGGCCAGACCGATGATCGACACCAGGGCCGTGGCCTTGAGCATCACCATCCAGTTATTGCCAATACCCGGCAGCGCATAACGCATCATTTGCGGGAACACCACGATCCAGAAACGCTGGCCGCGTTTGAGGCCATAAGCAGTGGCGGCTTCGACCTGGCCCCGTGGAACCGCGAGGATCGCGCCACGAAAGGTTTCGGTGAAATACGCGCCGTAGATGAAGCCCAGGGTAATGACCCCGGCGCTGAACGGGTTGATCTCGATGTACTCCCATTCCATGTAGTCGGTCAGGGACGTCAGCCAGGTTTGCAGGCTGTAGAAGATCAGCAGCATCAGGACCAGGTCCGGTACGCCGCGAATGAGGGTGGTGTAGAGCTGGGCAGGTACGCGCATCAGTTTGATTTTTGACAATTTGGCACTGGCGCCCAGCAGCCCGAGCAACACGGCTACCAATAGCGACAACGCCGACAGCTTGATCGTCATCCAGGTGCCTTGCATCAGCAACGGACCGAAGCCCTGGAGGCTGAAGGCAGAGAGCCCCAGATTTTGTAATAGGTTTTCGAACATAAATCAGCAACCTGATCGGAAGAAAAAAGCGCCCATCGCGAGATGGGCGCCGGGCATTATTTGCCGCTGTACAGATTCAGATCGCCAAAGTGTTTCTTCTGGATGGTGGCGTAGGTGCCATCATCGTGTAACGCTTTGATACCTTTATCCAAAAGTGCTTTCAGCTCGGTGTTACCTTTCTTAATGCCAATGGCTGTCTTGGCTGGCAGCAAATGGTCGTCGAGTGGTTTGCTGACGTCATAGTCGGCACCTTGTGGCGACTTCAGGAAGCCCAGTTCGGCTTGCAGCATGTCCTGGATGCCCGCGTCGAGACGACCGGAAGTCAAGTCAGCGTAAACCTGGTCCTGGTTGGCGTAGGCCTGGGTTTTCACGCCAGCCTTGTCCAGTACGGCCTTGGCATAGGCTTCCTGGATGGTGCCTTGTTCGTAGCCGACGGTCTTGCCCTTGAGCGAGGCGATGTCTTCGGTCACGCCCGAACCTTTCTTGGACACGTAGGCGGTTGGGCCGGAGAACAGCTCGCTGGAGAAATCGATGACTTTTTCGCGGGCTTCGGTCTGGGTCATCGAGGAGATCACGCCGTCGAATTTATTGGCTTTGAGGCCCGGGATCATGCCGTCGAAGTCACTTTCGACCCATTTGCACTTGACCTTCAGTTCGGCGCAGATTGCGTTCCCCAGATCGATGTCGAAGCCCACCAGGCTGCCATCGGCCGCTTTCGACTCGAACGGTGCGTAGGAAGGATCAACGCCGAAACGCAATTCTTTGTATTCCTTCGCCATGGCGGAGCCAGCTGCGATGCACAACGCCAGTGCAGAAAGGGTCAGCAATGCTTTTTTCATTATTCAATCCCTAAAAACCAATATGAGCGCTTGTGGCGCAGAATTATTGTTACTGGAAAGCGTAAGACCTATAGAAAGTAGCAATTTCCGAACCAGAGTGCCGAACAAGCGTTTTAAAAGGTGCCTGGAGTTTGGCCGGAGACAGATTTATGCACGAAAACGGGCGCATGGAAATGGGCGCACCAGTTCGGTTCGAAAAGAAAAAAATATCAGGGGTGAGCCGGCGGGCTAGCCGAGCAGATTCTGCAGGGTTGACAGGCTGTCGGCGTCTTCGACCGACTTGTCCTTGCGCCAGCGCAACATCCGCGGGAAGCGTACGGCAATCCCGCTCTTGTGGCGACGGGAGAGGGCGATGCCTTCAAATCCCAGTTCAAACACCAGGCTCGGTTGCACGCTGCTCACCGGCCCGAATTTTTCCACGGTGGTCTTGCGCACGATGCTGTCGACCTGGCGAATTTCATCATCGGTCAACCCCGAATAGGCTTTGGCGAACGGCACCAGCGAGCGTTCGCTGGCGTCCGGCGGACCGTCCCAGACGGCGAAGGTGTAATCGCTGTAGAGACTGGCCCGGCGCCCTTGTCCCCGTTGCGCATAGATCAGCACGGCGTCGACGCTGAACGGGTCGACTTTCCATTTCCACCACACGCCCATGTCCTTGGTCCGGCCGACGCCGTACAGGGCATCGCGGGCCTTGAGCATCAGGCCCTCGACACCCAAGGCACGGGACGCCTCGCGTTGGCGGGCGAGGTCGGCCCAGGTGTCGGCGGTCAGCAGCGGCGAAACGCGCAGCAACGGGTTTGCGCAGTGATCGACCACTCGTTCCAATTGCTCGCGGCGTGCGGTTTGCGGCTGGTTGCGCCAGTCTTCGCCCTGCCATTCCAGCAGGTCGAAGGCGAGGAGCACCACCGGTACTTCTTCGAGGATTTTGCGGTCCACGGTCTTGCGAGTGATGCGCTGCTGGAGGAGAGCAAACGGTTGGACGGCCACCCCGGTGTCCTTGTCGCTGTTGGGGGGCGCTGGTTTCCAGGCGAGGATTTCGCCGTCGATCACCGTGCCGTCGGGCAGCCTGGCCAGCAAACTGTCGAACTCGGGAAAGCGCTCGGTGACCAGTTCTTCACCCCGCGACCAGATCCACATAAGCCCGTCGCGCTTGATCAATTGGGCGCGGATGCCATCCCATTTCCATTCCACCTGCCAGTGCTCGACAGGGCCGAGCAGTGCGTCGAACTGCTGCACCGAGGGCGACAAGGCGTGGGCGAGAAAAAATGGGTAAGGCTGGCCGCCGCGCTGCGCGTGCTCGTGGCTCGATTCGGCTGCGATCAATTTCAGGTAGCTACCGGCATTCGGGCGATGGCTCTGGTCGGTGTAGCCGACCATGCGCTGGGCCACGCGTTTGCTGTCGAGATGGGCCATGGCTGCCAGCGCACGGGTGACCAGCAGCTTGGACACGCCAACGCGCAAACTGCCGGTGATCAGCTTGATACAGAGCATCAGGCTCTGGCGATCGAGTTGTGCCCACAACGCCGGTAATTTTTGCGCTAAGTTTTGCGGCGTTTCACCGCGCAGGGGCAGCAGCTTGTCCTCGATCCATACCGCCAGTCCATCCTCTGAGCGATGGGCAGAATCCGGCAGTAGCAGGGAAATGGTTTCCGCCAGGTCGCCGACGGCCTGGTAGCTCTCTTCGAACAACCATTGCGATAGACCGGAGTACGCAACGGCCATCTCCCGCAAAATGCGCACCGGCACCAGTTGCCGTGGGCGTCCGCCGGACAGGAAATACACCGCCCACGCAGCGTCTTGCGGCGCAGCACTGGCGAAGTAGTTTTGCATCGCCGCGAGCTTGGCGTTGTTCGACGTGGAGGCATCGAGTTCGGCATACAGCTCGGCGAATGCCTTCATGGCAACACCTCGGCGGGTTCGGCTTCGGCGAGGGCGATGTCCTCGTCGTCATTGCCGTATTCGGTACTGAACGCCGAGGCATCGAGGCCCAGTTCGCGCAGATGGCGCACCAGCACCCCGACCGAGCCATGGGTGACCAGTACTCGTTCGGCGCCGGTCTGTTCGATGGCCCACAGCAGGCCGGGCCAGTCGGCGTGGTCAGAGAGGACGAAACCACGGTCCACACCACGGCGCCTACGAGTGCCGCGCAAGCGCATCCAGCCACTGGCAAAACCATCGCTGTAGTCGCCGAAACGCCGCAACCAGCTGCTGTTTGCCACAGAGGGCGGTGCAAGGACCAGCGCTTTGCGCAGCAACGGGTCGCTTTTCTTCATTTCGGTGGCATGGATCGTTGGCGGCAAATAAATGCCTGCTTCGCGATAAGCCTCGTTGATCGTCTCCACCGCGCCGTGCACCAGAATCGGGCCCAGTTGCGCGTCGATGCCATGGAGGATGCGCTGGGCCTTGCCCAGGGAATAGCTGAACAGCACGCTGGTTCGGTTGACCGCCGCATTGGCCTGCCACCATTGATTGATTTCGGCAAACACTTGCGCCTGGGGTTGCCAGCGGTAGATCGGCAGGCCAAAGGTCGATTCGGTAATGAAGGTATCGCAGCGCACTGGTTCAAACGGCGCGCACGTGCCATCGGGTTCGATCTTGTAGTCCCCGGACGCGACCCAGACTTCACCGCCGTATTCCAGGCGCACCTGAGCTGAGCCGAGCACGTGGCCGGCAGGATGGAAGCTCAGGAACACGCCGTGGTGTAGCAGGCGTTCACCGTAACGCAGGGTTTGCAGGCTGATGTCGTGGCCCAGTCGTGCGCGCAGGATCGCTTCGCCGGGCGCAGCCGCCAGGTAATGCTGGTTGCCGGCGCGGGCATGATCGCCATGGGCGTGAGTGATGACCGAGCGTTCGACCGGCCGCCACGGGTCGATATAGAAGTCGCCGGCGGGGCAGTACAAACCTTCGGGGCGCGAGATAACAAGGTCCATGGCGGTGCCAGAGTGAAGGGAACTTGTTAGCTATGAGGTGAGCGCGAGGCGAGAAGTTCTATCTGTTTTCAAGGTGCCAATCCCGGCCTTTGTAGGAGCGAGCCTGCTCGCGATCGCGGTGTTTCAGTCACATCGATGTTGACTGATAGGGCGCCATCGCGAGCAGGCTCGCTCCTACAAAGGGCAATTACTTGCCGGGTGTCAGCGTCAATCGATTCTTGCCATAGGCGTTGTCGAAGTTCTGCGGTTGCATCGGCAGGCTCATGTACTGGCCCTTGAGCCAGGGGTCGATGCTGTTGAGGTAGTTGGGACTTGCCGGGTTGCCGGACTGGCCGGTGCTGTTCTGCGCCATCAGCGGTTCGGACTGGCCGAAGTCGACGATAAAGCGCATGGCTGGCGCCAGCGTGGTATTGAAGTCCTGGCCCCAGGCGAATGCCGCGGTGTTGAGCGTGGTGTGATCGCCGCCGGCCGGCAGCGGGTCGCGCACGGTCTGGCCGCTGCTGTTTTTCCATTCATAGCGGTGCAGTTTGCCCCACTGCCAGGCTTTGTGGTCGCCGCCCAACTGGCTATCACCCGCGCTGATCGCGGCGGCAAGGCTGCGCGCGAGAATGGCCGGTTTGTCTTCTTTTTGCGCGGTGCGCACGTCATCCCAGAACGGGCTGTCTTCACGCCCGAGCAGGTGATCGGCCTGGGCGGCGTAGGACAACTTGCCGTCGGCGACAAAGGCTTTCCAGGCCGGGCTGCTTTCAGGGCCCAACTCGTCGAGGAAGATCTGCTTGGTGCTTTCCTGCAGGAACAGTTCGTAGATCGCCGCATCGGCGGACGTCGGGCTGAGCTTGCCGTCGAACGCCATCAAGCGGCTGTAGGCTTCGTGAGCCTTGGACCGGTCGGCCGCCGGCAGGGCCTCGATGGCGTGTTTGAGCGGCTGGGCCATGCCCGGTGCTTCGAACATTTTCTTCAGCTTGGCGGCGAAGGTGGTGGTCTGGTCGTACTGCATCGCGATCACGCTTCGGCTGTCGTGCTTGCCGGCGCCGGCCAGTTCAGCCAAGCGCTCGCCGCGTTCCGGCGCGGCCCAGGAATTGGACAACTGCATGCCGTAGCCATGGGGAATGACCCGCTGGTTGGCGGTGCCGATCCAGCCTTGGGCCGGGTCCTGGTCGTATGGGTGCAGCATCGGGTCGGCATAGCCGTCCCAATCGTAGCGACCTTCCCAACCCGGCGAGGGCAGCAGGCCTTCGCCTTCGCGGCGGTTCGGGTAACGTCCGGTGACTTGCCAGCCAATGTGGCTCGCGTCGGCAAACACCAGGTTCAGCGCGATGGCGCGGATCTCGCGGCTGGCGTCCGAGGCTCGCTCGACGCTCTGGGCGCGGGACAGGTCGAAGAAGGCGTCCAGGGTCTTGTCGTCGGTGAAGCTCGGCGTCTGCAAGGCCAGGCCGTAACCATTGGCGAGCGTGGTGCCCTGGGCGCTGTTGAGCAGCGGACCGTGGCGGGTTTCGTACACCGCTTCGCGAATCGGCCGCTGGCCTTTGACGAAGTAGGTTTCGTTGCGCACGATCGCCGGCTGCCACTTGCCGGCGTTTTCGTAGGTGAGCCCATTGCCTTGGCGTTTGATTTTCTCCAGGAACAGGTCCTGGTTATCGCCCATCACCGAGGTCATGCTCCACGCCACTTTGCCGTTGAAACCGCCCAGCACCATCGGCAGGCCAGCGATGGTCACGCCGGACGCCTGGTATTTTGGCGCACGAATCTGCACGTAGCTGAACAGAGACGGCACGCCCAGCGGACCATGACTGTCGCTGGCCAACAGGCTTTTGCCGCTGCGACTGCGTTGCGGGGCGATGGCCCAATTGTTCGAGGTGGTGGCGCCCAGCAGGTTGAGGTCGGACAGTTGGCCCGTGGCCTTGCTCAGTTCGGCCAACCCCGGTACTTGCCCGTTGAGCTTGAGGCCTTGCAGTTTTTCGCTTTCGCCAACCGGCAACTTTTCATCGGGCGCCGACGGCGTCAGCCACGCCAACTTGTCGGTGGTGATGGTCTGGGCCAGCACCAGTGAGGAAATTTCTTCCGGCAGGTTGGTCGACTGGCTGAAGTTCAGCAGGCAGAAAATCAGCGCGGAATCTTCCGGCTGCCAGTATTCAGGCTGATAACCGGTGGCCGCGAGGTCCGCCGGTAGCTTGTCGCGGTAGCGGAACAGGTAGGCGTTGACCCCGCGGGCATAGACTTCGAAGAAGCGCTTGAGGCGCGGCGAAGAGGCTTTATACAACTCGCCGGCGCTTTTCTTCAGATTGACGGCGCGCATGTAGCGGTCGGCATCGAGCAAATCTGCGCCGTACATCTCGGCCAAACGGCCTTGGGCCAGCAGGCGCAGGGTGGCCATCTGGGTGATGCGGTCGCTGGCGTGCACGTAGCCCAAGGTGAACAGGGCGTCGTGGAAGCTGTTGCTTTCGATCAGCGGCATGCCCATGGCATTGCGGCGTACCGAAACGTTCTGCGCCAGGCCCTTGAGCGGTTGCACGCCAGAGGTCGGCGGGAGGCTGTCCTGGGCGTTGAAGTTCTGACAACCGGTCAGGCTCAAGACGCCGGCCACTGCTGCGGCAACGCCGAACCGGGGTAGAAAACGAGTAAGGGCTGGCGAGGCCATGGCAAAGCTCCTGCGGGGGGTAGCGTCAGTAAAGGCGCTACGTTAGTGAGCAGGAGGTGGCCGCGCAAGCGGGGCATCGGCTTATTTGAACAATTGTCGGCTAAACGGGGAAGATCGCCGCCTTGTCAGGCGCAACCGGTGATGTTGAAGTGCGAATCGGCCAACAATCCAGGGAGAACAATCGGCATGGCGCTCAAGACAAACGCGGCCCTGATCATCATCGACCAGCAAAAGGGCATCCTGCACCCCAAGCTCGGTCGCCGGAACAATCCCCGGGCGGAAGAACGCGTGCTGGATTTGCTCAACCATTGGCGGCGGACCGCTCGGCCAGTGATTCACGTGCAGCACTTGTCCCGTTCCGAGGACTCGGTGTTCTGGCCGCAGCAGTCGGGGGTGGAGTTTCAGGAACGGTTTACGCCCATGGCCGGTGAACGGCTGATCCAGAAACAAGTGCCGGATGCGTTTTGTTCGACGGGGTTGGAAGCTCAGTTGCGCGAGGCGGGGATCGAGCAGTTGGTCATTGTGGGTGTCGCGACGAACAACTCGGTGGAATCCACGGCACGCACCGCGGGCAATTTGGGATTTGAGGCGTGGGTAGTCGAGGATGCGTGTTTTACCTTCGACAAGGCTGACTTTTTCGGCCAGGCCCACAGCGCGCAAGAAGTGCACGCGATGTCGCTGGGGAATTTGCATGGCGAGTACGCGACGGTGGTCAGCACAGCCTATGTATTAAAAGCTGAATGAAAAACCTCTAGGAGCAAGCTTGCCCGCGATAGCGCCAAGTCAGTCACCTTCAATGTTGAGCGTGGTACCGCAATCGCGAGCAGGCTCGCTCCTACAAGAGATCTGCATTCGCAGGACGATCGCCTGGCGCAGATTAAATGTAGGAGCGAGCCTGCTCGCGAAGAGTCAACCGGCGAAGTAAGACTTCGCCCGAAGCATCAAGCGCCGTGGCACTTCTTGAATTTCTTGCCGTTGCCACAAGGGCAAGGGTCGTTGCGGCCGACGTCTTTCATGGCGTTGCGCACCGGTTCCTGGTGAGCGTGGCCGCAGTTCGGACCGTGGACATGACCGTGGTCGTGATCATGCTGGTGATGGTCATGATCGTGATTGCAGTCAGGGCCGTGGACGTGGGGTTGCTGGGTCATCGGTGTTGCTCCGGAATTAAATCGGCGGGGATTATCACGCCATTGCGCGCCAGGTGCACGTAGTGGGCGATGAAAATACCGGTTTCCAGTTCACCTTCCAGACGATAGGGGATGGGTTGATCGGGTTTTTTCAGCATTTTCACCAGGTCCCGCAGCTTCGACCACAGGTTGGTACGGATCGGCACCTTGAAGTAGGCACTGTGCTTGGGGCCGACCGTGAACCAGTGTTCGTATTCGCCGTCGGCCAGCAGGATGTCGCCCAAGTGAACGCGATACTCCAGGCTGCGGATGGTCAGGTCACTGTCGTTGGGGTTGTCGACGCGAAAGTGCAGGAGGAATTTCTGCTCCAGCATCTTGGCGCGCACCACTTCGATTTTCACCAGGTGGACCTCGGGGTCCGGCTCGTCGTCACCGAACCACGACGCGCAGCCTCCGAGGCCCAGTGCCAGAAACACGGTCAGCAGATAGCGGGCGCTGCGGTGGATGATCATCGTGGTGTCTCTCCCTTGAGCCCAGCATAGACCCAAAAGATCGCAGCCTTCGGCAGCGCCTGCGGGGTGGGTGGCCACGCCATGTCCTAACTGCTGAAATACCCCGCACAGCACTTCTTGAATTTCTGCCCGCTGGCGCACGGGCAGGCGTCATTGCGGCCGAGCTTGAGCGCCACGGTGGGATCAATGAAATACCAGCGCCCGGTGCTCTGCACGAACGATGAGCGCTCTCGATGACTATGCTCGCCGTTGCTGTCGTGCCAGCGCGCAGTAAATGTCACGAATGCATGTTCAGGCTGGCCGCCCAGCACTTCGGAGCCTTCCACTTCAAGGCCAAGCCAGGTGCTTTGTGCGCTCCAGTCACTGATCGATTGTCGGTCCAGGCCGGCCTGCTGGGCGGGCAGGGTGGTGGCCACCAGATAGTCGACCAGCCCCAGCACATAGGCGCTGTAGCGTGAGCGCATCAAGGCTTCGGCACACGGCGCTGGGTGCCCGGCATGATAGTGACCGCAGCAGGCGTCCAGCAGGGTACCGCTGCCACAGGGGCAAATGGATGTACTCATTGCATTACCACCAGTATTTCCCGAAGTTTTCCGGATTGGCCCAGAAGCGTGAATTAAGCCAGTCGGGGACTTGTTTGTATTCAAGCAGATCGTAGGTGAACAGGGTCAGGACCTGTTCGTCCCGTTGAAAACGTTCGCTGGCTTGCAGGGCCAGGGAGAAAAAGTCTGTTTCCTGCCAACCACAGGCTGGCAGATCCGCCAACACGGCAATGCGGCTGGCGTTGAGATTTCGAATGCCACCGAGCAGGTTCAACCCGTCGCGCTTGGGCAAATGCTCCAGGCAATCGACCACCAGGGCCAGGTCGAACCGGCGGGCTGCCAACTCGGCTGGCAACGGTCCGGGCGCCGCGAAAGCCACGTTGCAGTCCGGGTGCGCGAGCTTGAACGCTTCCAGTGCCGGGAACTCGCTGGCGCCGATCAACAACAGTCGCGCGGGGGCATATCGGTCAAGCAAAGCGGCCAGTGCCTGCTGCGGCGTGCGTGAAGAAATAGCTGCAATCATCGAAGTTCCTCAATCAGATCTGCCAAGACTAGCCTGCCCGTTCGTTCGGGCCTAGAGCGCCTGGGCGGCAAAAGCGCCAACCTGTCGTTATTAGGTGAATAAACAGCATGGCCTATTGCTGGCGGAGTTTAATACTCGGGTCTTTACTACCTGAATCGGTTCTAAGCCGATCCTTCAGGAGAAAACTAGATGAGCATAGTTCGGACAGCATTACCCTTGGTTCTGCTAACCAGTGTCTTGACTGGTTGCGCAGGTTTGCAGAAAACCGACTGGCCGACGTGTGCGGCAGTCGGTGGTGTTGTGGGCGCGGGCCTCGGTGCGACCGAAAGCTCGGCATGGGCAGGGTATGGCGCTTTGCTCGTTGGCGGTACGGCAGCGGCTTATTGCTGGGTTCACGGTGATGGCGACGAAGACGGCGATGGTGTGCCGGACAGTCGCGACAAGTGCCCGCACACGCCTAAAGGCGTTCAGGTCGATGCCAACGGTTGCCCACCACCAGCACCTGTGGTCGAAGAAGCGGTTGTGGTCAAGGAAGAAACCATTGTTATCCGCGATGTTCACTTCCAGTTCGATAAAGCCACGCTCACGCCTTCCGACAAACAAGTACTCGACAAGATTGCCACTCGCCTGAAAGCGGAAGCGCCAACGGCCCGAATGACCGTCACTGGCCATACCGACAGCGTAGGCAGCGACGCCTACAACCAAAAACTGTCAGACAAACGCGCGCACTCGGTCGTTGAGTACCTCATTGAGCAAGGCGTGCCGCGCAGCAACTTCGTGTCGGTTGTCGGTGCAGGTGAAAGCCAGCCGGTTGCTGACAATAAAACCGCCGACGGCCGTGCACAAAACCGTCGTACGGAAATCAAGATCGAGCGTTAAGTCCCCCTCGCATCCGCGCCTTGTGCAGTCGCGGATGCGGGTCTTTACTCCTGTGTAACCGGTATTGGCCGGTGACACAGGAGCTTTCAATATGACCGTTCTCACAAGGACCGTCTTGCCGGTTCTGCTACTGGGCAGCCTCTTGAGCGGCTGCGCGACCCACAGCGATGGCACTGCCCCCCTCAATCAACGCACCTGGCCAATCTGCAGCCTCATCGGCGGCCTGGTCGGCGGTGGCCTGGGCGCAATCGAAAGTGGCGGTTGGGCCGCGGGTGGCGCGGCGCTGGGGATCCTTTCCGGTGGCTTGATCTGTTATGCCCAGGATGGCGACGAAGACGGCGACGGCGTATTCGACCGACGTGACCGTTGCCCCGATACACCGGCCAATACCCCGGTCGATCATCGCGGTTGTCCATTGCCGCAGTATCCGGTCAGCGCCACGCCTGAACCGGTGCAGTCCGAAGTCATCACCCTGAGCGATGCCGGCGACGTGCTGTTTGCCTTCAACCAATCCGACCTGACTCCGACGGCGAAGAGCAAACTGGATGCGTTGATGAGCAAGTTCGAAGACGCCAGTGTGGTCAGTATCAAGGTGGTGGGTCATACCGACAGTGTCGGTTCGGATGCCTATAACCAGGCCCTGTCGGAACGACGTGCCAGCAGCGTGGCGGAATATCTGATCAGCCAGGGCGTGGCGCCAAACAAAGTCACCAGCGAAGGCAAGGGCGAGAGCCAGCCGATCGCCGACAACGCGTCGGACGAAGGTCGTGCGAAAAACCGTCGCGTGGAACTGCACATAAACCGCTGACCCTAGCGCTAGAGCCGTCGGGCGACACATTTGTGCGCCGCGACGGCCGTTCGGCGGCGTTCATGAAGAATTTTCCATTGCCCTCTGGCTTATCCCGCGTGGAAGCCGTTACTGTGCGCGCAAACAATAATTCTTATCGGGGCAGCGTATGAAAGTTTTATGGGGGCTGGGGCGGTTATTGACCCTGGCGTTCTGGTTGGTGGTGCTGATCAATCTGCTCACGCCATTCGTCTACCCGCTGCACCCGATGGTCAATCTGGCCGGCGGCGTGCTGGGGGGCATTCATCTTCTGGAAGCCTTGCTGTGCTATCGCAGCCTGCGTGGTCGCGCCCATCCGTGGCTTGACCGCCTGAAGATCGTCATTTTCGGCGTCTTCCACCTGCAAACCATTCCTGCCCCCACCGCTTCGAAGGCTTCCCATGCGTAAACTCTGTCTGCTCGCCGTTCTCATCAGTCCATTGGCCAGTGCGCAGGTGGTGAGCGTTGAAATCAATTCGCTGATGCGTTTGCCCAACACCGCCAGCACCCTGCAACTGGAACGTCTGGAAGTGGCCGACTACGGCACTTTGCTGATTCCCTCGAACGTGACCGAAGTCACCGTGGGCGAATTGCACCTTGGCCGTGAGGCACGCATCGCCATCGTGCCCGGGGAGCAGGCGCTGGCATTGAAGGTCCATCGCGCCGAGTTGTCCGAAGGCAGCCAGATCACCGCACGCGGTGCGCCGGGGACTTACCAGAAGGCCGCCCGCGCCGGGCGTAACCTCGACTTGCAGATCAAGGCCCTGACCGCGCCGCAATTGCTGGTGGATGCGCGGGGTGGCGCAGGCGCACCAGGATTCGTCGGCCTCGACGGTGGCAATGGCCAGGACCCGGGCTGCACCTGGGGCCAGGCCGGTCATGGTGCCGATGGCAGCAACGGCAGTGACGGACAAGCAGGTGCACCGGGCGCGCTGGTCAAACTGGCCGTGCCGCATGACTACCCGGCAGACCGGATCAAGGTGCAAGTGGCCGGCGGTGCCGGCGGCCTGGCCGGCCCTGGCGGCAAGCCCGGCGCGGGTGGCAAGGCCAAGGGGTGCCTGGTCTACAAGGCCGATGGCGGCAAGAGCGGCAAGCCTGGCGTCGACGGACAGCCTGGGCTCCAAGGTGCGGCGGGTGCGGTGACGGTGCAGCGCTTGTAACCCTTTAGATCTTTATTAGCTGGGCAATTGCCTTCGCGGGCAAGCCCGCTCCTACAGGGTTCAGTGATCCACTAGATGTAGGAGCTGGCTTGCCCGCTAAGCTTTTAAAACATCGGCCGAGCCGTAGCAATCGCCACCAGCGCCAACCCCACCAGCAAATTGATCCCCACCAACCGGCGAATCCGCCCCAGTATCGCGGCCCCGGCTGGCCAATCCTGTGCGGCCACGGCCGTACGCAACTCCGGCAGCATCAACGCCTGAATGCGGATAAACAGCGCCGTCATCACCACGTACAAGCCCATCATCACCTGCACATAGCGCGGCGCGGTTTCAAAGCCGTTGAAGTGCATATGCAACATGCCCACGCCACTGACCGGCAACAGCACGACCGCCACCCAGACCCAGCGAAAAAAACCTTGAAACACTTCTACCCACAGCTTCAACCGGGCAGGGCCTTCAAGTGCCTTGATCGCCGCGGGGCGCAGGACCATCCAGGCGAAAAACATGCCGCCGACCCAGATCAGGGCGGCCATTACATGCAGGCTATAAATGAGGCTAAAAGGTGTCATTGGGGCACTCCGTTCTGCGCGGGATTGATTCGCGGGTTATGATACCCGCCGATCCGAACCACTGAAAATTTATCCAGCGTTTTTTGCGCCCGACAAACAATGATCAGCACCGAACTCAAAACCACGATCCAGGGCGCCTACTCGCGTTTTCTCGAAGCCAAGAGCCTCAAGCCGCGCTACGGCCAACGCCTGATGATCGCTGAAATCGCCAAGGTCCTGGGTGACATCGACACCGACGACGAAGGCCGGCGCAGTGGCGACCCCGCGATTGTCGCGGTGGAAGCCGGCACCGGTACCGGCAAGACCGTGGCCTACAGCCTGGCGGCGATCCCGACGGCCAAGGCCGCCGGCAAACGCCTGGTGATCGCCACGGCCACCGTCGCCCTGCAAGAGCAGATCGTCTACAAGGACCTGCCCGACCTGATGCGCAACAGCGGGCTGAACTTCAGCTTCGCCCTGGCCAAGGGGCGCGGGCGCTACATGTGCCTGTCCAAACTCGACATGCTGTTGCAGGAAGGCCACGCGCAGACCGCCACCGCGCAGTTATTCGAGGAAGAAGGCTTCAAGATCGAGGTCGACGAGGCCAGCCAGAAGCTGTTCACCAGCATGATCGAGAAGCTCGCCGGCAATAAGTGGGACGGCGACCGCGACAGTTGGTCCACCGCGCTGGAAGACGCCGACTGGGCGCGCCTGACCACCGATCACAGCCAGTGCACCAACCGCCATTGCCCGAACTTCGGCCAGTGCGCCTTTTATAAGGCCCGCGAAGGCATGGGCAAGGTCGACGTGATCGTCACCAACCACGACATGGTCCTGGCCGACCTGGCCCTGGGCGGTGGCGCCGTGTTGCCGGACCCGCGCGACACCCTCTATGTGTTCGACGAAGGCCACCACCTGCCGGACAAGGCCATCGGCCACTTCGCCCATTACACGCGCCTGCGTTCCACCGCCGACTGGCTGGAAACCACCGCCAAGAACCTCACCAAGTTGCTGGCGCAACACCCGTTACCAGGGGACTTGGGCAAGCTGATCGAGCAGGTGCCGGAGCTGGCGCGGGAGATCAAGACCCAACAACAATTCATGTTCACCGCGTGCGAGCAGGTCGCCGACTTCAAGCCCGGCGAAGACGTCGAAGGCCGCGAGCGCCCGCGTCATCGTTTCGTCGGCGGGGTGATTCCCGAGCACATGCGTGAGATGGGCATCGAGTTGAAGAAAGGCTTCGCGCGCCTGACCGACCTGTTCACCCGCCTGACCGATTTGCTCAAGGAAGGTATGGACGGGGAGGTCAACATCGGCATTGCCAGCAATCAGGCCGAAGAATGGTACCCACTGTTCGGTAGCCTGTTGTCGCGCTCATCCGGCAACTGGGAGTTGTGGACCGCCTTCACCGTCGAAGACCCGGAAGACAACCCGCCGATGGCGCGCTGGCTGACCCTGGCTGAAAGCGGCTCGCTGTTCGACATCGAAGTCAACGCCAGCCCGATACTTGCGGCTGAGATGTTGCGGCGCAATCTGTGGAACGTGGCCTATGGCTGCCTGGTGACGTCGGCGACCCTGACCGCCCTCGGCACCTTCGACCGCTTCCGCATGCGCGCCGGCCTGCCGAAAAAAGCCGTGACCGCTGTGGTGCCAAGCCCATTCCATCATGCCGATGCCGGCGTGTTGCGCGTGCCGAACCTCAACGCCGACCCGCGTGATGCCGCGGCGCACACCGCCGCGATCATCCGTGATTTGCCGGAACTGGTCGAAGGCTCGCGAGGCACGCTGGTGCTGTTTTCCTCGCGCAAACAGATGCAGGACGTGTTCGACGGCCTCGACCGCGACTGGCGCAAGCAAGTGTTCATCCAGGGCAACCTGTCGAAGCAGGAAACCCTGAACAAGCACAAGGCGCGGGTCGATGGCGGCGATTCCAGCGTGTTGTTCGGCCTGGCGAGTTTCGCCGAAGGGGTCGACTTGCCCGGTGCCTATTGCGAGCACGTGGTCATTGCCAAGATTCCCTTCTCGGTCCCTGATGATCCTGTCGAAGCGGCGCTGTCGGAATGGATCGAAGCCCGGGGCGGTAATCCGTTCATGGAAATCTCCGTACCGGACGCCTCGCTGAAGCTGGTCCAGGCCTGCGGGCGCCTGCTGCGTACCGAAGAGGACCGCGGCACCATCACCTTGCTCGACCGGCGCCTGGTGACCCAGCGCTATGGGAAAGCGATCCTCAACGCCTTGCCGCCGTTCCGTCGAGAAATTTCCTGAAGCACCGGTGGGCAGTTTTGCCCACCGCGTTGTCTATCTCTCTGCCATCGCTTTTCCACTGGCCCACTGAAGGTCGTTAGGGAGAATTTCGTTCTCATGATTTGCCGCTCGCTGCCTGCTGTTTTTGCCCTGATGTTCGCAACACCGCTGTTGGCCGCGCCTGCCAGCCAGCAGACGCTGTTCAACTTTGTACGCCCCGCCGATGTGGTCCAGGTGGCGACCCAGGACGCCAGCCTGCCGCAATCCAACGCCGAGCAAACCCCCGAGGGCGAAGTGCTGCGCCGGGTGACGTTCAACCCGGTCGCCCGGCCAACCTTGCGCCTGACCCCGCAAACGGGTGCGTGGGACTGGTCGCAATCGGGTGTCATGAGCCTGCGGATCCAGAGCGCAATGAACTGGGCCGTGACCCTGTACGTGACCATCCAGAGCAATGACGGCAAGACACTGGTCAGCCGCGTCGATCTGCCAGCCGGCCCCGCGCAAACCCTGTTGGTACCGTTGCAGGCAACGTCTTCCTTGAACCTTGGCATGAAAGCCGGTCCGCCGATGCCGATGACCGTCGATGGTCAGCGGGTGCTGCTGGCCAGCAGTGCCGGTGAGCTGGATCGCCAACAAGTGGTGTCGGTGAGCCTGTCGATGGATCAACCGAAAGCGCCACAAAGCATTCTGCTGGAGCGCTTTGGCGTGCAGGATGGTGAGTCGGTGACCCAGGCGGTGTATGGCGGATTGGTCGATGCCTATGGCCAGTCGACGCGCGCCAAATGGCCGGAAAAAATCGGCAGCGACGAGCAACTCAAAGTCGCCGCCGCCAAAGAACAGCAGCAACTGAAATCCTGGCTGGCCGAGCGTCAGAATTCTTCTCTGGACAAATTCGGAGGCTTGACCAAGGGCCCGTCGTTCAAGGCCAGCGGCTTTTTCCGTACCGAAAAACGTGACGGTCGCTGGTATCTGGTGACGCCTGAAGGGCACCCGTTCTATTCCCTTGGGGTGAACACCGTGGCGGCGGACGTCAACCAGACCTACGTGGCCGGCCGCGAGTGGATGTTCCAATCCCTGCCCAAGCCGGACGAGGCGTTGGCCATTCATTTCGGTGAAGGCGACAACCGTGGTGGCAACGGCGTCGATCAAGGACGCGGCTACAATGCCGGGCGCTGGTACGATTTCTACGGGGCCAACCTGCAGCGGTTGAATGGCGATCCGTGCGCGCTGGGCAGTGAAACCAAGGCCGGCGTCGCCGCGGCGGCCAAGGCTGATGCCAGCGAAGCGGCAGCCACCCAGGCAGCGGAGCAGCCCGTTGTTCCTGCGACGGCCGAGTCCGGCGTCGCCGAGGCGGCGAAGACTGAAGCGACAGTCGCGAAAGCTGCTGAGCAAAAACCGGCGCAACCGTGCAAAGCGCCGTTCGACGAGCAGCGCTGGGCCAGCCACACCCTCGATCGCCTGCAAGCCTGGGGCTTCAACACCATTGGCAACTGGAGCGCGCCGGCACTGGCCAGCGCGGACCGCGTGCCGTACACCTTGCCGCTGTCGATCGTCGGCGACTACGCCAGCATCAGCACCGGCACCGACTGGTGGGGCGGCATGCCTGACCCGTTCGATCCGCGTTTCGCCATGGCCACCGAGCGTGCAGTGGCGATTGCCGCCCGCGACCATCGCGACGATCCTTGGCTGATCGGTTACTACGCCGACAACGAACTGGCCTGGGCCGGTCCCGGCGACGACCCTAAGGCCCGTTATGCACTGGCTTACGGCACCCTGAAAATGACCACCGACGTGCCGGCCAAACGGGCGTTCCTCAAGCAACTGCGCGACAAGTACCGCAACCAGGCGGGGCTGTCGAAAGCCTGGGGCATCGATCTGCCGGCCTGGGAATTGATGGAAGACCCGGGGTTCGTGCCGCCACTGCCAAGTGCCGAGCACCCGGAAATCGAGGCCGACTTCAAATACTTCCAGAAGGTTTTTGCCGACACCTATTTCAAGACCATTTCCGATTCGCTCAAGTGGCACGCGCCGAACCAACTGTTGCTCGGTGGACGGTTTGCCATCAGCACACCGGAGGCCGTGGAGTCCTGTGCCCAGTATTGCGACGTATTGAGCTTCAACATGTACACCCTGCAACCGCAGGATGGTTATGACTTCGCCAAACTACGCAGCCTCGACAAACCGGTGCTGATCACCGAGTTCAACGTCGGTTCGGCGGACCGCGGCCCGTTCTGGGGCGGCGTCACACCGTTGGCCAAGGAAGAGGATCGCGGCCCGGCGTACGCCAATTTCCTCAAGCAGGCCTTGAGCGAGCCGTCGATTGTCGGTGTGCACTGGTTCCAATATCTGGATCAACCGGTCACCGGGCGCCTGCTGGATGGCGAAAACGGTCATTTCGGCTTGGTCGGCATCACTGACCTGCCGTTCCAGGGCTTTGTCGACAGCGTGCGCAAGAGCAATCTGGCGACCGTCGAGCAACTGGGCAAAGAAGCCGAGAAAGCGGCGACGGCCGCCAACAAGGCCAGCCATGACACCGAGGGCGGCCGCAAGGCCGAGGCCGGCAAGGGCCCGGGGACGGGCGCTGGCGGGCATTCGGGGAATGGTCACTGATTCCTGGCACACTGTGACAGTGTTCTTCGCCGTTCAAGCCAGCGCCTCCAGGATCTCCACCGACCTTGTAGGCGCTGGCTTGCCAGCGAAGGCGCCCGCGAGTTCACCTGGGATGTTCCCTTTAAACTTGACCATCCAGCCCAACCCTGTTCCCAAAACCCTTAAGGGCTGGAACAATGCCCGCCACTTTGTAGAGCGTTGATCCGGGGAGTTTCGGGTGCAGATTCAGGGACATTACGAGCTTAAGTTTGAAGCCGTGCGTGAGGCATTCGCGGCACTGTTCGACGATCCCCAGGAGCGCGGCGCGGCGTTGTGCATTCAGGTCGGTGGCGAAACCGTGCTCGACCTGTGGGCCGGCACGGCTGACAAGGACGGCGCCGAGGCCTGGCACAGCGACACCATCGCCAATCTGTTCTCCTGCACCAAGACCTTTACCGCGGTCACCGCGCTGCAACTGGTGGCTGAAGGCAAGCTGCAACTGGATGCGCCGGTTGCGCGCTACTGGCCGGAATTTGCCGCCGCCGGTAAAGAGTCCGTCACCCTGCGTCAGTTGCTCTGCCATCAGGCCGGGCTGCCGGCCTTGCGCGAATTGCTCGCGCCCGAAGCCCTTTACGACTGGCAGACCATGGTCGACGCCCTGGCCGCCGAAGCGCCGTGGTGGACGCCGGGCGAAGGCCACGGTTATGCGGCGATCACCTATGGCTGGCTGGTCGGCGAGCTGTTGCGCCGGGCTGACGGTCGGGGGCCGGGTGAATCCATCGTCGCGCGGATCGCCAAGCCGTTGGGCCTGGACTTCCATGTCGGCCTGGCCGATGAAGAATTCTATCGCGTGGCACACATTGCCCGCGGCAAGGGCAACGTCGGCGACACCGCCGCCCAGCGTCTGCTGCAAGTGACCATGCGCGAGCCAACGGCCATGACCACCCGGGCGTTCACCAACCCGCCATCGATCATGACCAGCACCAACAAACCCGAGTGGCGCCGTATGCAACAGCCGGCCGCTAACGGTCATGGCAATGCCCGCAGCCTGGCCGGTTTCTACGCCGGCCTGCTCGACGGCAGCCTGCTGGAAAGCGACATGCTCGATGAACTGACCCGCGAGCACAGCCTCGGCGAGGACAAGACTTTACTCACCCAGACCCGTTTCGGCCTGGGCTGCATGCTCGATCAACCGGACGTACCCAATGCCACGTTTGGCCTGGGCCCGCGGGCGTTTGGTCACCCGGGCGCCGGGGGCTCCATCGGTTTTGCCGACCCGGAGCACGATGTCGCCTTCGGGTTTGTGACAAATACCCTGGGACCGTACGTCTTGATGGACCCGCGCGCGCAAAAGCTGGTGCGGGTCCTCGCCACTTGTCTGTAAAAACCGCTCAAGGGTTCCAGGGCCGGAACCCGATAGCCTTTTCGGTTTCAAACCGTCTGTTTATACGGGCCGACATGGCCTGATTTTTTTGACTTCATTTTTTGTGGATACCCAATGTCTTCCAATAAAACCCTCGCCTTGGCCCTGTGCTTCGCCATTACCGGTTGCGCACAAACTCCACAGAAAGACGCGGCAGCCCCTGTCGCCAAGACTGAAAGCCACTGGTACTGGCCGTTTGGCACCGACGACAGCGCCGACAAGCCTGCGGTCAAGCCCGAGGTAAAATCGCCAGTCAAACCGGTCGCTGTCGCCAAGGCTGACACTGACAGCGGCAGCAAGTGGTGGTGGCCGTTCGGTGGTAGTGACCAGAGTTCCGCCAAGGCAGTGCCGATGCCTGACCCGAAAGTCACCCAGGCTTGGCTCGACGACTACGAGCCGCGTCTGCGCGAGGCGGTCAAGGACAGCAATCTGCAACTCGAACGCCGTGAAAACGTATTGGTGGTGACGGCGCCGGTCGAAGGCTCGTTCAACCCGAAACGTCCGGCCATGCTGCTGCCGGTCACGCTCGGTCCGTTCACCCGGGTGGCAAAAATCCTCGAGGCTGATCCAAACACTGCGATCCTGATCCTCGGTCATAGCGATACGTCGGGCGCGGCACCAGACAACGTCAAGCTGAGCCAGGAGCGTGCCCAGTCCGTTGCGGCGATTTTCCGTCTCAGCGGGTTGCAGCGTGATCGCCTGATGCTGCGTGGCCTGGGCGGTGATGCGCCGCGTGCCGCCAACGACAGCGTCGAAGGGCGTGCACTGAACCGTCGTGTCGAGCTGCTGGTGACCCCGCAAAACACCATGGTCGCGCTGCTGAGCAAATACAACATGCCTGCGCCGGCACCAGTGACCATGGTCGCTGCGGCTGACGTCAAGCCGGTTGCCAAGCCTGTGACCCCGGCTCCAGCGGCTGCAAAGGCCACCGTACCTGCGACGAAAAAAGCCCCGGCGAAAAAGGCCCCAGCCAAGAAAACGCCAGCGAAAACAGCAACCCCGGCGAAAAAGACTGCGCCAGCCCAGGCCGCCACGACTGACAAGAAGGTCGTCAGCACCGATACTGCGAAGCAGTGATCCGTTAACCAAAAGGAATGCGCCATGACCCAGGGCCTGGCTGATATGCGTCGTGACTACACCCGTGATGGCCTGACCGAGGCGCAAGCCCCGGCCGAGCCATTTGCGTTGTTCCACCAGTGGTTCGCCGACGCGGTGAAAACCGAGCAGGCGCCAGTGGAAGCCAACGCCATGACCCTGGCCACCGTCGACGCGGACGGTCGACCGCACTGTCGCATTTTGCTGCTCAAGGGCCTGGACACGCAGGGCTTCACCTTCTTCACCAACTACGACAGCGCCAAGGGTCAGCATCTGGCCGCGAATCCATTCGCGGCCATGACGTTCTTCTGGCCGGCGCTGGAGCGTCAGGTGCGTATCGAAGGACGGGTGGTGAAGGTTTCGCCCGAGGAATCCGATGCCTACTACCAGGTCCGTCCGCTGGGCAGCCGCCTGGGGGCCTGGGCCTCGCCGCAAAGCCGGGTGATCGCCGACCGTGGCGAGCTCGAAACGCTGCTCAAGGACACTGAGCAACGTTTCAGCGACTCTCAGCCTCATTGCCCTGAACACTGGGGCGGTTATCGCCTGCTGCCGGAACGCATCGAGTTCTGGCAGGGCCGTGCGAGCCGCCTGCACGACCGCCTCAACTACCGCCAGCAGGGCGCCGACTGGATTCTTGAACGCCTGGCACCCTGAGCAGTCTACCGACCGGAATAGCCTGCCGCAGTGGCCTCCAGCCACTTCGGCAGGTCTCGACGCTTGATTTTCTGCGCCTGGGCACCCGCCAGTTGTTCGAGCATGAAGGTTTTTTTCTGCTCATCCTTGCCCGCCAGCGCTAATGCCAGGTCGCGGTCCATCCAGCGTCTGATCCGCACGTACAGCCACCCGTGGAAGTACAGGCCTGCGACGGTCGTGACGAAGATGATAAAGTAATCCATGAAAATCCTTGGCCCGTGGCGCAGTTTTGCGATTTTGCCGCTACTGTGTGGTGAGTTCGTAGAGGCCGCTTAATAAGGCCTGAATCAAACCCATTTTATCCGGGCGGCGTCGTGACAGGCGTCAAGCAGCGGGGTTTAATGACTATCTGTTTCTTTGGAGTTAATGCTATGCGTAAGTCTGTTCTGCTGGTTGCTTCCTTTTCCACGATGGCGATGTTACTCACAGGTTGCCAATCGAGCCTGACCGGTGACTCCTACTCCCGTGACGAGGCGCGTAAAGTGCAGACCGTTCGCATGGGTACCATCGAATCCCTGCGTCCGGTGAAAATCGAAGGCACCAAGACCCCGATTGGCGGCGCTGCAGGCGCAGTGGTCGGCGGCGTTGGCGGCAGTGCCATCGGCGGCGGCAAAGGCAGTATCGTTGCAGCGGTCATCGGCGCAGTCGCCGGCGGCCTGATCGGTTCGGCCGCCGAAGAAGGCATGACCCGTACCCAGGGCGTGGAAATCACCGTGCGCGAAGACGACGGCAGCATGCGCGCCTACGTGCAGGAAGTGCAGCCGAACGAAGTGTTCCGCGTGGGCGAGCGAGTGCGTATCTCCAGTGTGAACGGCACGAGCCGCGTTTCGCACTAAGCGGGAAGGTGGGAAAAAGAAAACCCCGATCAGGTGAACTGGTCGGGGTTTTTACTTTCTGAAGCCGGTGGCTGAGCGCTTCAGTTTCTATACGTTGCAACTGAGCTGGAATATCAACGCTGGATTATGAATTTTCTTGCCCAATATTCCCTCCAGAGCCTCAAGCTGTTCGGATGTAAGGTCGTATCCTTCCCACCCCTGTTGGTCTGATGTCCAGCCCATAATTGCTTTCAGCTCTTGATCGTATCCTTTCGGTAACTGTTCTTCGAAAACGAGGAACTCACTTACTCTATCGAAGGCCTCAATTATGTAGATCATGGTTCCACTTTCCTGGTGCTATCTGCGGGTTTGGTTTGTTCGCCCGTTGTCGGGGATGTCGAGGGTGTTGGTGCCGTCTTCGGCCGGGGTCCAGATCAGTTCGATGCCTTCGCCGAGGTCGGCGATGTATTGGCTGCCGCGCAGGGATGCGTTTTTTGTCTGCCTGACACGCTGCTAAACAGACGATGTTAAATACAGATCAAATTCTCTAGGCAACTTCAAAGAGCAGGTGTTTTCGATTTTGAGAATTTGGGTCTCGGTAAGCTTGTAGTCATGCAAGGCGTCTTCCTCTTCCAACCACCCCATAATCACCGTTAGCTCTGCTGTCGCGATAGGAACCGGCTTCTCATACGAAGGAAAATCCTCTCCTTTCATAACTCCCATTATTCGATGTTTCACGGTCGATATCGAAATGCAACCTGATAATCAGAAGTGTTGATATCGATCTGATGCCTGAATAGCGGCTGAAGTGCAGTGACCCAACTTTCCAAAACATCGAATCCGCCGTCGTAGATTTCTTTTTCTTCCATCAAACCTAATGCATCGATTATCGAACCGTCGTCGCCAAGGTCGGCAGAGTATTCCTTCCCTTCGGCTATTTCCGATGCTTTGTTATACCAATTCAACCTGACTTTTAGTCCCATTATTGCCTCACAAGTATTTTTTGATGTTGCGGTTTTTCTTGGACAGACCTCTTTGTTCACCCGTTATGTGATCGAACGAGCCGAGATGGCTTCCGTCGCTTGCACGATAGACTTCCAACTCCCCATGTTGTGAGTCCCATTCATAAACTCTCCTGCCTTTGGCATCAATCCAGCGCTCTCGAAGACCTCCACCTCCTTGTTTTGGAGTTTTATTTTTCGTCTCTTTCAGACCCGCAATGCCTGTGATTTCTTCCGTTTCTGGTGCTGAGTGATAGTCGTGTTCAGGATTAGGGAGCTTCCTGCCTGGAACACTCAGAACAATATAAACCGGCCTTACCCCCGACCCCACCGGAAACACCAGAATGAAATCCTTGTAATCCGGCGGAAAAACCGGATCGACGATGATGCTGTCAGCCTGTTTCGTCGGCGGGAAAATCCAGATGTGCGGGGCTTGCGGGGCGGCTTGCAGGGCGGGGATGCCGAGGGTGTTGGTGCCGTCTTCGGCCGGGGTCCAGATCAGTTCGATGCCTTCGCCGAGGTCGGCGATGTATTGGCTGCCGCGCAGGGTGAGTTGCACGACGTCGACCATTTCCCAGTCGCGGTTCCTGCCGGTGTAGAAGCCGTAGCCCTTGAGGCTGCCGTCGGCCTGTTGCTCGACGTGCAGGCGCATACGGGTGCGGGCTTGCTTTAGGCCGCGCAACTGGTCTTCGGTATAGAGGGCGCTGTCGCCCAGGCTGGGCGTCCAGAACAAGGCAACCAGCCCGACCAAGGTGGCCATAGCTGTCGCGCCAACGGCGCCGATGGCCGGGGCCACGAGAGTCGAGGCACTCAGGGCCAGGCGGCCAACACCCAGCGCCACGACGCTGCCACTGATCCTTTCCAGCGTCAGCAGACCGTCATCATCGACGTCGCGGGCGCCGAGCCAGGCTATTTCGCCGTAGTCCCTGAGACTGTCGGTCGGCACCATTCCCGACGGGTTGGAGTAGTCGATGATGGCGTCGGGCAGGTTGCAGGATTTGGCGAACACGCACCCGGCGCGGGTCGTTTCTGCCGCTTTTACCACGACTTGCCGGCGGTCCATGTGCGCTTGCTGCCGCGCGAGCATGGCCTCGTAGGCCTTTTGTCGGGCTTCGCGTTCGGCGAGTTCGCTGGCCGTCATGTCGCGCCAGGTCACGTGATGTCCGTCGCCGGACGGCGGGTTTTTAACGCGGGGAATGTACTTGTTGCCAGCC
Source organism: Pseudomonas sp. NFX15 (assembly GCF_049132105.1). Taxonomy (NCBI): domain Bacteria; kingdom Pseudomonadati; phylum Pseudomonadota; class Gammaproteobacteria; order Pseudomonadales; family Pseudomonadaceae; genus Pseudomonas; species Pseudomonas sp. NFX15. The sequence goes on from NZ_JAFMPV010000038.1 coordinate 46,532, forward strand.
ACGGTTCGTCCTTGGTTGCGTCCATCGGCAGCCCCCCGGAAGAGGGCTGCGCGACGTTAACCAAGGTGGTTGAGTGTGGCTGTAGGACGCGTCTGCGATGACGCTAGGAATTTTCGCTGTTTATCTTGAGATCAATGCAGTCATCCACGTTTCGCACCATGCAGGGTATGGGCAAAAGAAAACCCCGATCAGGTGAGCAGGTGGGGGTTTTCTTTCAGGGACTTCTTAAAAGGGAGGGCGTGTTATTCATCTGAGTGCCCTACAATCTGAAAAAGGTACTGTGGATCGAGGAAAGCTCGGTTAAGCATAATTTGCAATTCTTCAATTTGATGGGAGTCGAGGTCATACCCGTAAATTTCATCTTCTGCTTCGACCCATCCCATTATTTTTCGCAATTTTTCGATCATTTTGGATGGGATGTGGACTTCAAAACTCAGTTCCTCAGTTTTTTTATCAAAGGCGTAAATTACGTGATTCAGGTATTTATCCCTCCAAGCTTATGATTCTACGCCTATATACAATGCTAAATGGCGTGGCAAAACTATCTGTAGTTCAAACTCAATTTGCTGTACTTGTGTTGGTGTAAGTGAAAATTCTCCCTCGGGGCTATCAGTGAGACTTTTCCACTTCATTACATCTAAAATCGCTTGTTCGCGATTTGTTGGAATGTCAAGTTCGAATTGCAATGAGTCATCTTCACGGTCATCAACAAAAAAGCCGCTAATATTTAAGTGCACGGTTTGTTCCTCATTTCGGTGTCCTTCTTTCCGGTTTGGCAGGCTCTAGCTGCTTTCCTGTTTCATGGTCAAACTCGCCTAAGTGTTTACCTTGCTTGTCGTATATCTCAACGGTACCGTGCATAGAGTCCCACTCGTAAATACGTCCTTTACGATCTTTCCATCGCCTACGTTCTCCTCCGCCACCTTGGACATGATTTTTGGACTTGGTCTTTATTGCGTCAGGATAGGCTGTCAGCTCCTTAGGAGGTCGATGGTAAGTGAGACCACTGGTGCCAACACTCACTACTACATAAACCGGCCGAACCCCAGTCCCCACCGGAAACACCAGAATGAAATCCTTGTAATCCGGCGGATAAACCGGATCGACGATGATGCTGTCAGCCTGTTTCGTCGGCGGGAAAATCCAGATGTGCGGGGCTTGCGGGGCGGCTTGCAGGGCGGGGATGCCAAGGGTGTTGGTACCGTCTTCGGCCGGGGTCCAGATCAGTTCGATGCCTTCGCCGAGGTCGGCGATGTATTGGCTGCCGCGCAGGGTGAGTTGCACGACGTCGACCATTTCCCAGTCGCGGTTCCTGCCGGTGTAGAAGCCGTAGCCCTTGAGGCTGCCGTCGGCCTGTTGCTCGACGTGCAGGCGCATGCGGGTGCGGGCTTGCTTTAGGCCGCGCAACTGGTCTTCGGTGTAGAGGGCGCTGTCGCCCAGGCTGGGTGTCCAGAACAAGGCAACCAGCCCGACCAAGGTGGCCATAGCTGTCGCGCCAACGGCGCCGATGGCCGGGGACACGAGATTCGGGGCACTCAGGGCCAGGCGACCAACCCCTAGGGCCACGACGCTGCCACTGATCCTTTCCAGCGTCAGAAGGCCGTCATCATCGACGTCGCGGGCGCCGAGCCAGGCTATTTCGCCGTAGTCCCTGAGACTGTCGGTCGGCACCATGCCCGACGGGTTGGAGTAGTCGATGATGGCGTCGGGCAGGTTGCAGGATTTGGCGAACACGCACCCGGCGCGGGTCGTTTCTGCCGCTTTTACCACGACTTGCCGGCGGTCCATGTGTAGTGGTCTAATGAAACCGGACACCCATTTAGGCGAGAATGCTCGCCAGATCGAGGTGTCAGATGACCAAACAACGCCGCTCCTTTACTCCTGAATTCAAACGCGAGGCTGCCGACCTCGTGCTC
>NZ_JAFMPV010000039.1:0-48392 GCF_049132105.1 Pseudomonas sp. NFX15
GTGATAATGATTATCATCTACATATCACAACGTGCGTGGAGGCCATCAAACCACGTCAAATAATCAATTATGACGCAGGTATCGTATTAATTGATCTGCATCAACTTAACGTAAAAACAACTTCAGACAATACAAATCAGCGACACTGAATACGGGGCAACCTCATGTCAACGAAGAACAGAACCCGCAGAACAACAACCCGCAACATCCGCTTTCCTAACCAAATGATTGAACAAATTAACATCGCTCTTGAGCAAAAAGGGTCCGGGAATTTCTCAGCCTGGGTCATTGAAGCCTGCCGTCGGAGACTAACGTCAGAAAAGAGAGCATATACATCAATTAAAAGTGATGAAGAATGAACATCCCGCGTTCTTCCCTCCGAACAGGACGATATTGTAAATTCACTTAATTACGAGGGCATTGCAGTAATTGAGTTGCAGTTTTACCACTTTCCTGACAGTGACAGACTGCGTGTTGGCTCTGTCACAGACTAAATAGTTTGAATGATTAGCAGTTATGGTGATCAGTCAACCACCAGGGAATAATCCTTCATATTATTATCGTGCTTCACCAACGCTGCCTCAATTGCTCTGAATGCTTCCAGAGACACCTTATGTTCTATACATGCAATTACAACATCAGGGTAACTCATAGAAATGGTGCTATTAAGCATATTTTTTACACGAATCAGATCCACGGAGGGATCATCAGCAGATTGTTCTTTATTCATTTTGTCGCTCCATGCGCTTGCTCTTCATCTAGCGGTTAAAATATTACTTCAAATCTTTCTGTATGAAGATTTGAGCACGTTGGCCTTACATACATCTGTCGGTTGTATTTCCCTCCAGAATGCCAGCAGGACCGCACTTTGTTACGCAACCAATACTATTAAGTGAAAACATTCCTAATATTTGACATAAATCATCAACAAAACACAAGGAGGTCAGACCAGATTGAAACGATAAAAACGATAATGCAAACTACGCGCCCTCGTATCACATGGAAGGTTTTACCAATGGCTCAGGTTGCCATTTTTAAAGAAATATTCGATCAAGTGCGAAAAGATTTAGACTGTGAATTGTTTTATTCTGAACTAAAACGTCACAACGTCTCACATTATATTTACTATCTAGCCACAGATAATATTCACATCGTGTTAGAAAACGATAACACCGTGTTAATAAAAGGACTTAAAAAGGTTGTAAATGTTAAATTCTCAAGAAACACGCATCTTATAGAAACGTCCTATGATAGGTTGAAATCAAGAGAAATCACATTTCAGCAATACAGGGAAAATCTTGCTAAAGCAGGAGTTTTCCGATGGGTTACAAATATCCATGAACATAAAAGATATTACTATACCTTTGATAATTCATTACTATTTACTGAGAGCATTCAGAACACTACACAAATCTTTCCACGCTAAATCATAACGTCCGGTTTCTTCCGTGTCAGCACCGGGGCGTTGGCATAATGCAATACGTGTACGCGCTAAACCCTGTGTGCATCGTTTTAATTATTCCCGGACACTCCCGCAGAGAAGTTCCCCGTCAGGGCTGTGGACATAGTTAATCCGGGAATACAATGACGATTCATCGCACCTGACATACATTAATAAATATTAACAATATGAAATTTCAACTCATTGTTTAGGGTTTGTTTAATTTTCTACACATACGATTCTGCGAACTTCAAAAAGCATCGGGAATAACACCATGAAAAAAATGCTACTCGCTACTGCGCTGGCCCTGCTTATTACAGGATGTGCTCAACAGACGTTTACTGTTCAAAACAAACCGGCAGCAGTAGCACCAAAGGAAACCATCACCCATCATTTCTTCGTTTCTGGAATTGGGCAGAAGAAAACTGTCGATGCAGCCAAAATTTGTGGCGGCGCAGAAAATGTTGTTAAAACAGAAACCCAGCAAACATTCGTAAATGGATTGCTCGGTTTTATTACTTTAGGCATTTATACTCCGCTGGAAGCGCGTGTGTATTGCTCACAATAATTGCATGAGTTGCCCATCGATATGGGCAACTCTATCTGCACTGCTCATTAATATACTTCTGGGTTCCTTCCAGTTGTTTTTGCATAGTGATCAGCCTCTCTCTGAGGGTGAAATAATCCCGTTCAGCGGTGTCTGCCAGTCGGGGGGAGGCTGCATTATCCACGCCGGAGGCGGTGGTGGCTTCACGCACTGACTGACAGACTGCTTTGATGTGCAACCGACGACGACCAGCGGCAACATCATCACGCAGAGCATCATTTTCAGCTTTAGCATCAGCTAACTCCTTCGTGTATTTTGCATCGAGCGCAGCAACATCACGCTGACGCATCTGCATGTCAGTAATTGCCGCGTTCGCCAGCTTCAGTTCTCTGGCATTTTTGTCGCGCTGGGCTTTGTAGGTAATGGCGTTATCACGGTAATGATTAACAGCCCATGACAGGCAGACGATGATGCAGATAACCAGAGCGGAGATAATCGCGGTGACTCTGCTCATACATCAATCTCTCTGACCGTTCCGCCCGCTTCTTTGAATTTTGCAATCAGGCTGTCAGCCTTATGCTCGAACTGACCATAACCAGCGCCCGGCAGTGAAGCCCAGATATTGCTGCAACGGTCGATTGCCTGACGGATATCACCACGATCAATCATAGGTAAAGCGCCACGCTCCTTAATCTGCTGCAATGCCACAGCGTCCTGACTTTTCGGAGAGAAGTCTTTCAGGCCAAGCTGCTTGCGGTAGGCATCCCACCAACGGGAAAGAAGCTGGTAGCGTCCGGCGCCTGTTGATTTGAGTTTTGGGTTTAGCGTGACAAGTTTGCGAGGGTGATCGGAGTAATCAGTAAATAGCTCTCCGCCTACAATGACGTCATAACCATGATTTCTGGTTTTCTGACGTCCGTTATCAGTTCCCTCCGACCACGCCAGCATATCGAGGAACGCCTTACGTTGATTATTGATTTCTACCATCTTCTACTCCGGCTTTTTTAGCAGCGAAGCGTTTGATAAGCGAACCAATCGAGTCAGTACCGATGTAGCCGATAAACACGCTCGTTATATAAGCGAGATTGCTACTTAGTCCGGCGAAGTCGAGAAGGTCACGAATGAACTAGGCGATAATGGCGCACATCGTTGCGTCGATTACTGTTTTTGTAAACGCACCGCCATTATATCTGCCGCGAAGGTACGCCATTGCAAACGCAAGGATTGCCCCGATGCCTTGTTCCTTTGCCGCGAGAATGGCGGCCAACAGGTCATGTTTTTCTGGCATCTTCATGTCTTACCCCCAATAAGGGGATTTGCTCTATTTAATTAGGAATAAGGTCGATTACTGATAGAACAAATCCAGGCTACTGTGTTTAGTAATCAGATTTGTTCGTGACCGATATGCACGGGCAAAACGGCAGGAGGTTGTTAGCGCGACCTCCTGCCACCCGCTTTCACGAAGGTCATGTGTAAAAGGCCGCAGCGTAACTATTACTAATGAATTCAGGACAGACAGTGGCTACGGCTCAGTTTGGGTTGTGCTGTTGCTGGGCGGCGATGACGCCTGTACGCATTTGGTGATCCGGTTCTGCTTCCGGTATTCGCTTAATTCAGCACAACGGAAAGAGCACTGGCTAACCAGGCTCGCCGACTCTTCACGATTATCGACTCAATGCTCTTACCTGTTGTGCAGATATAAAAAATCCCGAAACCGTTATGCAGGCTCTAACTATTACCTGCGAACTGTTTCGGGATTGCATTTTGCAGACCTCTCTGCCTGCGATGGTTGGAGTTCCAGACGATACGTCGAAGTGACCAACTAGGCGGAATCGGTAGTAAGCGCCGCCTCTTTTCATCTCACTACCACAACGAGCGAATTAACCCATCGTTGAGTCAAATTTACCCAATTTTATTCAATAAGTCAATATCATGCCGTTAATATGTTGCCATCCGTGGCAATCATGCTGCTAACGTGTGACCGCATTCAAAATGTTGTCTGCGATTGACTCTTCTTTGTGGCATTGCACCACCAGAGCGTCATACAGCGGCTTAACAGTGCGTGACCAGGTGGGTTGGGTAAGGTTTGGGATTAGCATCGTCACAGCGCGATATGCTGCGCTTGCTGGCATCCTTGAATAGCCGACGCCTTTGCATCTTCCGCACTCTTTCTCGACAACTCTCCCCCACAGCTCTGTTTTGGCAATATCAACCGCACGGCCTGTACCATGGCAATCTCTGCATCTTGCCCCCGGCGTCGCGGCACTACGGCAATAATCCGCATAAGCGAATGTTGCGAGCACTTGCAGTACCTTTGCCTTAGTATTTCCTTCAAGCTTTGCCACACCACGGTATTTCCCCGATACCTTGTGTGCAAATTGCATCAGATAGTTGATAGCCTTTTGTTTGTCGTTCTGGCTGAGTTCGTGCTTACCGCAGAATGCAGCCATACCGAATCCGGCTTGTGATTGCGCCATCCCCATAGCAGCCATCACATCAGTACCGGAAAGAGAGTCAGAAGCCGTGGCCCGTGGTGAGTCGCTCATCATCGGGCTTTTTGGCGAATGAAATTTAGCTACGCTTTCGAGTCTCATGCGCCTTCTCCCTGTACCTGAATCAATGTTAGGTTTCCGCAGAACACTGCGCCGGTATCGATATACATTTGGTTGGCAAACTTGAGTGGTTTCACTGCTGGCGTATGACCAAAGATGAACGTGTCCGCGCCTTTGATTTCTTTCACGATCCCGTTTTGTGAGTTGCTGATTCGTTCGCGGTTCCAGATTACCTGCTGATGATCAACTGGCTTTCCAAACTCGTATTCGTCAAAGGGATAATCGGCGTGGCAGATAACATATTTTTTATCTTTGCTCACCAGTTCGATGATTAACGGAAGTTCATCTGCTTTATGGGCAAGAGCTTTAGCCAGAATTTCTTTGTCGTAATCGAGATTAAAGAACCAGCCACCGCCATTAAGCAGCCAGTGATTAACGTTTCCACGCTCTGATAAGCCATCAATCATCATTTGCTCATGGTTTCCACGTACAGCTCTGAACCAGGGGAATGTGATTAATTCCAGGCATTCAACGTTCTCTGCACCACGATCAACCAAATCGCCCACCGAGATAAGCAGGTCTTTTTTGTTGTCGAATCCAATCGTATCCAGTTTGTTCATCAGGTTCGTGTAGCATCCGTGCAGATCGCCAACTACCCAAATATTTCGGTATTTGCTGCCATCAATTTTTTCGTAATAGCGCATCTCTTTCACTCCATCCGCGATGAACCATGAGAACGTCGTTGACGATGGCGTGCATTTTCCCGTCTTTATCATCAACGTATTTTCTGACCGTACCGCGACTACATTTCAGTCTGCGTGCTACTTCTGTCTGATTTCCGTATGTTTCAACGAGCATGTCTGGAATGGTTTTTACTGAGAACGTCATGCGGCCTCACTTCTGCTATTTCGCAGGTCTTTGAGTTTCTGTTGGTACTCTGCCTTGATCGCCTTGCACTCTTCGATAGTCCAGCGATGGCGGTTATGGTTTGATTCGATTTCGTCTACTGCTTCCTGCCCGATGCGGCTAATCAGTTCGACGCGATACGGAACGAGATTTCCGCTTTTGTGCTGGTTGCACACCACGCATTGCTTGTGAATATTGCGTTCATTAAATCGGAGTTGAGGTGCCGCAGCAGTTGTCCGGTAATGTCCGGCATCCCACTGAGCAGACGTGAGCGTTCCGCACGAGATACATGGTAAGTCGCGGTCTCTTTCTCTGATGAAGGCGTTTACGGCTTGTTGGGCTTGTTTAATCCAGTAACTGCGGGGCTTTAAGGCGAGTTTTCGAATCTTAAGTTTATCTTTCTGTTTCTGCTCCTCTCGTCGTCGTTTCTTCTCTGCTGCTTTTTCCGCTTTTTCGCGTTCTTTACTTCGTCGTTCGAGTGCTATCTTGGTTCCACACTCTGGAGAGCACCACCACTGATTAGCGAATGCAGGGTGAAACCATTCCCGGCATTCATCGTTTTTACATCGTCTTCGCGCTGGTTTAGCCATCATCTTCTTCCTCGTGCATCGAGCTATTCGGATCGCTCATCAGTTCTGCGCAGCAGTGCTCACACACGTGAACTTCCAGCACATGCAGCTTCTGACCGCAGTTAGCGCACGTTAAAGCTCGCTCGACGCTTTCTTGTTCGTAACTTCGATTTTGGTCAATCACCTTGTTTTCCTCGCACGACGTCTTAGCCACCGGATATCCCACAGGTGAGCCGTGTAGTTGAAGGTTTTTACGTCAGATTCTTTTGGGATTGGCTTGGGTTTATTTCTGGTGCGTTTCGTTGGAAGGTATTTGCAGTTTTCGCAGATTATGTCGGTGATACTTCGTCGCTGTCTCGCCACACGTCCTCCTTTTCCTGCGGTAGTGGTAACACCCCTGTTGGTGTTCTTTCACACCGGAGACACCATCGATTCCAGTAAGGTTGATTTGGTCGGAAGCGGTTATCTTCTTTGCATTCACCGCACCGATAACATCGCATCATGCAGCTTCCCTCCCGAAGTCGAAATCAAGCTGCCCTCCAAATATTTCGCATGACTCAGAACAAGAGCCGGTATCGAATCTTTTAGCTCGTACCATGTCCTGATACAGGGCTTGATAATCATTTTCTGAATACATTTTCGCGATACCGTCCAGCGACATTCTTCCTCGGTACATAATCTCCTTTGGCGTTTCCCGATGTCCGTCACGCACATGGGATCCCGTGATGACCTCATTAAAAACACGCTGCAATCCCTCCTCATCTTTGCAGGCAAGTCCGATTTTTTGCGTTGATTTTTTAATGCAGAATATGCAGTTACCGAGATGTTCCGGTATTTGCAAATCGAATGGTTGTTGCTTCCACCATGCGAGGATATCTTCCTTCTCAAAGTCTGACAGTTCAGCAAGATATCTGATTCCAGGCTTTGGCTTTAGCCGCTTCGGTTCATCAGCTCTGATGCCAATCCACGTGGTGTAATTCCCTCGCCCGAAATGGTCATCACAGTATTTGGTGAAGGGAACGAGTTTTAATCTGTCAGTGCAGAACGCGCCGCCGACGTATGGAGTGCCATATTTCTTTACCATATCGATAAATGGCTTCAGAACAGGCATTCGCGTCTGAATATCCTTTGGTTCCCATACCGTATAACCATTTGGCTGTCCAAGCTCCGGGTTGATATCAACCTGCAATACGGTGAGCGGTATATCCCAGAACTTCACAACTTCCCTGACAAACCGATATGTCATTGGATGTTCACAACCTGTATCCATGAAAACGTAATGCACGTCTTTACCTGCCCGTCGCTTTTGCTCCATTAGCCAGAGCAAATATGCTGACGTCCTGCCACCGGAGAAACTAACGACATTTATCATGCAGCCCTGTCTCCCCATCTCGCTTTCCACTCCAGAGCCAGTCTCGCTTCGTCTGACCACTTAACGCCACGCTCTGTACCGAATGCCTGTATAAGCTCTAATAGCTCCGCAAATTCGCCTACACGCATCCTGCTGGTTGACTGGCCTATTACCACAAAGCCATTCCCGGCAAGGTTAGGAACAACATCCTGCTGCTTTAATGCTGCGGTAAACACACACTTCCAGCTTTCTGCATCCAGCCAGCGACCATGCCATTCAACCTGACGAGAGACGTCACCTAAGCAGGCCCATAGCTTCCTGTTTTGGTCTAAGCTGCGGTTGCGTTCCTGAATGGTTACTACGATTGGTTTGGTTGGGTCTGGAAGGATTTGCTGTACTGCGTGAATAGCGTTTTGCTGATGTGCTGGAGATCGAATTTCAAAGGTTAGTTTTTTCATGACTTCCCTCTCCCCCAAATAAAAAGGCCTGCGATTACCAGCAGGCCTGTTATTAGCTCAGTAATGTAGATGGTCATCTTTTAACTCCATATACCGCCAATACCCGTTTCATCGCGGCACTCTGGCGACACTCCTTAAAAACCAGGTTCGTGCTCATCTTTCCTTCCCGTTCTTCCCTGGTAGCAAACCGGTAATACACCGTTCGCCAGACCTTACCTTCGATAACCAGAAGACCTGCCCGTGCCATTTTAGCCGCGGCCTGATTTATGCTGGTTACTGTTGCGCCTGTTAGCGCGGCAACGTCCGGCGCACAGAAGCTATTATGCGTCCCCAGGTAATGAATAATTGCCTCTTTGCCCGTCATACACTTGCTCCTTTCAGTCCGAACTTAGCTTTGATTTCTGCGATCTTCGCCAGAGCCTGTGCACGATTTAGAGGTCTACCGCCCATGACAGGAAGTTGTTTTACTGGTTCAGGGATCGCCTCACCACGGTTAATTCTCGCAGTCATATGGACAAGCTCATCTGCGGCCTTACGGCGTAATTCCGCATCAGTAAGCGCATTGGCCCGCATGTTCTGATACAGGTTGGTAACCAGCCAGTAGTGCGCGTTTGATTTCCACGGATAAGACTCCGCATCCGGATACAGGCCTCGCTTCCGGCAATACTCGTAAACCATATCAACCAGCTCGCTGACGTTTGGCAGTCCGGCGGTAACGGATGCTTCTTCCCGGCACCATGCAACAAACTGCCCGGGTGATGGCAGAAATGGTCGATTCTGCCGACGGGCTACGCGCATTCCTGCGTTAACCTGTTCCATCGTGGTGATCCCGTTTTCCCGAAAAGCCAGAACCCACTGGCGACGGATTTCGTTCACTTCGTTCTGGTCACGGTTAGCCAGGCTCGCCGGGAAAGTTGCCAGTAACTGGCTGAACACACCGTTGATGATCTGCGCTACCTGCTGTACCTGCGGCTTTTCGTCGTACTGTTCCGGCATGTTGTTGGCGATCCGACGCATCTGCTCACGGTCAAAGTTAACCATCTGTGCGGCGATGTTTTTCATAGATCCACCCCGTAAATCCAGTCTGTGTTTGTCAGGTCGAGTTTTGGTTTGCTGGCTGTCACGCCTGCCTGTTGCTTGTTACGGTTGATTTCGAGTTGGGTCCACTTATCGCGGAGTTTGGCCGGGCTCAGCACGTTACCGGACCAGAAGTTGTCCTGGCATGCCCAGCGGAACAGCACACACATGTCGCGGTGGTTACGTCCGTCACGTTCACGCATCAGGCGGATATCGTTAGCCCACCCAGCAAAATTCGGTTTTCTGGCTGATGGTGCGATAGTCTTCACCATGTCAAACATCCACTCTGCGGCGGTCAGGTCTTCTGCTGTCCCCCACTTGCTGCCGCTCTGAATTGCAGCATCCGGTTTCACCACAGAAAGGTCGTTTTCTGGCTGGTCAGAGGATTCGCCAGAATTCTCTGACGAATAATCTTTTCTTTTTTCTTTTGTAATAGTGTCTTTTGTGTCCCCCTGTTTTGAGGGATAGCAATCCCCCAATTTGAGGGATGTTTTATCCCTCGTTTTAGGGGATTTTCCCTCGTTTTGAGGGATGCACCATTCTGAGATGTTTTTATTTGGTCCAAACATGCCGCCTTGCTGCTTGATAATATTCATTCTGACGAGTTCTAACTTGGCTTCATTGCACCGTTTGACAGGTAACTTTGTAATCTCGCTAAGTTGAGAATCGGTGATTCTGTCCATTGGTTTATTCCACCCATAGGTTTTACGCAGAATGGCAAGCAGCACTTTAAACTGTCGCTTGGTCAGATCTGCGCCCGAATAAGCCTCAAGCAGCATATTTGATAGTCTGGCGTAACCATCATCGAGATCTGCCACATTACGCTCCTGTCCGGCAAAGTTACCTCTGCCGAAGTTGAGTATTTTTGCTGTATTTGTCATAATGACTCCTGTTGATAGATCCAGTAATGACCTCAGAACTCCATCTGGATTTGTTCAGAACGCTCGGTTGCCGCCGGGCGTTTTTTATTGGTGAGAATCGCAGCAACTTGTCGCGCCAATCGAGCCATGTCGTCGTCAACGACCCCCCATTCAAGAACAGCAAGCAGCATTGAGAACTTTGGAATCCAGTCCCTCTTCCACCTGCTGATCTGCGACTTATCAACGCCCACAGCTTCCGCTGTCTTCTCAGTTCCAAGCATTGCGATTTTGTTAAGCAACGCACTCTCGATTCGTAGAGCCTCGTTGCGTTTGTTTGCACGAACCATATGTAAGTATTTCCTTAGATAACAATTGATTGAATGTATGCAAATAAATGCATACACCATAGGTGTGGTTTAATTTGATGCCCTTTTTCAGGGCTGGAATGTGTAAGAGCGGGGTTATTTATGCTGTTGTTTTTTTGTTACTCGGGAAGGGCTTTACCTCTTCCGCATAAACGCTTCCATCAGCGTTTATAGTTAAAAAAATCTTTCGGCCTGCATGAATGGCCTTGTTGATCGCGCTTTGATATACGCCGAGATCTTTAGCTGTCTTGGTTTGCCCAAAGCGCATTGCATAATCTTTCAGGGTTATGCGTTGTTCCATACAACCTCCTTAGTACATGCAACCATTATCACCGCCAGAGGTAAAATAGTCAACACGCACGGTGTTAGATATTTATCCCTTGCGGTGATAGATTTAACGTATGAGCACAAAAAAGAAACCATTAACACAAGAGCAGCTTGAGGACGCACGTCGCCTTAAAGCAATTTATGAAAAAAAGAAAAATGAACTTGGCTTATCCCAGGAATCTGTCGCAGACAAGATGGGGATGGGGCAGTCAGGCGTTGGTGCTTTATTTAATGGCATCAATGCATTAAATGCTTATAACGCCGCATTGCTTACAAAAATTCTCAAAGTTAGCGTTGAAGAATTTAGCCCTTCAATCGCCAGAGAAATCTACGAGATGTATGAAGCGGTTAGTATGCAGCCGTCACTTAGAAGTGAGTATGAGTACCCTGTTTTTTCTCATGTTCAGGCAGGGATGTTCTCACCTAAGCTTAGAACCTTTACCAAAGGTGATGCGGAGAGATGGGTAAGCACAACCAAAAAAGCCAGTGATTCTGCATTCTGGCTTGAGGTTGAAGGTAATTCCATGACCGCACCAACAGGCTCCAAGCCAAGCTTTCCTGACGGAATGTTAATTCTCGTTGACCCTGAGCAGGCTGTTGAGCCAGGTGATTTCTGCATAGCCAGACTTGGGGGTGATGAGTTTACCTTCAAGAAACTGATCAGGGATAGCGGTCAGGTGTTTTTACAACCACTAAACCCACAGTACCCAATGATCCCATGCAATGAGAGTTGTTCCGTTGTGGGGAAAGTTATCGCTAGTCAGTGGCCTGAAGAGACGTTTGGCTGATCGGCAAGGTGTTCTGGTCGGCGCATAGCTGATAACAATTGAGCAAGAATCTTCATCGAATTAGGGGAATTTTCACTCCCCTCAGAACATAACATAGTAAATGGATTGAATTATGAAGAATGGTTTTTATGCGACTTACCGCAGCAAAAATAAAGGGAAAGATAAGCGCTCAATAAACCTGTCTGTTTTCCTTAATTCTCTGCTGGCTGATAATCATCACCTGCAGGTTGGCTCCAATTATTTGTATATTCATAAAATCGATGGAAAAACTTTTCTCTTTACCAAAACAAATGACAAGAGTCTGGTTCAGAAGATAAATCGCTCTAAAGCTTCAGTTGAAGATATTAAGAACAGCCTCGCAGATGACGAATCATTGGGATTCCCATCTTTTTTGTTTGTTGAAGGCGACACCATTGGTTTTGCCAGAACTGTTTTCGGGCCGACCACATCCGATCTGACAGATTTTTTAATCGGGAAAGGAATGTCATTAAGCAGTGGAGAGCGCGTTCAGATAGAGCCACTGATGAGGGGAACCACCAAAGACGATGTTATGCATATGCATTTCATCGGCCGAACAACGGTGAAGGTAGAAGCCAAGCTACCTGTATTTGGCGATATATTAAAGGTCTTAGGGGCAACAGATATTGAAGGGGAGCTTTTTGACTCATTGGATATAGTCATTAAGCCAAAATTTAAAAGGGATATAAAAAAGGTTGCCAAGGATATTATTTTTAACCCGTCACCTCAATTTTCAGACATTAGCCTGCGGGCAAAAGATGAGGCCGGAGATATTTTAACAGAACATTATCTATCAGAAAAAGGCCATCTCTCAGCGCCTCTGAACAAGGTCACCAATGCTGAGATAGCTGAAGAGATGGCATATTGCTACGCAAGAATGAAAAGTGATATACTGGAATGTTTTAAAAGGCAGGTGGGCAAAGTTAAGGATTAATTATCAGGAGTAATTATGCGGAACAGAATCATGCCTGGTGTTTACATAGTAATAATTCCTTACGTTATCGTAAGCATTTGCTATCTCCTTTTCCGCCACTACATTCCTGGTGTTTCTTTTTCAGCTCATAGAGATGGTCTTGGGGCGACATTGTCATCATATGCAGGAACCATGATTGCAATCCTGATTGCTGCCTTGACGTTTCTAATCGGAAGCAGAACGCGCCGACTGGCCAAGATTAGAGAGTATGGGTATATGACATCGGTAGTTATTGTCTATGCCCTTAGTTTTGTTGAGCTTGGAGCTTTGTTTTTCTGCGGGTTATTGCTTCTTTCCAGCATAAGCGGCTACATGATACCCACTATCGCCATCGGCATTGCCTCTGCATCGTTCATTCATATATGCATCCTTGTTTTCCAACTATATAATTTGACCAGAGAACAAGAATAACCCGGCCTCAGCGCCGGGTTTTCTTTGCCTCACGATCGCCCCCAAAACACATAACCAATTGTATTTATTGAAAAATAAATAGATACAACTCACTAAACATAGCAATTCAGATCTCTCACCTACCAAACAATGCCCCCCTGCAAAAAATAAATTCATATAAAAAACATACAGATAACCATCTGCGGTGATAAATTATCTCTGGCGGTGTTGACATAAATACCACTGGCGGTGATACTGAGCACATCAGCAGGACGCACTGACCACCATGAAGGTGACGCTCTTAAAAATTAAGCCCTGAAGAAGGGCAGCATTCAAAGCAGAAGGCTTTGGGGTGTGTGATACGAAACGAAGCATTGGCCGTAAGTGCGATTCCGGATTAGCTGCCAATGTGCCAATCGCGGGGGGTTTTCGTTCAGGACTACAACTGCCACACACCACCAAAGCTAACTGACAGGAGAATCCAGATGGATGCACAAACACGCCGCCGCGAACGTCGCGCAGAGAAACAGGCTCAATGGAAAGCAGCAAATCCCCTGTTGGTTGGGGTAAGCGCAAAACCAGTTAACCGCCCTATTCTCTCGCTGAATCGCAAACCGAAATCACGAGTAGAAAGCGCACTAAATCCGATAGACCTTACAGTGCTGGCTGAATACCACAAACAGATTGAAAGCAACCTGCAACGTATTGAGCGCAAGAATCAGCGCACATGGTACAGCAAGCCTGGCGAACGCGGCATAACATGCAGTGGACGCCAGAAAATTAAGGGAAAATCGATTCCTCTTATCTAGTTACTTAGATATTGGCCTTGGCTTTATCTCAATATTATATGGATCATAGCTGGCAACTAATTCAGTCCAGTAAATATCCTCAATAGGGAATAATATATGCTTTCCATTCCATCGGGAAAAAGTTTTGTTCAACACACCAAGCTCAATCAACTCACTAATGTATGGGAATTGTTTTGATGTAACCACATACTTCCTGCCTTCATTAAGGGCTGCGCACAAAACCATAGATTGCTCTTCTGTAAGGTTTTGAATTACTGATCGCACTTTATCGTTTTGCATCTTAATGCGTTTTCTTAGCTTAAATCGCTTATATCTGGCGCTGGCAATAGCTGATAATCGATGCACATTAATTGCTAGCGAAAATGCAAGAGCAAAGACGAAAACATGCCACACATGAGGAATACCGATTCTCTCATTAACATATTCAGGCCAGTTATCTGGGCTTAAAAGCAGAAGTCCAACCCAGATAACGATCATATACATGGTTCTCTCCAGAGGTTCATTACTGAACACTCGTCCGAGAATAACGAGTGGATCCATTTCTATACTCATCAAACTGTAGGGGTTGTAATAGTTTATCCGATTTCTCGCTGTAGGGGTACACGAGAACCACCGAGCCTGATGTGGTTAAAAGACAGGCACAATCTTTACTACCGCAATCCACTATTTAAGGTGATATATGGAAGAAGAATTTGAAGAGTTCGAAGAGCATCCTCAGGATGTGATGGAACAATACCAGGACTATCCGTATGACTACGACTATTGATAAAAATCAATGGTGTGGACAATTCAAGCGATGCAATGGATGCAAGCTGCAATCGGAATGCATGGTTAAGCCTGAAGAAATGTTTCCTGTAATGGAAGATGGGAAATATGTCGATAAATGGGCAATACGAACGACGGCAATGATTGCCAGAGAACTTGGTAAACAGAACAACAAAGCTGCCTGATAGTGGCCTTTATTTTTGGCATAAATAACAGAATAAACACTGCACTGTGTATTCATTCCAACGAGTGAATACACGGAGCAATGTCGCTCGTAACTAAACAGGAGCCGACTTGTTCTGATTATTGGAAATCTTCTTTGCCCTCCAGTGTGAGGGCGATTTTTTATCTGTGAGGATATGAACAGATGTCAAACATCAAAAAATACATCATTGATTACGACTGGAAAGCATCAATAGAAATTGAAATCGACCATGACGTAATGACAGAGGAAAAACTTCACCAGATTAATAATTTCTGGTCAGACTCTGAATACCGACTCAATAAACACGGCTCTGTATTAAATGCTGTATTAATCATGCTGGCGCAACATGCTCTGCTTATAGCAATTTCAAGCGACTTAAATGCATATGGTGTTGTGTGTGAGTTCGACTGGAATGATGGAAATGGTCAGGAAGGATGGCCTCCAATGGATGGTAGCGAAGGAATAAGAATTACCGATATCGATACATCAGGAATATTTGATTCAGATGATATGACTATCAAGGCCGCCTGAGTGCGGTTTTACCGCATACCAATAACGCTTCACTCGAGGCGTTTTTCGTTATGTATAAATAAGGAGCACACCATGCAATATGCCATTGCAGGGTGGCCTGTTGCTGGCTGCCCTTCCGAATCTTTACTTGAACGAATCACCCGTAAATTACGTGACGGATGGAAACGCCTTATCGACATACTTAATCAGCCAGGAGTCCCAAAGAATGGATCAAACACTTATGGCTATCCAGACTAAATTCACTATCGCCACTTTTATTGGCGATGAAAAGATGTTTCGTGAAGCCGTCGACGCTTATAAAAAATGGATATTAATACTGAAACTGAGATCAAGCAAAAGCATTCACTAACCCCCTTTCCTGTTTTCCTAATCAGCCCGGCATTTCGCGGGCGATATTTTCACAGCTATTTCAGGAGTTCAGCCATGAACGCTTATTACATTCAGGATCGTCTTGAGGCTCAGAGCTGGGCGCGTCACTACCAGCAGCTCGCCCGTGAAGAGAAAGAGGCAGAACTGGCAGACGACATGGAAAAAGGCCTGCCCCAGCACCTGTTTGAATCGCTATGCATCGATCATTTGCAACGCCACGGGGCCAGCAAAAAATCCATTACCCGTGCGTTTGATGACGATGTTGAGTTTCAGGAGCGCATGGCAGAACACATCCGGTACATGGTTGAAACCATTGCTCACCACCAGGTTGATATTGATTCAGAGGTATAAAACGAATGAGTACTGCACTCGCAACGCTGGCTGGGAAGCTGGCTGAACGTGTCGGCATGGATTCTGTCGACCCACAGGAACTGATCACCACTCTTCGCCAGACGGCATTTAAAGGTGATGCCAGCGATGCGCAGTTCATCGCATTACTGATCGTTGCCAACCAGTACGGCCTTAATCCGTGGACGAAAGAAATTTACGCCTTTCCTGATAAGCAGAATGGCATCGTTCCGGTGGTGGGCGTTGATGGCTGGTCCCGCATCATCAATGAAAACCAGCAGTTTGATGGCATGGACTTTGAGCAGGACAATGAATCCTGTACATGCCGGATTTACCGCAAGGACCGTAATCATCCGATCTGCGTTACCGAATGGATGGATGAATGCCGCCGCGAACCATTCAAAACTCGCGAAGGCAGAGAAATCACGGGGCCGTGGCAGTCGCATCCCAAACGGATGTTACGTCATAAAGCCATGATTCAGTGTGCCCGTCTGGCCTTCGGATTTGCTGGTATCTATGACAAGGATGAAGCCGAGCGCATTGTCGAAAATACTGCATACACTGCAGAACGTCAGCCGGAACGCGACATCACTCCGGTTAACGATGAAACCATGCAGGAGATTAACACTCTGCTGATCGCCCTGGATAAAACATGGGATGACGACTTATTGCCGCTCTGTTCCCAGATATTTCGCCGCGACATTCGTGCATCGTCAGAACTGACACAGGCCGAAGCAGTAAAAGCTCTTGGATTCCTGAAACAGAAAGCCGCAGAGCAGAAGGTGGCAGCATGACACCGGACATTATCCTGCAGCGTACCGGGATCGATGTGAGAGCTGTCGAACAGGGGGATGATGCGTGGCACAAATTACGGCTCGGCGTCATCACCGCTTCAGAAGTTCACAACGTGATAGCAAAACCCCGCTCCGGAAAGAAGTGGCCTGACATGAAAATGTCCTACTTCCACACCCTGCTTGCTGAGGTTTGCACCGGTGTGGCTCCGGAAGTTAACGCTAAAGCACTGGCCTGGGGAAAACAGTACGAGAACGACGCCAGAACCCTGTTTGAATTCACTTCCGGCGTGAATGTTACTGAATCCCCGATCATCTATCGCGACGAAAGTATGCGTACCGCCTGCTCTCCCGATGGTTTATGCAGTGACGGCAACGGCCTTGAACTGAAATGCCCGTTTACCTCCCGGGATTTCATGAAGTTCCGGCTCGGTGGTTTCGAGGCCATAAAGTCAGCTTACATGGCCCAGGTGCAGTACAGCATGTGGGTGACGCGAAAAAATGCCTGGTACTTTGCCAACTATGACCCGCGTATGAAGCGTGAAGGCCTGCATTATGTCGTGATTGAGCGGGATGAAAAGTACATGGCGAGTTTTGACGAGATCGTGCCGGAGTTCATCGAAAAAATGGACGAGGCACTGGCTGAAATTGGTTTTGTATTTGGGGAGCAATGGCGATGACGCATCCTCACGATAATATCCGGGTAGGCGCAATCACTTTCGTCTACTCCGTTACAAAGCGAGGCTGGGTATTTCCCGGCCTTTCTGTTATCCGAAATCCACTGAAAGCACAGCGGCTGGCTGAGGAGATAAATAATAAACGAGGGGCTGTATGCACAAAGCATCTTCTGTTGAGTTAAGAACGAGTATCGAGATGGCACATAGCCTTGCTCAAATTGGAATCAGGTTTGTGCCAATACCAGTAGAAACAGACGAAGAATTTCATACGTTAGCCGCATCCCTTTCACAAAAGCTGGAAATGATGGTGGCGAAAGCAGAAGCAGATGAGAGAAACCAGGTATGACAACCACGGAATGCATTTTTCTGGCAGCGGGCTTCATATTCTGTGTGCTTATGCTTGCCGACATGGGACTTGTTCAATGACACCTCAGCAGGAAAACGCCCTTCGCAGCATTGCCCGTCAGGCTAATTCTGAAATCAAAAAAAGCCAGACAGCAGTTTCCGGATAAAAACGTCGATGACATTTGCCGTAGCGTACTGAAGAAGCACCGCGAAACGGTAACGCTGATGGGATTCACACCGACTCATTTAAGCCTGGCAATCGGCATGTTAAACGGCGTCTTTAAGGAACGATGAACATGAAAAGCAAAATCATCAGGGAGCTACAGGCTCCTTTTTTATTATTCGCATTCACCCTCAAGCGTATTAACCAACAGTTCAGGGATTAATGAAAGATGGCAGACATCATTGATTCAGCATCAGAAATAGAAGAATTACAGCGCAACACAGCAATAAAAATGCGCCGCCTGAACCACCAGGCTATATCTGCCACTCATTGTTGTGAGTGTGGCGATCCGATAGATGAACGAAGACGCCTGGTCGTTCAGGGTTGTCGGACTTGTGCAAGTTGCCAGGAGGATCTGGAACTTATCAGTAAACAGAGAGGTTCGAAGTGAGCGAAATTAACTCTCAGGCACTGCGTGAAGCGGCAGAGCAGGCAATGCATGACGACTGGGGATTTGACGCAGACCTTTTCCATGAATTGGTAACACCATCGATTGTGCTGGAACTGCTGGATGAACGGGAAAGAAACCAGCAATACATCAAACGCCGCGACCAGGAGAACGAGGATATTGCGCTAACAGTAGGGAAACTGCGTGTTGAGCTTGAAACAGCAAAATCAAAACTCAACGAGCAGCGTGAGTATTACGAAGGTGTTATCTCGGATGGGAGTAAGCGTATTGCTAAACTGGAAAGCAACGAAGTCCGTGAAGACGGAAACCAGTTTCTTGTTGTTCGCCATCCTGGGAAGACTCCTGTTATCAAGCACTGCACTGGTGACCTGGAAGAGTTTCTGCGGCAGTTAATCGAACAAGACCCGTTAGTAACTATCGACATCATTACGCATCGCTATTACGGGGTTGGAGGTCAATGGGTTCAGGATGCAGGTGAGTATCTGCATATGATGTCTGACGCTGGCATTCGCATCAAAGGAGAGTGAGATCGGTTTTGTAAAAGATAACGCTTGTGAAAATGCTGAATTTCGCGTCGTCTTCACAGCGATGCCAGAGTCTGTAGTGTCAGATGATGACCGTACTCAAACATCGGGTTGAGTATTATCTTACTGTTTCTTTACATAAACATTGCTGATACCGTTTAGCTGAAACGACATACATTGCAAGGAGTTTATAAATGAGTATCAATGAGTTAGAGTCTGAGCAAAAAGATTGGGCGTTATCAATGTTGTGCAGATCCGGTGTCTTGTCTCCATGCAGACATCACGAAGGTGTTTATGTAGATGAAGGTATAGATATAGAGTCGGCATACAAATATTCCATGAAGGTTTATAAGTCTAATGAAGACAAATCCCCATTCTGCAATGTGCGAGAAATGACTGATACCGTGCAAAATTATTATCACGAGTACGGTGGAAACGATACTTGCCCTCTCTGTACAAAACATATAGATGATTAAACCCAATATTACATAACAATCCTCGCACTCGCGGGGATTTATTTTATCTGAACTCGCTACGGCGGGTTTTGTTTTATGGAGATGATAAATGCACTTCCGAGTCACAGGAGAATGGAATGGAGAGCCATTCAACAGAGTTATCGAAGCGGAGAACATCAACGACTGCTACGACCACTGGATGATATGGGCGCAGATAGCACATGCAGACGTAACCAATATTCGAATTGAAGAACTGAAAGAACACCAAGCCGCCTGATGGCGGTTTTTTCTTGCGTGTAATTGCGGAGACTTTGCGATGTACTTGACACTTCAGGAGTGGAACGCACGCCAGCGACGTCCAAGAAGCCTTGAAACAGTTCGTCGATGGGTTCGGGAATGCAGGATATTCCCACCTCCGGTTAAGGATGGAAGAGAGTATCTGTTCCACGAATCAGCGGTAAAGGTTGACTTAAATCGACCAGTAACAGGTGGCCTTTTGAAGAGGATCAGAAATGGGAAGAAGGCGAAGTCATGAGCGCCGGGATTTACCCCCTAACCTTTATATAAGAAACAATGGATATTACTGCTACAGGGACCCAAGGACGGGTAAAGAGTTTGGATTAGGCAGAGACAGGCGAATCGCAATCACTGAAGCTATACAGGCCAACATTGAGTTATTTTCAGGACACAAACACAAGCCTCTGACAGCGAGAATCAACAGTGATAATTCCGTTACGTTACATTCATGGCTTGATCGCTACGAAAAAATCCTGGCCAGCAGAGGAATCAAGCAGAAGACACTCATAAATTACATGAGCAAAATTAAAGCAATAAGGAGGGGTCTGCCTGATGCTCCACTTGAAGACATCACCACAAAAGAAATTGCGGCAATGCTCAATGGATACATAGACGAGGGCAAGGCGGCGTCAGCCAAGTTAATCAGATCAACACTGAGCGATGCATTCCGAGAGGCAATAGCTGAAGGCCATATAACAACAAACCATGTCGCTGCCACTCGCGCAGCAAAATCAGAGGTAAGGAGATCAAGACTTACGGCTGACGAATACCTGAAAATTTATCAAGCAGCAGAATCATCACCATGTTGGCTCAGACTTGCAATGGAACTGGCTGTTGTTACCGGGCAACGAGTTGGTGATTTATGCGAAATGAAGTGGTCTGATATCGTAGATGGATATCTTTATGTCGAGCAAAGCAAAACAGGCGTAAAAATTGCCATCCCAACAGCATTGCATATTGATGCTCTCGGAATATCAATGAAGGAAACACTTGATAAATGCAAAGAGATTCTTGGCGGAGAAACCATAATTGCATCTACTCGTCGCGAACCGCTTTCATCCGGCACAGTATCAAGGTATTTTATGCGCGCACGAAAAGCATCAGGTCTTTCCTTCGAAGGGGATCCGCCTACCTTTCACGAGTTGCGCAGTTTGTCT
The DNA here is from genome assembly GCF_049132105.1 of Pseudomonas sp. NFX15. Taxonomy (NCBI): domain Bacteria; kingdom Pseudomonadati; phylum Pseudomonadota; class Gammaproteobacteria; order Pseudomonadales; family Pseudomonadaceae; genus Pseudomonas; species Pseudomonas sp. NFX15. Next base: position 20,528 of record NZ_JAFMPV010000039.1, read on the forward strand.
GCAAGACTCTATGAGAAGCAGATAAGCGATAAGTTTGCTCAACATCTTCTCGGGCATAAGTCGGACACCATGGCATCACAGTATCGTGATGACAGAGGCAGGGAGTGGGACAAAATTGAAATCAAATAATGATTTTATTTTGACTGATAGTGACCTGTTCGTTGCAACAAATTGATAAGCAATGCTTTTTTATAATGCCAACTTAGTATAAAAAAGCTGAACGAGAAACGTAAAATGATATAAATATCAATATATTAAATTAGATTTTGCATAAAAAACAGACTACATAATACTGTAAAACACAACATATGCAGTCACTATGAATCAACTACTTAGATGGTATTAGTGACCTGTAACAGAGCATTAGCGCAAGGTGATTTTTGTCTTCTTGCGCTAATTTTTTGTCATCAAACCTGTCGCACTCCAGAGAAGCACAAAGCCTCGCAATCCAGTGCAAAGCTTTGTGTGCCACCCACTACGACCTGCATAACCAGTAAGAAGATAGCAGTGATGTCAAACGACGCAGCTGACTTCTTTTCTTTCACGACTTCCCCACACCCAGCATGCATACCTTTCCGCCATAACTGTAGTGAATGTCTGTTATGAGCGAGGAGCGGAAGTTAACACTTATGAAAAATGGCTACGAAGTCCGTGGCTATCTATCGGCTTATTAGTACTTGAAACGCTTCTTCAGAAGCCTGAAGAGCTAATCGTTCGGCGATACTATATATGCATTAATAGACTATATCGTTGGTATAAACAGTGCACCATGCAACATGAATAACAGTGGGTTATCCAAAAGGAAGCAGAAAGCTAAATATGGAAAACTACAATACGATGCCCCGTTAAGTTCAATACTACTAATTTTTAGATGGAAAACGTATGTAATAGAGAGTAACTTAAAAGAGAGATCCTGTGTTGCCGCCAAATAAATTGCGGTTATTTTAATAAAATTAAGGGTTACTATATGTTGGAGTTTAGTGTTATTGAAAGAGGCGGGTATATTCCTGCAGTAGAAAAAAATAAGGCATTCCTACGAGCAGATGGTTGGAATGACTATTCCTTTGTTACAATGTTTTATCTTACTGTCTTTGATGAGCATGGTGAAAAATGCGATATCGGAAATGTTAAAATTGGTTTTGTAGGTCAAAAAGAAGAAGTAAGCACTTATTCATTAATAGATAAAAAATTCAGTCAACTCCCTGAAATGTTTTTTTCCTTAGGTGAAAGCATTGACTACTATGTTAATCTCAGCAAATTAAGCGATGGTTTTAAACATAACCTTCTTAAAGCTATTCAGGATTTAGTAGTATGGCCAAATCGATTAGCCGACATTGAAAATGAAAGCGTCCTTAACACCTCATTACTTAGAGGGGTAACTCTTTCAGAAATTCATGGACAGTTCGCACGTGTGTTAAATGGTTTGCCAGAATTGTCAGATTTCCACTTTTCATTTAATAGAAAAAGTGCTCCCGGATTCAGTGATTTAACTATACCTTTTGAGGTGACGGTTAATTCTATGCCCAGCACGAACATTCATGCTTTTATCGGGCGGAATGGGTGTGGTAAAACAACAATTTTGAATGGAATGATTGGTGCAATCACCAACCCAGAAAACAATGAATATTTTTTCTCTGAAAATAATAGACTTATCGAGTCAAGAATCCCAAAGGGATATTTTCGATCGCTTGTTTCAGTTTCGTTTAGTGCATTTGATCCTTTTACTCCTCCTAAAGAACAACCTGACCCAGCAAAAGGTACACAATACTTTTATATTGGACTCAAGAATGCTGCCAGCAATAGTTTAAAATCACTAGGCGATCTCCGCTTAGAATTCATTTCAGCATTTATTGGTTGTATGAGAGTAGATAGAAAAAGACAACTCTGGCTTGAAGCTATCAAAAAACTAAGTAGTGATGAAAACTTTTCAAATATGGAACTCATCAGCCTCATTTCTAAATATGAAGAGTTAAGACGTAATGAACCACAGATTCAAGTGGACGATGATAAATTCACTAAATTGTTTTATGACAATATCCAGAAATATCTGCTTCGAATGAGCTCTGGACATGCAATTGTTTTATTTACTATCACAAGATTAGTAGATGTCGTTGGCGAAAAGTCATTAGTTTTATTCGATGAACCAGAGGTTCATCTGCATCCACCTTTGCTCTCTGCTTTTTTACGAACATTAAGCGACTTACTCGATGCACGCAATGGTGTAGCAATAATTGCAACTCATTCCCCAGTAGTACTGCAAGAGGTTCCAAAATCCTGCATGTGGAAAGTCCTACGGTCAAGAGAAGCAATAAATATTATCCGTCCGGATATTGAGACATTCGGTGAGAACTTAGGTGTTTTAACTCGTGAGGTGTTTTTACTTGAAGTGACAAATTCTGGATACCACCACTTATTATCGCAGTCCGTTGATTCAGAGCTTTCTTATGAAACCATTCTAAAAAATTATAATGGTCAGATAGGATTAGAAGGTCGAACCGTTTTAAAAGCGATGATAATGAACAGAGATGAAGGTAAAGTACAATGAAAAAACTACCTCTTCCAGCGAGAACTTATAGCGAAATGCTTAATAAATGCTCGGAAGGTATGATGCAGATAAATGTTAGAAATAATTTCATTACTCACTTCCCCACTTTTTTGCAGAAAGAACAACAATATAGAATATTAAGCTCGACAGGTCAGTTATTTACCTACGACAGGACACACCCTCTTGAGCCTACAACCTTAGTAGTTGGTAACCTGACAAAGGTTAAATTAGAAAAGCTTTATGAAAATAATCTCCGAGATAAAAACAAACCCGCTAGAACATATTACGATGACATGCTTGTTTCATCAGGTGAAAAATGTCCATTTTGTGGTGATATAGGACAGACAAAAAATATAGATCATTTTCTTCCTATTGCACATTATCCTGAATTTTCGGTGATGCCTATTAATTTAGTTCCATCGTGCCGCGACTGCAATATGGGAGAGAAAGGTCAAGTTTTCGCAGTAGATGAGGTACACCAAGCGATTCATCCCTATATCGACAAGGACATTTTTTTTCGTGAGCAATGGGTATATGCAAATTTCGTTTCCGGAACTCCGGGTGCTATCAGTTTTTATGTTGAATGCCCGGCGAACTGGAGGCAGGAAGACAAACACAGAGCTCTTCATCATTTCAAGCTATTAAATATTGCTAACAGGTATCGTTTGGAGGCAGGGAAGCACTTGAGTGAAGTGATTACTCAAAGAAACTCTTTCGTAAAAGTTATAAGGAAATATAGTTCAACCGCAACGTTTCAGCAGCTACAGTCAGAATTTATTGAAGCAAATCTGAAACCTATTATAGATTTGAATGACTTCCCCAATTATTGGAAAAGAGTTATGTATCAGTGCCTAGCAAACTCGGAAGATTTTTTCAGAGGGATCTAGAATATGATGAAAGATAGAAAATTACGACGCTTATCGGAAGTGAACGAATACTTTTTATATGAGGAGGGCTGTTTTTACAAAATCCGGTAGTAACTTGCTAACCAATTCCTAGGCAGGTCATTGGCAACAGTGGCATGCACCGAGAAGGACGTTTGTAATGTCCGCTCCGGCACATAGCAGTCCTAGGGACAGTGGCGTACAGTCATAGATGGTCGGTGGGAGGTGGTACAAATTCTCTCATGCAAAAAATATGTAAAATCGGTAGCAACTGGAAATCATTCAACACCCGCACTATCGGAAGTTCACCAGCCAGCCGCAGCACGTTCCTGCATACGACGTGTCTGCGGCTCTACCATATCTCCTATGAGCAACGTGTTAGCAGAGCCAAGCCACAACTCTAATTTTAATACATAATGAATGATAATAATAATATTAAAAATTTCCTGTGTAACTAATTTACTATATGGTTTCTGATAAGAATCATTGCAAAGATCAAACAACTTGTATTACATTGACAGTTAAGCAGTTAATTTTATCACCTCTAAAATATATCAGCATCTAGCATGCAACCTATCAAAATGGAGAGTTTTATGACTAAAAAACCATGGGAAAGAAGACTTAAAGATTTATCGCACTTGCTCAAATGCTGCATTGATACATATTTTGACCCTGAATTATTTCGCTTGAATTTGAATCAATTCCTCCAAACCGCAAGAACAGTAACATTTATTATTCAAAAAAACAAAAACCAGATTATAGGATATGACATTTGGTATAACAATAATGTTATTGAAAAATGGAAAAATGATCCATTAATGGCTTGGGCTAAAAATTCTCGCAATACGATAGAAAAACAAGGCGATTTAGAAATGTATAGCGAGGCAAAGGCTACTCTTATTTCATCTTACATTGAAGAAAATGACATTGAGTTTATTACAAATGAAAGTATGTTAAACATTGGTATAAAAAAGTTAGTCAGACTTGCACAAAAGAAATTACCTTCATATTTAACTGAATCATCTATTATTAAATCAGAAAGACGATGGGTCGCTAATACGCTAAAAGATTACGAATTATTACATGCCTTAGCTATAATCTATGGCAGAATGTATAACTGCTGTAACTCTCTTGGCATACAAATAAACAATCCAATGGGTGACGATGTGATTTCGCCAACATCATTCGACTCTTTATTTGATGAAGCCAGGAGAATAACTTATTTAAAATTAAAAGATTACTCCATAAGCAAATTGTCATTTAGCATGATACAATATGACAATAAAATAATTCCTGAAGATATTAAAGAGCGTCTAAAACTGGTAGATAAGCCTAAAAATATCACTTCGACAGAAGAGTTAGTTGACTATACAGCCAAGCTTGCAGAAACGACTTTTTTAAAGGACGGTTATCACATTCAAACATTAATTTTTTATGATAAACAATTCCATCCAATTGATTTAATCAATACAACATTTGAAGATCAAGCAGATAAATATATTTTTTGGCGTTATGCAGCTGACAGAGCCAAAATAACAAATGCCTATGGCTTCATTTGGATATCAGAGCTATGGCTCAGAAAAGCAAGCATCTACTCCAATAAACCAATACATACAATGCCAATTATAGATGAAAGACTTCAGGTAATTGGAATTGATTCAAATAATAATCAAAAATGTATTTCATGGAAAATAGTTAGAGAAAACGAAGAAAAAAAACCGACTTTAGAAATATCAACAGCAGACTCAAAACATGACGAAAAACCATATTTCATGCGTTCAGTCTTAAAAGCAATTGGCGGTGATGTAAACACTATGAACAATTGAGTCATAGAACTTCCATTATTCTCCTGAAGATAATAATCGCCAAATAAACCAATACTCAGCTTTACAATATACTAACTAACCGCAGAACGTTATTTCATACAACGTTTCTGCGGCATATCACAAAACGATTACTCCATAACAGGGACAGCAGGCCACTCAATATCAGGTGCAGTTGATGTATCAACACGGTTCAGCAACACCCGATACTTCTTCCAGGCTTCCAGCAACGAGGTTTCTTCCTTCGTTGCAATTTCCAGATCTGCAGCATCCTGAAGCGGCGCAATATGCTCACTGGCTACCTGCATCAGGCTTTTTTTTGTTTCTTCCGCCTCCCGGATCCGGAACAGTTTTTCTGCTTCCGTATCCTTCACCCAGGCTGTGCCGTTCCACTTCTGATATTCCCCTCCCGGCGATAACCAGGTAAAATTTTCCGGTAACGGACCGAGTTCAGAAATAAATAACGCGTCGCCGGAAGCCACGTCATAGACGGTTTTACCCCGATGGTCTTCAACGAGATGCCACGATGCCTCATCACTGTTGAAAACAGCCACAAAGCCAGCCGGAATATCTGGCGGTGCAATATCGGTACTGTTTGCAGGCAGACCGGTATGAGGCGGAATATATGCGTCACCTTCACCAATAAATTCATTAGTTCCGGCCAGCAGATTATAAATTTTTATGGTCCGTGGTTGTTCACTCATTCTGAATGCCATTATGCAAGCCTCACAATATAGTTAAATGCAATGTTTTTGACGGTGTTTTCCGCGTTACCCGCAGCGTTAACGGTGATGGTGTGTCCGTGTGAACCAATACTGAAAGAATGGGCATGAGCACCGATAACAACCGGATGCTGGTGCGCACCAATACCAACTGTATGCGCATGTGCACCGGCACTCACGGCTGTACCGGACAATGAGTGACTGTGGCTGCCCTGACTGTCCGTTTTCGATAAATAAGCAATACCCTGTGTGCTGGTTCCTTTAACTGTGGATAAACTTCCTGTAATGGTTGCTGTTCCATACTGACTCCAGCCAGAACTGTTCATCCTTAAACCACTTGTGTGGGCATGAGCACCCGCGGCCCCTGTTGAACCGCTCAGACTGTGAGCATGAGCCCCCGTGTTATTCGTCGATTTGGTGCCGTAATCGAAACTGCCTGTTGTTTTCGTCCCGTAATCAAACGACGATGTGGTTTTCGTCCCCAAATCCGTACCGGATGCACTGGCACTGTGGGTGTGCGACTTAATTCCATCCTGTTCCTGAGACAATACAGCACGACCGCTGGCGGGTTTCCCCTTGATTGTCCAGCCTCGCATATCAGGAAGCACACCCGATGGATACGCGACAGCAAGTTTTGGGTAGGCTGATTTGTCAAACGCCTGCCCCTGCATCAGGACGTAGCCAGACGGAACGATATCTGATGGCCACGGGATCGGCGCACCTGCCGGAAAGGCCGAATTCTCACCGGCCCCAAGGTATTCAAGAACATCTGCAACGGAATTTTTTGCCAGAATATCCCTGCCAACCTGAGTCAGTTCAGTCAGGCTGGCGGCATCATTTTCCGCAAAATACGGTAATTTATTTTTCGCCGTGGAAAGCCCTGCCAGCGCCGTCAGTGTCGCATTCTTCGGTTGTTTACCCGCAAGCGCGTTAGTCATGGTGGTAGCAAAATCTGGATCATTCCCGAGCGCTGCGGCCAGTTCATTCAGCGTATTCAGTGCGTCAGGTGACGCGTCGATAACATCTGCAATCGCGGCCAGTACAAAAGCGGTGTTCGCAATCTGGGTATTGTTTGTTCCCCTGAGCGCGGTTGGTGCTGTTGGCGTTCCGGTCAGTGCCGGACTGTCCAGTGGGCTTTTCTGTTCGTTTCATCCATTACCACCTTAACCGCCTTTGGCGTTGCAGCAAGCGTTTCAGACGTGCTGTTGGTTGCACTGCTGAGCTGCACTATCCCCTTTCTCGTTGTGTCCGCATCCTCAAGCGCGACAGCTGAAGCTATATCTTCTGCACGTTTTGCCGAATTTTTTGCACGTATTGCCGCCGCTTCTGCCGCACTTTTGCTCTGCGATGCTGATACCGCACTTCCCGCAGCCTCTGTCGCCTTCGTGGATGCCGTTGACGCACTCCCCGCCGCCGCTGTTTTTGCGTCTGCCGCGGCAGAGGCGCTCCGTTCCGCTGCTGTTTCAGATGACCTGGCATTCGTCTCGGACGTTTTTGCCGCCCTGGCAGAATTTTCTGCCGCCGTTGCCGAGGAAGCTGCACGACCGGCACTTGATGATGCGTTCGTTTCTGATGATTTTGCTGCCTCTTTTGAGGCCACCGCATCTCGTGCTGAAGTGGCGGCCTCTGACGCTTTCGTGGCCGCGGTGGAGGCAGACGTGGCGGCTGATTGTTGTGACGCTGCAGCATTCGTTTCTGACGTTTTCGCCGCACCGGCACTGGTGGCCGCCGCGTTTTTTGAGGACTCTGCGGCTGCGGCACTTTTTTCCGCTTCAGTGGCCTTTGCTGATGCCGCTTCTGCGCCGGAGGACGCTTCCTGAGCTGACGATGCAGCCTGTCCGGCGGACGTGCTGGCGGCGCGTGCTGAGTCAGTTGCATCAGTCACAAGGGCCGCGACCTGAGCAGCTGATGCACTGGCATCGCCGGCTGATTTCTTCGCGTCTGCCGTACTCTGTGCCACCACGGACGCGTTACGCGCCACCTCTTCCACCATCAGTTCAAGACGACGCAGCACCTCCGGCCGGGCATCATCCTCCGTCATGGCACAGAGAAAATCATTCAGCGTCCCCGGTTGTGAATCTTCATACACGGTGATGGTCCCGGCGTGCGATGGTGGAAAACCGTCAACCTGCAGGATGACACTGTACTGACCGTACTCCACATCCATGCTGTAACGCCCGGCTTCATCCGGATTCTCTGAGCCCACCGTGTTCACCACCACCGTGGTGCTGTTACGTCTGGCTTTCAGCTGAATGGTGCAGTTCTGTACCGGTTTTCCTGTGCCGTCTTTCAGGACTCCTGAAATCTTTACTGCCATATTCACCCCACAAAAAAGCCCACCGGTTCCGGCGGGCTGTCATAACACTGTGTTACCTGGCTAATCAGAATTTATAACCGACCCCAACGATGAATCCGTCAGTACGCCAGTCGCCACTGCCGGAGCCTTCATAAGCAATATCAACAACGACGGACGCTGCCGGATTAATCTGTATACCTGCACTCCACGCCACTGAGGTATGCCGCATTGCACTTTCGTCCCTGGCAGTGGTCGTCTCTTTCATATACCCGGGAGTGATTTCCGTCTTACGGTAATCCATTGTACTGCCGGACCACCGACTGTGAGCCACTCCGGCCATGGCGTACGCACTGACCTGCTTACTGATTTGTAAAACCGGTCCGGCCATCACGCTCACATAACGTCCACGCAGGCTCTCATAGTGAAACGTATCCTCCCCGGTCATCACTGTGCTGCTCTTTTTCGACGCGGCGAACCCCAGGGAAGCCATCACCCCCACACTGTCCGTCAGCTCATAACGGTACTTCACGTTAATCCCTTTCAGATGACTCACACCGGTATCCCCGCCCGACAACGACGGCAATGTACCCGGTTTCACTTGAAAATAGCCCACCGTAAACGTACCATGTCCACCTTCCGCACGGGCCGGAGTGACTGTCACCGCAAGTGCGGCAAAGACAGCAACGGCAATACACACATTACGCATCGTTCACCTCTCACTGTTTTATAATAAAACGCCCGTTCCCGGACGAACCTCTGTAACACACTCAGACCACGCTGATGCCCAGCGCCTGTTTCTTAATCACCATAACCTGCACATCGCTGGCAAACGTATACGGCGGAATATCTGCCGAATGCCGTGTGGACGTAAGCGTGAACGTCAGGATCACGTTTCCCCGACCCGCTGGCATGTCAACAATACGGGAGAACACCTGTACCGCCTCGTTCGCCGCGCCATCATAAATCACCGCACCGTTCATCAGTACTTTCAGATAACACATCGAATACGTTGTCCTGCCGCTGACAGTACGCTTACTTCCGCGAAACGTCAGCGGAAGCACCACTATCTGGCGATCAAAAGGATGGTCATCGGTCACGGTGACAGTACGGGTACCTGACGGCCAGTCCACACTGCTTTCACGCTGGCGCGGAAAAGCCGCGCTCGCCGCCTTTACAATGTCCCCGACGATTTTTTCCGCCCTCAGCGTACCGTTTATCGTACAGTTTTCAGCTATCGTCACATTACTGAGCGTCCCGGAGTTCGCATTCACACTGCCACTGATATCCGCATTTTTAGCGGTCAGCTTTCCGTCCGGTGTCAGGGAAAAGGCCGGAGGATTGCCGCCGCTGGTAATGGTGGGGGCCGTCAGGCGCTTCAGGAACACGTCGTTCATGAATATCTGGTTGCCCTGCGCCACAAACATCGGCGTTTCATTCCCGTTTGCCGGGTCAATAAATGCGATACGATTGGCGGCAACCAGAAACTGGCTCAGTTTGCCTTCCTCCGTGTCCTCCATGCTGAGGCCAATACCCGCGACATAATGTTTGCCGTCTTTGGTCTGCTCAATTTTGACAGCCCACATGGCATTCCACTTATCACTGGCATCCTTCCACTCTTTCGAAAACTCCTCCAGTCTGCTGGCGTTATCCTCCGTCAGCTCGACTTTTTCCAGCAGCTCCTTGCCGAGATGGGATTCGGTTATCTTGCCTTTGAAAAAATCCAGGTAACCTTCCGCATCATCGCTCGCCCGACCGACGGCCTCCACGAATGCCGATTTGCCAACGGTGTTCACACTGCGGATATAAAAGTAATAATCATGGCCCGGTTTGATATTGATACTGGCGGCTATCCAGTACAGCGCCGTACCAAGATAACGCGTGCTGGTTTCAACCTGTCTGATATCCGCAATCTGCTTTTCCGAGAACCAGAACTCAAACTGTACCGTCGGGTCATAAACGGCAAGATGCGGCGTGGCGGTTATCTGAAAATAGCCCGGCGTCAGCTCAATCCTCGACGGTGCTGCCGGTGCGGCAATCCGGAACGATACCGACGCCGGATCGCCCTGCTGCCCCCACGCATTTACCGCCCGGACTGTCAGCCTGTAGTTCCCCAGCGCCAGTTGCGTGAAGCGGTATGTGGTTTCCGTCGTCCGGGCCGTGCTGACCAGCCGCTCACTGCCGTCGTCCGCTGTTACGGTCAGACGGAGCAGGAAACTCACGCCCTTCACCACCTTCGGTGTGTCCCATCGCGCCAGCACCTGATATTCCCCGCTGTCTGCAGTGACTTCTGCGGTCAGGTGCTGCACCGCTGGCGGCGTGACACCATTCACCGTGCCACTCTGTTCGCCGTCAAAGTGCGCCCCGTTATCCACGATGGCCTCTTTTTCCGGCACATGCTGCACGGCGGTGATGGCATACGTGCCGTCGTCGTTCTCACGGATACTCACGCAGCGGAACAGTCGCTGGCGCAGCGTCGGCAGCTTCAGCTCCCATACGCTGTATTCAGCAACACCGTCAGGAACACGGCTCACTTTTACCTTCACGCCGTCGGTGACGGACTGAACCTCCACGCTGACCGGATTGCCACTTCCGTCAACCAGGCTTATCAGCGCGGTACCGGAGGATGGCAGCGTGATTTCACGGTCGAGCGTCAGCGTCCGGGTCTGGCTGTTCACCGCCAGCACACGACCACCGGTGCTGATACCGGCATAGTCATCATCGCAGATTTCAATAACATCGCCCGGTACATGGCGAAGCCCTTCTGCGCCGACGCTGAAATCCACGGTCTGCGTTTCCAGCAGTTCTGTTTTAATCAGCCACAGCCCGGCGCGGTGTGCCTGCCCCCGGCTGGTACAGCCAAAGGCATCCATCTTCGTAACATTACGACCGTAACGGGCAATGGCCTGCGTATCTTCAACAAGCTCTGTCGCCGTCTCCCAGCCGTTGTTCGGGTCAATCCAGTTCACCTCAACGGCATTATGGCGGTCCTTCAGGGCGCTGAAGCTGTAGCGGAACGGCGCGCCATCATCCGGCATCACCACATTACTGCGGTTATAGGTCCACGTCTTATCCGACGGTCGGTCCTGCACGAACGTCAGCGTCTGCCCGTTCCATACCGGCATACAGCGCATCGCCGAGCAGAAATCGCTGAGCACATCCCACGCCTTACGCTGTGTGGTCAGGTACGCATTACAGGTGATGCGCGGCTCCGTGCCGCCAAAGCCGTCCGGCACTGACTGGTCGCAGTACTGGCCGATGACATACAGCGCCCATTTATCCACATCCGCCGCACCAAGACGTTTCCCCATGCCGTAGCGCGGATGGGTCAGCATATCCCACAGACACCAGGCCATGTTGTTGCTGTATGCCGGTTTAAACGTTCCGTCCCAGATACCGCTGTATTGCCGCGTCTGCGGGTTATAGTTCGACGGCACCTGCAGAATACGCCCGCGCAGATGATAATTACGGCTCACCTGCTGGCTGCCGAACTGCTCCGAGTCCACCTGCACGCCGACCAGTGCCGTGTTCGGGTAGCACTGTTTCACATCGATGATTTCAGTGTATGACGACCAGAGCGTTTTGTTCTGCAGCTGGTCTGTGGTGCTGTCCGGCGTCATCCTGCGCATCCGGATATTAAACGGGCGCGGCGGCAGGTTACCCATCACCACCGAGGCCAGATACTGCGAGGTGGTTTTGCCCTTAATGGTGATGTCTTTTTCCGTCACCCAGCCACCGTTACGTTGTATCTGAACCAGCAGGCGGACTTCCGACGGATTCCTGTCACCCTTTGAGGTGGTTTCCACCAGTGCCTGTACACCGAAGGTAAAGCGCAGACGGTCGATGTTTGCAGACGTAATGGTGCGGGTGATCGGCGTGTCATATTTCACTTCCGTACCCAGCACCGTCTCGGAGCCGGAGGATTCAAATCCCTCCGGCGGAGTCTGCTCCTGCTCACCAGCCCGGAACACCACCGTGACACCGGATATGTTGGTATTCCCCTCAGTGTCCAGCACCGGCGTACTGTTCAGCAGCACGCTTTTTAAGCCATCCACCGGACCTTCAATCGGCCCTTCGCTGATGGCATCGATCACACTCAGCAACTGCGTGGACTTCAGGTTGTCCTTCGCTTCGCGCGGGGTATGCCCCTTACTGCTTCCTTTACCCATTCCTCACGCTCCATAAATGACAAAACCGCCCGCAGGCGGTTTCACATAAAACATTTTGCATCAGCGACCAATCACCACAACCTGACCACCGTCCCCTTCGTCTGCCGTGCTGATCTCCTGAGAAACCACGCGTGACCCCACGCGCATTTCCCCGTACAGAACAGGCAGAACATTGCCCTGGGCAACCATGTTATCCAGTGAGGAGAAATAGGTGTTCTGCTTACCGTTATCCGTTGTCTGTATACGGGGAGTTCTGGCTTTCGGTGCCAGCATCTGCGCCACACCACCGAGCACCATACTGGCACCGAGAGAAAACAGGATGCCGGTCATACCACCGGCCCCAATGGCTGCCCCCCATGCTGCAAGGGTGGCTCCGGCGGTAAAGAATGATCCGGCAATGGCGGCAGCCCCCAGGACAATCTGGAATACGCCACCTGACTTGGCCCCGGCGACTCTGGGAACAATATGAATTACAGCGCCATCAGGCAGAGTCTCATGTAACTGCGCCGTTAACCCGGACGTGCTGACGTCCCGCCCGGCAATCCGTACCTGATACCAGCCGTCGCTCAGTTTCTGACGAAACGCCGGGAGCTGTGTGGCCAGTGCCCGGATGGCTTCAGCCCCCGTTTTCACACGAAGGTCGATGCGGCGACCAAATCGTTGTAAATCCCCGTAAAGGCAGATGCGCGCCATGCCCGGTGACGCCAGAGGGAGTGTGTGCGTCGCTGCCATTTGTCGGTGTACCTCTCTCGTTTGCTCAGTTGTTCAGGAATATGGTGCAGCAGCTCGCCGTCGCCGCAGTAAATTGCGGCGTGATTCGGCACTGATGAACCAAAACAGCACAGCAGCACATCGCCCGGCTGTGCCGCTGACAACGGCACCTGATACAGCCCCGTCGCCTCCAGATTATCCAGATAGAGATTCTGGCCGTTACGCCACCAGTCATCCTCACGATGAAAGTCCGGCATCTCAATCCCCGCCAGATGATAAGCATCCCGGAACAGTGTGTAACAGTCCGTCACACCGTGCTCAAAGCGCCGCCCGGTGAGATGCGGCACACAGCGGAACTTATGAATCGTCCCCCGGCAGACCAGCCACCACGGCAAATCACTCTGCACCTGCAGCCGCCGGTCGGCCTCACTCAGCCAGGGCAGACCACCGGGGTGGCTGTGGACCAGCGCCACAATCTCACCCTGCATTTCTGCCTGCAGCCAGTCTTCCGGCGACATACGGAAATACGCCTCCGGCTCACCGGAGATATTCACGCAGGGGAAATATCTTTCCCCCTCCGGCGTGCTTACCACGAAGCCGCACGACTCCGCTGGCGCACATCGCCGGGCGTGCGCCAGAATCGCTGATTCTGTCTGTGTCATGGGATTTACTGCGAAAGTTTGTTAATGGAAAGGAAGCCGCCAAAGTTGCCGACGTTATTGCGGAACTTACAACCGCTCAGGCATTTGCTGCATTTATCCTTCGTGATATCGGACGTTGGCTGGTCATATTCATCCGCGACAGCCGGACCGCTATAACCGCACTCGTCACCGCGATAGGTCCAGGTGCAGGTGTTGGCCAGCATGATACGTCCCGGAAAAACAGCGCCATCCGTTTCCGTCGGCGTGGACAGTACAAAGGAGGCACTCACCGCGCTCAGTTCGCTGCACTGCTCAATGCGCCAGCGGCTGATCACCTCCTGCTCCGGATCGGCGTAACTGTTTCCGTTGACGAAGTTCACCGCATCCAGAAAACGGGCGTAAACCTTACGCCGGACCACCGTTCCGCCGACCAGACTCTGCATATCTTCCGCCATCCCGGTGACCATACCGTACAGGTTAGAAACCGTCAGCGTGGGGCGCGTACTGGTGCCTTTGCCATTCAGTTCAAAACCGCTCCCCTGAATGGGATACGGCTGATACTGTCGCCCCTGCCAGGTGACCGGCTCACCTTTTTCGTTCTGCTCATTACAGAAAAAATAACGTTCTCCACCGACCTCTGTCAGGTCGATTTCCCAGAGCACCACGCTGGCCGACTGCTCCGCACGGGTGCATTCATTCAGTGTTTCCTGCCGGATATCCTGCATCAGTTCACCACCTGTTCAAACTCTGCGCTGAACTCAACACGCAGCATACTGACCCGCGACGACCATTTTGCGCAGGTCACCTTTATCTGCCGCCACTCATAAGGCGGCGTCCACAGAAAGGATTTCCAGCCCCCGTGCTCTTCCAGAAACGACTCCAGTACCGTGGCCTCCTCACGGGGGACAGAAAGCGTCACGCTGTACGTTTTCAGGTTGGCATTCAGCCCGGCAGGCGCTCGCTGAGAATAGCCATCACCAAAGCGCACCTTTCTTACAGAAGGGACCGAAGCCACATCCATACCGGGTTTCACTTTCCAGCGGAAGGTCTTCATCGTCCACCTCCGGAGAACAGGCCACCATCACGCATCTGTGTCTGAATTTCATCACGGGCACCCTTGCGGGCCATGTCATACACCGCCTTCAGAGCAGCCGGACCTATCTGCCCGTTCGTGCCGTCGTTGTTAATCACCACATGGTTATTCTGCTCAAACGTCCCGGACGCCTGCGACCGGCTGTCTGCCATGCTGCCCGGTGTACCGACATAACCGCCGGTGGCATAGCCGCGCATCAGCCGGTAAAGATTCCCCACGCCAATCCGGCTGGTTGCCTCCTTCGTGAAGACAAACTCACCACGGTGAACAATCCCCGCTGGCTCATATTTGCCGCCGGTTCCCGTAAATCCTCCGGTTGCAAAATGGAATTTCGCCGCAGCGGCCTGAATGGCTGTACCGCCTGACGCGGATGCGCCGCCACCAACAGCCCCGCCAATGGCGCTGCCGATACTCCCGACAATCCCCACCATTGCCTGCTTAAGCAGAATTTCTGTCATCATGGACAGCACGGAACGGGTGAAGCTGCGCCAGTTCTGCTCACTGCCGGTCAGCATCGCCGCCATATTCTGTGCAATACCATCAAAGGTCTGCGTGGCTGCACTTTTTACCTGCGACATACTGTCCGTGGCGCTCTCTTCCCACTCACTCCAGCCGGACTTCAGGCCTGCCATCCAGTTCCCGCGAAGCTGGTCTTCAGCCGCCCAGGTCTTTTTCTGCTCTGACATGACGTTATTCAGCGCCAGCGGATTATCGCCATACTGTTCCTTCAGGCGCTGTTCCGTGGCTTCCCGTTCTGCCTGCCGGTCAGTCAGCCCCCGGCTTTTCGCATCAATGGCGGCCCGTTTTGCCCGTTGCTGCTGTGCGAATTTATCCGCCTGCTGCGCCAGCGCGTTCAGGCGCTCCTGATACGTAACCTTGTCGCCAAGTGCAGCCAGCTGGCGTTTGTACTCCAGCGTCTCATCTTTATGCGCCAGCAGGGATTTCTCCTGTGCAGACAGCTGGCGACGTTGCGCCGCCTCCTCCAGTACCGCGAACTGACTCTCCGCCTTCCACAAATCCCGGCGCTGCTGGCTGATTTTCTCATTTGCTCCGGCATGCTTCTCCAGCGTCCGGAGTTCTGCCTGAAGCGTCAGCAGGGCAGCATGAGCACTGTCTTCCTGACGATCGCCCGCAGACACCTTCACGCTGGACTGTTTCGGCTTTTTCAGCGTCGCTTCATAATCCTTTTTCGCCGCCGCCATCAGCGTGTTGTAATCCGCCTGCAGGATTTTCCCGTCTTTCAGTGCCTTGTTCAGTTCTTCCTGACGGGCGGTATATTTCTCCAGCGGCGTCTGCAGCCGTTCGTAAGCCTTCTGCGCCTCTTCGGTATATTTCAGCCGTGACGCTTCGGTATCGCTCTGCTGCTGCGCATTTTTGTCCTGTTGAGTCTGCTGCTCAGCCTTCTTTCGGGCGGCTTCAAGCGCAAGACGGGCCTTTTCACGATCATCCCAGTAACGCGCCCGCGCTTCATCGTTAACAAAATAATCATCCTTGCGCAGATTCCAGATGTCGTCTGCTTTCTTATACGCAGCCTCTGCCTTAATCAGCATCTCCTGCGCGGTATCAGGACGACCAATATCCAGCACCGCATCCCACATGGATTTGAATGCCCGCGCAGTCCTGTCTGCCCAGGTCTCCAGCGTGCCCATGTTCTCTTTCAGGCGGCGGGTCTGGTCATCAAACCCTTTCGTTGCGGCCTCGTTCGCCGCCTGCAATGCCCCGGCTTCATCGCCGGAACGCTGCAACTGAGCAACATACGCAATCTGCTCCGCCGACACGTTATGGAACTGGCGAGCCATCGCCGTCAGCCCCGACGTCGGGTCTGTGGTCAGCTTCCCGAAGGCTTCAGCGACCTTGTCCACCTCCACGCCGGATGCAGAGGAGAAACGCGCCACACTCTGGCTGATGGACGCAATCTGAGCCTCACCGCTTACCCCCGCCTTAACCAGTGCGCTGAGTGACTCGCTGGTCTGGTTAAACGTCAGCCCTGCCGCCTGCCCGGCTCTGGACAGGACCAGCATACGATCTGCCGTCAGTCCCGCCTGATTGCCGGAAAGGACCAGCGTTTTGTTGAAATCGGACAGGGTTGAGTTGCCCTGATACCAGGCATACGCCAGCGCACCGGTCGCCACCGCCAGCGAGGTGGCCCCCACCATCGGCAGGGTGATCGCACCGGCAAGCCCCCTGAACATGGGGATCATCCCGCCGAAGGAGTCCTTCACCTGCCCCCCCTGTTGCAGCAGGATCAGCCACGGACTTTGCCCGCCTGCAAGCTGCGTGGCCACGTCGGTGAACTGTGCAGGCAGCATACGCATGGCGGCTTTATACTGCCCGACGGAAATCCCCGCTTTCTGTGCAGCCAGCGCCTGTCGGCTCAGCGACTGTTCAACGACTGCCGCTGTTTTTTTCGCATCACTTTCCGTACCAGAAAAATGACGCCTGACTCTGGCCATCTGCTCGTCAAATCTGGCCGCATCCAGACTCAAATCAACGACCAGATCGCCTACCGGTTCAGCCATACCGGACTCCTCCTGCGATCCCTTCTGATACTGTCATCAGCATTACGTCATCCTCCGTCATGTCCGCCACATCCGGGGAAGCGGGGATAACTTCATTCCCGTCCGGGCCAAAGCGGACACCTCCGGCAAGCCCTGCCGCTTTCTGCATCAGCACATCATCTTCAGGCTCTTCGTCAGCCTCGCGCCGGTTCAGCAGACTGAAATCCAGCGGATGCATATCCGGATCGCTGAAAAACAGGCTGAGCACGGTGTACGTCAGCCCGGAAAAGTGCATATCCAGCAGAACATCATGAAAATAATGGGTACTGTAAAAGCGGTGCCAGTCGGCATACTCCGTGGATGACATCCCGGCAAGCATGGCACGCCAGTCGGGTCGCCCCATCTCACGCGCCAGTTTCAGGGCAAAACTCAGCTCACCGTCGAACACTTTCCCGCAGAAACAGGCTCTGCGGGCCCGGCGTCCTCTGTCTGTTCAGGGGCATTATTCACCACAAACTCATACATACCAGACAGCCGGTACACCACGTTTTCAGCATGAGAAATTGCCTCCGTGGGCCAGGTGGTAAGCACTTCCTGCTCAATCTGTTTAACGGCTTCATTCATGGACGGCATCTGCGTCTTCTGCGGATGGTTATGCCACAGGGACATCGCCACCAGAAACGCGCCGGTTCTGATGGCGTCTTCCACAGTAAACTTCCGGTTGCTGTCTGACTCCGCCTGTTCTGCCTGCCGTTTCATCAGGGCGAGATGCTCAATGCGCTGCAGGGCTGACAGTTCAGAAAGCGTGACGGTCACACCGTTATGTTCAAATGATTCGGTTTTCAGGAACATCGCTGACTCTCCGGATTAACTGGCGGTGACGGTAATTTCTGCAACCGCAGCAAACTCACCATTACCGGATACAACCGGAATGTTGACCTTGCCTGCAGCAACGCCGTTCACGGTGATGGTCATACCACTGACCGACACGGTGGCTTTTGTTTTATCCGCAGACACCGCACGAAAGCTCTTGTCGGTTACGCCCTCCGGCTGGAAGGCCACGGTCAGCGTGGTGCTCTGCCCTTTCACCACCGAGGTGCTGGCAGGCGTCACGGTCATGCCGGTTGCCGCTGTTACCGTGCTGCGATCTTCTGCCATCGACGGACGTCCCACATTGGTGACTTTCACCGTGCGGGTGATCACTTCCTTCGCCGTCACCGCCTTACCGATACTGCTGACCCAGCCACGGAACACATCGACCGTGCCGTTCGGGAAGCGGATTTTATAGGCACGGGTATCGCCTTCATTAAACCACGCCAGCAGCGCCTGCTGCCCCTGCTCTCCGGGCATCCACGCCAGCGTGAAGCTGGTATCTCCGGCAGATTTCTGCCCCTGCCCGGTCGCAGTCCAGTCTGCATCTTCATCATCGAGATAGCTGTCGTCATAGGACTCAGCGGTCAGTTCGCCGGGCGTCAGGTCTTTAACTTTTGCCAGACGCGACCAGTCAACGTCTGAAAGCGGATTCGCGTAAGGGTCACCGCTCCCCTTATAAACCCACAGGGTGGTCCCGGCACCTTTCACCGGCATTGTAGGATTTGGTACAGGCATAGCGTCCTCACATTTCATAGGTAATGACATAAGTCAGATCGGCTGAACTCCACAAGCCCGCATCATCGTCGCGCCGGTAGTCATAGCCGCTGGCCACCATACTGGTGATCAAATCTGACAGTGCCGGGATATCGCTCATCACCGGATAAATCCGGGACTCCATCCACGCATCCAGCTCTGAATCCGGCACCTGAGCAGGCAGGAAAACTTCGATATGCAGCTCCGCCTGCCAGGTATCGCTGTCCAGCTCTTCGCCCGTGTATTCAGCGCCGGTGAGATAAACGGCAACTGCCGGAAAATCCGCCTCATCAAAAACAGCGGGGCGACCATCAAAAAACGTCGCCCCGGTGTCATGCTTCTCCAGTGCATCCAGTACGGCTGCACGGAGTTCAGTATGTTTCATCGCTTTATTACCATCCTCAGTTGATGCTGCAGCGCATAGCCCAGCTCTTTCGGAAGACGTTCACGCCGTATCCGCTCAATATTTTGTTTAAACGCCGTGGTCAGCGGCACCGCCATCGGGATTTTCACCACATCAATGGGGTAACGGTTTTTCCCAGCCACACGCTGCATGACATGCCACCGGCCATTTTTCAGTTGCTGAATAAACGCGCCGGGAATACGACGGTTACCCACCACAAGCACGCTGCCGCCACCTTTCAGGGATGAACGCTGCCCCTTTTTACGACGCCTGCGGCGCGAAAGGACAACCCGCGCATTACCCAGCTTGATTACGGGCAAATCCCCCCGGTTAACTTTGATTCTGGCCTGCGGATTTTTGACCGTGGCCCTTTTCAGCCTGGCCCTTTCCTTTACCAGTTTCCGGCGTACCTTTGTCTCACGGGCAACCTGTGACGCCGACTGCGATATCGCGGATGAAGCAACGCGGTTAATGGCCATTGCGGCGGCACCAGGCACCGCCGTTTTGCTGATACGGCTGAGGTTTTCAACGGCCTGCTCAAGACCTTTTATGGCCATACATCCCCCTTTCAGCGGCGACGGTTAACGGCAGGCGGTACGCCCCGTCCAAGCCAGAGATGACAACTTCCGCCATCATCCGGCGAAACCCGATCTACCCAGAAATTTTCCTCACCGATGGTCAGCGTGTCTCCACGCCGCAGCTGCCGCACCTCATCAGTCCGGACAAACAGGGACGGGCTGGAGCCTTCAACGCGCACGCCCTGTCCGGCATAGCTGATATTTTCAGGGTCATCAAAAACACCACGTATCACCGCACCTGACTGCTCACCGGATGTAATGGTGGCTGACGTTCCCATGTACCCGCGTATCGTTTCATCGGCGCGGGCAATGGCAGCATCGAACAGGTTATCGAAATCAGCCACAGCGCCTCCCGTTATTGCATTCTGGCCAGGCCGCGCTCTGTCATTTCGGCTGCCACACCGGCAGAGACACGAAACGCCGTTCCCGGCAGCACAAATGCCACAGGTTCATCCCGCGTGGCGTGAAGTGCATCAGTATGCAGCTTCACCAGTGCCACGACCGTGACCAGTTCAGACGTATCCAGAATCACGGTATCCGGCTGCGCTGATCCCACCTCATTTTCATGTCCGGTCAGCACATTTTCCCGGCTGAGAGGGGTGTCCTGACCGGCAGTTTCATCCGTGTCATCAAGCTCCTCTTTCAGCTCTGCCACACGGAGCGCCAGTTCTTCTTTCGTCCCCGTCAGGCTGACATCACGGTTCAGTTGTTCACCCAGCGAGCGGAGACGGGCAATCAGTTCATCTTTCGTCATGGACTCCTCCACAGAGAAACAATGGCCCCGAAGGGCCATGATTACGCCAGTTGTACGGACACGAACTCATCAGGGTCAGCCAGCAGCATCAGCGGTGCTGACTGAATCATGGTGAACTCACGCGCCGGATCGCCGGTGGTCACCCAGTTTTTCGGGTAACGGGCAGAGGCGTTAATGCCTTCGCGCTGTGCGTCCGCATCCTGAATGCAGCCATAGGTGCGCAGACCGCGTGCCTGAGTGTTCCCCAGCACCATCGTGTTGTCCGGCAGGAAGTTCTTTTTGACGCCGTTTTCCACGTACTGTCCGGAATACACGACGATGGCCACATCGCCATACATCCCCTTATAGGACACCGCTTTGCCCAGGTCTTTCACCGCTGTCTCCAGCTCGGAATTAGAGCCACGACGGGTATCCAGCTTCTCCTTGACGGCTTTGAAGGAACGGAACAGCGCCCAGCCTTTCGGATCGAACACGATGATATTCACCACACCGCTGGCGTTCAGCGCGTAGGCTTCGATATCGTCGGTCGGGTCATACGTGGACTTGTCACGCTTGCTCCACTCCGTGCCGCCGGACTGCGTGATGTTATTCTCCTCACTGCGGCCCATATCCACCTCAACCGGATCGAAGGCTTCACCGGTCATGGTGTATTTGCCCTTAAGCACGGCAGAAACTGCCTGCATCTCTTCGACCTGAGCAATGGCCAGCTCTTCGTCACGCATGTTCTGCATGATGATGCGACGGCGGCGGTAAGCCGGGTCCGCCAGATTCTGCGGATCTTCATCCGGCAGGCGACGCAGGGTCATCTGCGGATTCACTTCATGCTTCGGCTTGACATATCCCGGCGTAAATTCAGAGGTGGAGCCGCCACGGGAACGGATAACCTCACCGGAAACAATCGGCGAAACGTACAGCGCCATGTTTACCAGTCCCGGAATTTGTGAGAGATAGACTTTCTCCGTGGTGAAGGGATAGCTCTCACGGAAAAAGAGACGCAGAAACAGCGGATCAAACTTAAATTTCTGCTCATTTGCCGCCAGCAGTTGGGCGGTTGTGTACATCGACATAAAAAAATCCCGTAAAAAAAGCCGCACAGGCGGCCTTTAGTGATGAAGGGTAAAGTTAAACGATGCTGATTGCCGTTCCGGCAAACGCGGTCCGTTTTTTCGTCTCGTCGCTGGCAGCCTCCGGCCAGAGCACATCCTCATAACGGAACGTGCCGGACTTGTAGAACGTCAGCGTGGTGCTGGTCTGGTCAGCAGCAACCGCAAGAATGCCAACGGCAGCACCGTCGGTGGTGCCATCCCACGCAACCAGCTTACGGCTGGAGGTGTCCAGCATCAGCGGGGTCATTGCAGGCGCTTTCGCACTCAATCCGCCGGGCGCGGTTGCGGTATGAGCCGGGTCACTGTTGCCCTGCGGCTGGTAATGGGTAAAGGTTTCTTTGCTCGTCATAAACATCCCTTACACTGGTGTGTTCAGCAAATCGTTAACGGCATCAGATGCCGGGTTACCTGCAGCCAGCGGTGCCGGTGCCCCCTGCATCAGACGATCCAGCGCAGTGTCACTGCGCGCCTGTGCACTCTGTGGTGCTGCGGCCAGAATGCGGCGGGCCGTTTTCACGGTCATACCGGGGGTTTCTGCCAGCACGCGTGCCTGTTCTTCGCGTCCGTGAGCCTCCTCACAGTTGAGGATCCCCATAATGCGGCTGTTTTCTGCCGCAACCGCTGCGGTGATCTGCGCGTTCACGTCCGGCTGCGCCGCGCTGGCGTTCTCGCCCTCCGTCGCTGGCACCACGTCAGTAACGTCAGCCTGCGAAGCAGTGGCTGAAACAGTTGTTGATTGAGTCTCTTTGGTCATTCGCCCTCCTGAGAGACGGGATTTACGTGCATCCAGTGCATCACGCATGACGGTGATCGCATCGGTGCTGTTAACAAGTTCATCAGCCAGTCCGGCATCAATGGCCTCCTGACCGCTGTACACTGCAGCCTCGGTATCCAGCACAACCTGCACGGACAGGCCGGTATATGCCGACACCTTCTGCGCAAACATCTGGCGGGTTGCGTCCATCCGGGACTGCAGTGTCTCCCGGACGTCATCCGGAAGATGGCTGTAGGGGTTGCCATCCACCTTATGGCTGCCGCTGTAAATCAGCGTGATTTCCACACCCTGTTTCTCCAGCGCAGCACCGTAATTACTGTGAGCCATCATGACGCCGATGGAGCCTGTCCGGGCGGTCTGCGTGACCAGACGCCGGGAGGCGGCACTGGCAAGCAACTGACCTGCACTGCAGTTCATGTCGTTGGCAAGCGCCCATACCGGTTTTATGTCACGCACACGGGCGATGATGTCAGCGCAGTCAAATGCCCCCGCCACCATCCCGCCGGGCGTGTCCATATCGAGCAGAATGCCGTCCACCATCGGATCGCTGGCAGCCTGTTGCAGACGGGCGATAATGCCGTTGTAACCGGTCATCCCCGAGTACGGCTGCAGCGCCCGCGTCCGGCTGACCAGCGTGCCGGACACCGGCAGCACGGCGATGCCGTTCATGACCTGATAACTGCGGGCCTGTCGTGGTCCGTCATCATCACCGGATAATGCCAGCGTCGCGAGTGCCTCCTGGGCAGTCAGGCTGTCGCCGGACACCGCATCCGTCAGGCTGCTGATCCCAAGCTGGCCTGCAAGCGCACAAAAGAAAACCCGCGCATAGGCGGGTTCAAGCATCAGCGGCTCATTAAAGGCCATGCTGGCAATATGCGGGAGATTACGCAGCTCTGCTGTCACTCTTCTCCTCCTCTGTTGATTGTCGCAGCCCGGATTCAAATGCTGCAGCCGCCCAGGCGGGCGGTTTAAGACCGGCTGCACGGCGCTCCATCGTTTCACGGACCTGCTGGGCAAAAATTTCCTGATAGTCGTCACCGCGTTTTGCGCACTCTTTCTCGTAGGTACTCAGTCCGGCTTCTATCAGCATCACCGCTTCCTGAACTTCTTTCAGACCATCGATGGCCATACGACCGGAGCCTATCCAGTCGCAGTTCCCCCAGGCACTGCGGGCTTCCTGAAAACTGAAGCGCGCTTTTGAAGGTAACGTCACCACGCGGCGAACGATGGCCTCTTCCAGCCAGCACAGAAACATCTGGCTCGCCTGACGGGATGCGACGAATTTTCGCCGCCCCATAAAGTACGCCCACGACTCGTTCGCACTGGCCCGTGCCGTGGAGTAGCTCATCTGGGCGTAATTCCGGGAAAGCTGCTCATACGAGACACCCAGCCCGGCAGCGATATACCGCAGCAGTGACTGCTCAAACACGGAGTAGCCGTTATCCGTATCCTGAGCCGTCTGCAGGTTCAGTGAGTCACCCGGCATCAGGTGCGGTACTTTTGCGCCTCCCAGCCGGACCGGCGCTGCGGCGTAATACGCGGCAATTTCACCAATCCAGCCGGTCAGCCTTTCCCGCTGCTCCTGACTGTTCGCGCCCAGAATAAAATCCATCGCTGACTGCGTATCCAGCTCACTCTCAATGGTGGCGGCATACATCGCCTTCACAATGGCGCTCTGCAGCTGCGTGTTCTGCAGCGTGTCGAGCATCTTCATCTGCTCCATCACGCTGTAAAACACATTTGCACCGCGAGTCTGCCCGTCCTCCACGGGTTCAAAAACGTGAATGAACGAGGCGCGCCCGCCGGGTAACTCACGGGGTATCCATGTCCATTTCTGCGGCATCCAGCCAGGATACCCGTCCTCGCTGACGTAATATCCCAGCGCCGCACCGCTGTCATTAATCTGCACACCGGCACGGCAGTTCCGGCTGTCGCCGGTATTGTTCGGGTTGCTGATGCGCTTCGGGCTGACCATCCGGAACTGTGTCCGGAAAAGCCGCGACGAACTGGTATCCCAGGTGGCCTGAACGAACAGTTCACCGTTAAAGGCGTGCATGGCCACACCTTCCCGAATCATCATGGTAAACGTGCGTTTTCGCTCAACGTCAATGCAGCAGCAGTCATCCTCGGCAAACTCTTTCCATGCCGCTTCAACCTCGCGGGAAAAGGCACGGGCTTCTTCCTCCCCGATGCCCAGATAGCGCCAGCTTGGGCGATGACTGAGCCGGAAAAAAGACCCGACGATATGATCCTGATGCAGCTGGATGGCGTTGGCGGCATAGCCGTTATTGCGTACCAGATCGTCTGCGCGGGCATTGCCACGGGTAAAGTTGGGCAACAGGGCTGCATCCACACTTTCACTCGGTGGGTTCCACGACCGCAACTGCCCTCCAAATCCGCTGCCACCGCCGTGATAACCGGCATATTCGCGCAGCGATGTCATGCCGTCCGGCCCCAGAAGGGTGGGAATGGTGGGCGTTTTCATACATAAAATCCTGCAGGTCCCCTGCGTCGCTGTGTCATGCCGGTCTGCACTTCCAGCTCTGCAATATATTTTTTCAGGTCAGACACGGAAGTGGCCGTAAACTCCACCCTTCGTCCGTCTTTCTGTACTGTTGCCACCCGTTTACCTGTCATCAGGTCATGCAGTGCCGCACGGGCAGCGGCAAGTTCTTCCTGTCGCGTCATTCATCCTCTCCGGATAAGGCACGGGCGTAATCTGCCAGTGTTTTCTTGTTGGTTGCTGCACCATCCTCTTCCTGCAGGCTCGCCAGCAGCGCACTGAGATCCAGCTGCCAGCGGGAAATACTGATGCGCAGCGCCGCCAGCGCATAAACGAAGCAGTCGAGTGCCTCATTGCGTCGCTTTTTGCTGTCCCACAGTATTTTTTTCCTGCCATCCACCCATTTTTCGACCTGCTCTTCAGCAGTCAGCTGCTGCGCTTCGGTCAGATCAAAAATATCCGGGTTATTCGGGAAGTGAACGGCACCGGGAAGCGGTTCATCCCCTTCCGGCGTCAGTGTGAAGCGGTTATAAATCTGCTCTTTCGCGGTATCCGTACCGATTTCGGTAAGGTAAACCCCGTTTTTGTTTCGCTTACGTGGCATGCTGGCCACCGGCTTTCCGTAGACGGATGCCCCTTTAATGGGGATCACCCGGAACAGCCCATGTTTTTTCGAGCGTTCATACACAATGGTCGGGTCAATCCCGCCAGTATCCCAGCAGATACGGGATATCGACATTTCTGCACCATTCCGGCGGGTATAGGTTTTATTGATGGCCTCATCCACACGCAGCAGCGTCTGTTCATCGTCGTGGCGGCCCATAATAATCTGCCGGTCAATCAGCCAGCTTTCCTCACCCGGCCCCCATCCCCATACGCGCATTTCGTAGCGGTCCAGCTGGGAGTCGATACCGGCGGTCAGGTAAGCCACACGGTCAGGAACGGGCGCTGAATAATGCTCTTTCCGCTCTGCCATCACTTCAGCATCCGGACGTTCGCCAATTTTCGCCTCCCACGTCTCACCGAGCGTGGTGTTTACGAAGGTTTTACGTTTTCCCGTATCCCCTTTCGTTTTCATCCAGTCTTTGACAATCTGCACCCAGGTGGTGAACGGGCTGTACGCTGTCCAGATGTGAAAGGTCACACTGTCAGGTGGCTCAATCTCTTCACCGGATGACGAAAACCAGAGAATGCCATCACGGGTCCAGATCCCGGTCTTTTCGCAGATATAACGGGCATCAGTAAAGTCCAGCTCCTGCTGGCGGATGACGCAGGCATTATGCTCGCAGAGATAAAACACGCTGGAGGGGTCATCCGGCGTCCATTTGAGGCCAAACGGCGTCTCTTTGTCGCCAAATTTAAGATACTGCTCCTCCCCGCAATGCGGGCAGGCAACATGAAAACGCATAAAATGCGGGGATTCACTGGCTGCACGCTCAATCTGACAGGTGCCTCTCACTTTTGGCGTGGAGCCACGGATGGACTTTGGCCAGACCGAGCCTTCAATACGCTTGTCACCCAGGAACGTCGGAGAGCCTTCCTGTTCAATATCATCATCAAAAGCAGCAAGTTCATCATAACCCGCCACATCCACCGACTTTTCACGGTAGTTTTTTGCCGCTTTACCGCCCAGGCACCAGAAGCCACGCCCATTAGTGAAACGCTTCATGGTGAGCGTGTTATCCCGGTGCTTTTTGCCATACCACGGGGCCAGCGCCAGCAGCGACGGAATATCACGAATAGTCGGCTCAACGTGGGTTTTCATAAAGTTCTCGGCATCACCATCCGTCGGCAACCAGATAAGGGTGTTGCGCTGCTTATGCTCTATAAAGTAGGCATAAACACCCAGCAGCATTTTGGAATAACCGACACGGGCAGACTTCACCACATTCACCTCACGGATGTAGTCGCTGCCCATCGCATTCATGATGGCCCGCTGAAAGGGCAGTGTTTCCCAGCGCCCTTCCTGGTATGCGGATTCTTTCGGGAGATAGTAATTAGCATCCGCCCATTCAACGGCGGTCTGTGGCTCCGGCCTGAACAGTGAGCGAAGCCCGGCGCGGACAAAATGCCGCAGCCTGTTAACCTGACTGTTCGATATATTCACTCAGCAACCCCGGTATCAGTTCATCCAGCGCGGCTGCTTTGTTCATGGCTTTGATGATATCCCGTTTCAGGAAATCAACATGTCGGTTTTCCAGTTCCGGAAAACGCCGCTGCACCGACAGGGGGAGCCCGTCGAGAATACTGGCAATTTCACCTGCGATCCGCGACAGCACGAAAGTACAGAATGCGGTTTCCACCACTTCAGCGGAGTCTCTGGCATTCTTCAGTTCCTGTGCGTCGGCCTGCGCACGCGTAAGTCGATGGCGTTCGTACTCAATAGTTCCTGGCTGGAGATCTGCCTCGCTGGCCTGCCGCAGTTCTTCAACCTCCCGGCGCAGCTTTTCGTTCTCAATTTCAGCATCCCTTTCGGCATACCATTTTATGACGGCGGCAGAGTCATAAAGCACCTCATTACCCTTGCCACCGCCTCGCAGAACGGGCATTCCCTGTTCCTGCCAGTTCTGAATGGTACGGATACTCGCACCGAAAATGTCAGCCAGCTGCTTTTTGTTGACTTCCATTGTTCATTCCACGGACAAAAACAGAGAAAGGAAACGACAGAGGCCAAAAAGCTCGCTTTCAGCACCTGTCGTTTCCTTTCTTTTCAGAGGGTATTTTAAATAAAAACATTAAGT